>NZ_LMCH01000059.1:0-361872 GCF_001623095.1 Pseudovibrio sp. Ad5 | reverse complement strand
CCTGTCGTCCTGCGATATTTGGGGTCTCCGTCCGTCAGGGCCAGAGCGCTTCAGCAAGGTGTAAAGCCCTACCCATTATGACATTCCTGCATTGCGCCCCACCCGCCACTTCTGCTTGGTTGCAACATGGGTGTTTGGTTGCATTGAACTGCCTGGAACATCTGCGTTTTAAGGTGTGCGGCAATTATTGAAGCGTTCGTTAGTGTGGGTTGCATGTATCGATTGATACAGCAGAGGTTGTCTCTCTGATTTATGCAAGTGGTGTGTCCATTTTTTGAAAGACAGGCCATTGCCCAGCACCAGTATTGTATCTCAGCCGATTTCTCCGATCCTTCATACACCTGTTGAGGCTGAAGCAGCCGCGCAAAATGAGTCGGTTAAGCTCTATACATCTGATAAAGGCTCCTCCCTTGGTGTTGAAACGCAAGAGCAGTTTCTGAGTTTCAAGGGAAACCGGGAGCAGCAACTTGAGCAGCTTCGAAAGGAGCTGCCGCAAGTGACGCTGAAATCGCCCTTACTGAATGGCACTGCTGCATTAAAAGCAGTCCCAGAAACTCTCCCTAAATCATATGACTGGGTTGGGGAACCGGTAGTGGGAGATGCGCCAGATCTTTCGACATTAAAGCCAAATATTACTGAGAAGTTTGCAGAGGGTGAGAGCCATATCTCAACCTATACGACAGCAGATGGTCACAATCTGGTCGGTAAAATTGAGAGAACTGTTGCCGCCGGGCACCTGAAGGCTGAACTGAGTGCATATAAGACAATCTATGAAAACGCAGGTGAGCACCCAAACCTAGGGAAAGTTTATGGGATGGCCTCGGTACCCTACGGTAGTTTGGTCAAAGAAGCCTTGGTGATGGATGAAGTTGTTGGCGATCGTGGCAGTGTCACCATGCGCAAATTGAATCAAGCGTGGAAGGCGGGGGATATCTCCAGCGCGCAATATTGGGGCAGTGTTCAATACATCGGGCAGAAACTGTTGGATGTTACCGGTCATATCAGTAAGGCTGGTTTAGTTCACAATGACATCAAACCAGACAATTACGTAGTGAGCGCAGAAACTGGTGAGCCTGTAATAATTGACCTTGGTTTACACTCCAAAGCTGGAGAGACAGCTAAAGGGTTTACCGAAGACTATAAAGCCCCTGAGGTACACCCGAGACATCCCCAAACTTCCGAAAAGAGCGATGTGTTCTCGGTTGGTGCAACCTTGCTTTCTGGCGTTGAACAAGGGCTTCGTGATGAGAACCACATGCCAAATGCTGGACTATGGCATTCAACGAAAATTAGCAGGGATGATGAAGGAAACGCAGTTAAGATCCCGGGGCTCGCGGCGGTTGAAACAGATTATTCCCGCTTTATGGACGGACTACAGAACACCATCAATCAGCGACCTGATGCCGCTGAAGCAGGTTCTCTTTCTTTCATCCAGGATAGTCTGATTGAGGAAAGTGAAGCCCGATCTGTACTGAAAGATGTGGTTTCAAATCCTAAATATGATGGCCGAGGTGCGCGCTCTGAGCGGCAAGTGACCGAAAAAGACATTCGAAACTCTTTTGGTGATGTGCGTAACGTCTTGGTGCAGCGTGCAAAAAATGAATCGCAAGGTGATGCTGCATTTGCGATTATCGAGCTGGGTAAGCAATGTAAAACGGTCATCAGAGCTGAAAAACAGGGCAATGCAGACAGTTCTGTCCTTGGGAGGCTACGTGAACTGGTTTCTAAGACATATCATACACTCTCTCAGTTCTCTGTTCATCACAATACAAATGCGCGAGAGTCTGAAGCCTATGAGGTTTCGAGGATTCTATCGCATGAAGTTTCTGAGTTTGAGCAGCTTGATCCTCAGTTGATGACAGAGCCCAAACTAAAGAATTTGCATGAGCTGGAGCTGCTGGAGACCCGCCTTTCCGCCGTTTTAGACTTAACTATTCCTGCTGGCAAGCAGTCTACAATGCCGCCAGACGATGTGTTGGTGAGCCTTTATTATTTGACTGGTAAACAGATTGAAGTGCGAGATGCTATTTCTCAGCTAAAAGAAAGCCAGGCAAAAATAGAAGCGTATCAGCAAGCTCATAGCGAGCAGGATCTCTCTTGGTTACCTGTGGCAGAAGATGCCTTGCAAACTTTTGAGGCGACGCACCCGCGAGTTGTAAGCAGCTGGGGTCATGAAGCTGAATTGCATGCCAAAGTTAATTCAGAAAATGCGCAAAAGGCTTGGGAGAAAGTTGAACATCTGCAGCCTGAGCTGGAACGTTTGTCTGAAGACTTGAAATCTGTGCTCTCTTTGCTTGGCCCGGGTCCCTACCCGACAGATCGCTTGGGCGCTTTGAGAGAGGACTATTCTCAGAAACTGGGCACTGTCGATACGTTGCTTCGTTTAGAACGAGAGTGGGTGATCTAGCATAATACTGCAAATAAAGATTGTGCTGCAGTGGGTGACTGCCAGAAGCAGATAGGCTTAAACAACAAAAGAGCCTGCGGTGGTCGCAGGCTCTTTCTTCAGCGTGATTATTGTTTTTGTTAGCTGACTGCGATGCCGGGGAAGATGATCAGCAGGGCGACGGCTACGATCTGGATCATGATGAATGGCAGTAATGCTCTGAAAATCTCGCCCAGACTTATATCGGGTGGCGCCACACTCTTCAGGTAGAAGGCCGCGGGTCCGAACGGTGGTGACAGGAAGCTGACCTGCATGTTCATGGCAAAGACAACGCCGAACCAGATTGGATCGTAACCAAGCTGTGAGACGATTGGCACGAAGATCGGCATGGTAAGCAGTGCGATGCCAACCCAATCCAGGAACATGCCAAGCACGAACAGGATGAGCATCATGAACAGGATCACGACGGTTGGATCGTCGGAGATACCTGTGATCAGTGCCTGAACAAAGCGGATACCACCCATCAAGTTGAACACGCCGACCAGTGCAGAGGCCCCTACTCCAATCCAAACGATCATACCAACAGTTGATAAGGTCTGCTTAGCTGCCCCCATGATGAGCTTGACTGAAAATTCGCGGCGGATGATGGTTGAGATGGTTACGCCGAGCACACCAATGGCAGAAGCCTCGGTCACACTCGCGATACCGCCATAAATGGAGCCGAGAACGAACACCACAACGAGGATCGGGAGAAACAAGCCTTTCAGGAGGCGCATTTTTTCCGCGATTGGGATCTCGCCAGCTTCTGGAATTGGCGCGACTTCAGGGTTGGAATAGGCGCGGATCAGAATATAGGCGGCGTACATGCCTGCAAGCATGAGGCCTGGGAAGAACGCTGCCGTGAACAGATCGCCGATAGAGACACTCGCTGTCAGACCATAGATGATCAGCACGATGGATGGCGGGATCATTGTACCCAGTGCACCACCTGCACAGCACACGCCAATGGCGAGTTTACGGTCGTAGCCGAGGCGCAGCATCTGCGGTAGTGCGATGACGCCAAGCAGAACAACTTCACCGCCAATGATGCCGGACATGGCGGCCAGAACAACAGCCACGAGAAGCGTCTGAATGGCGATACCACCACGCAGACGCCCGCCAACGAGGCGCATGGCGTCAAACAGGTCCTTGGCTATGCCCGATCGATCCAGGATCGCAGCCATGAGCACGAACATGGGAACGGAGACGAAAACGAAGGAGTTCACGAAGCTGAAGATGCGGCTGACGATCAGCGGCACGGCGCCCGGGCCGAACCAGCCCAGTGCGAAAATGAGAGCAACAAGCAGTGTGACGAAAGCAAGAGGCATGCCCGTCAGCAGCAGCAGAAGCAATGAGCCGAACATCAGAACCGTAGCCAGCTCGATGCCCAGAGCTTTAAAATCCGGGATCAGGACGAGTAAATCGGTCATTTTTTCTTAGCGTAGTTGACGGCCAGAATTGCAAATTGCAGGCACATGAGAATAAGGATACCAAGCAGGAACAGCTTTAGCAGACCTGGTGTTGGCGGGTTCCATGCAGAGCCGGAGGTCTCCAGACGGAAATCACCGGCGGGTGTCCAGATTGCGCGTTTTACAACGAGCCAGCCTGCCCAGGAGAACAAGGCGCTGGCGAGTGCACAGGCAATGGAGATAGCAACGTTGAAGACACGCCGAAGCTCGGGAGAGAGTGCATCGTAAATCAGAACCACACGGATGTGTTTGTTCGTCGATGCGCAGTAAAGACCACCAAAAAGGAATGTTGTCGCCGTCAGGAAGATGACGGTTTCGTGGGCCCAAATGGTTGGTGAATTAAACAGATACCGCATTGCGACTTCAAAAATCAGAATTGCCGCAGACGATACGATTGCAAGTGAAAAGAGTGCGCTGAGTTTTGCAATTATGCGCCCGAACAGCCCCGCTTCAGGTATAGCTCTTTGGCCAGCGTCTTTTTCTTCGTGATCTGACATTCACCCTGCCTCCCCGCTAGGTACCGAACCGTCGGGGAACTTGACGGTCCGGTATGTTTCACGCGATTTAAATCAGCTTACTGAGCAAGCAGACCTTGCTCTTTCAGGTAAGCGGACAGTACCGCGTAAACGCGTTTTGCGTTATCAGACTTCTCAGCAACTTTCTCCCACTGAGAACGTGCAATTGCACGGAACTTAGCGCGTTCTTCTGCAGACCAGTTGTGAACGGTGATGTTTGGATCTGCAATAGCTTCTGCTACTGCAACAGCATCACGCATGGACAGCTGAGCAGTCATGTCACGTGCGAAGTCACGAACAGACATTTCCATGATAGCCTGAATGTCGGCTGGCATGCTGTCCCATGTTTCTTTGTTCATGGAAACTTCAACCAATGGCATGGAGTGGAAGCCTGGGTACACCGGATGACCTGCTACAGCATGCATGCCCTGCTGGTGGTTGGTTGAGAACACTGTGTAGTCTGCTGCGTCGATCACGCCTTTATCCAGTGCGGTGAACACTTCAGAACCTGGCAGGTTCACAGGTGCTGCGCCTGCAGCAGCGAATACGTTCTGTACCAGACCTTCTGGTGCACGCATTTTCAGCCCCTTCAGGTCATCAACGCCGTCCAGAGGAACCTTGGAGATGAATGCTTCAAGACCTGGAGTGGTCGCACCGATGAACTGAAGACCATATGGGTTCAGCAGTTCGTTCATCAGCTGCTTGCCGCCGCCGTACTCCATGAAGTTGAGCATTTCGGATGGAGAACCGTATGCACCAACCGGGTTTGCGATCAGACCGAAGGCTGCATCTTTACCGGTGAAGTAAGAGGTGTCGGTGATGTGACCGTCAATGATCCCTGCTGCAACAGCGTCCTGAGTTTCAGTGTGCTGAACGATTGTGCCAACTGGCAGCATTTCAACATTAACGCGGTCGTTGGTAAGAACGCCAACACGTGCTGCCCAAGCCTGCTGAAGTTCAAAGTTTGGGTTACCAGCTGGGTCAGAAGACTGGAAACGCAGAGAATAATCTGCTGCAAGTGCCGTTGTGGCGGTGGATGCTGCAATGACTGCTGCAGCTGCAAATTTCAAAAACTTCATACTCACAGTACCTCCCTGAAGAGTATTCGATATTGGCGGCCTTAGGCCACAGTTTCCGGCATGATCTGGCGCAAAATTTGATTGATGATGTCAGTTTTAGCGCCACTCACGTCGACGTTGATGTGCAGCTCGTCCAAAGACGGAGGCTGCAAAATTTCTAACTGGCTGTCCAGCAGCTCAAGTGGCATGAAATGATCTTGCCGATTGAGCATTCTTTCGCGAATGATATCTTTTGATCCTGAAAGGAAGATAAAACAGGCATGAGGCAAATAAGTGCGGATGATGTCACGGTAAGACCGCTTAAGGGCGGAACACGCAACAACAACAGCAGGTGTTGCTTCTTGTTTGTTTAAGTCAACGATCGCTTGCGAAAGATCATTCAGCCAAGGTCGGCGCATGTCATCCGTTAACGGATGTCCCCGACCCATTGCTTCAATATTGCCTTCAGGATGAAAATCATCGGCCTCGACATAGGTCGCCGGTAAACACGTAGCCAAAGCGCGTGCCACTGAAGTTTTGCCGACGCCACAAACACCCATGACGACAAATACTGATTTTTTATAGTCTTCCACGGCCCTAATTTTCCTCCTAAGAGAATTTGATCATAAATGATTGCGCAATCATTTTGCAAGAGGTATCTGAAATATCTACAAAGGCGCTCAGGAATAGGGAGAATTTTTTGATGCCAAAACCAACGCTTGTAGATGTTGGACGAGAAGCTGGCGTTAGCGCAATCACAGTTTCCCGCGCACTTCGCTCACCGGAAAAGGTGTCTGAGGCATTGCGTGCGAAAGTTGAAATTGCTGTGAAAAAACTTGGCTATGTGCCGAACCAGTCTGCTTCTACTCTTGCGTCAAATAAGTCCAGCTCCATCGTGGTTATGGTCCCTTCCATCTCCAACAACGTGTTCACTGATGTGCTTGGCGGAATCAGCGATGCGTTGCACGGATCGCGCTTCAATATGCAGATCGGTTACACCAATTACGACTCGCAGGAAGAAGAACGCATCCTGCGATCATTCCTGAACCCTACTCCCTCCGGCGTGATCATTTCTGGTCTTGAGCAAACTGACGAAACCAGGCAAATGCTTGAGAATGCAGGCGTTCCTGTTGTACAGATTATGGACATCAGCCCGAAGCCCATCGATATGATTGTTGGTTTCTCGCATGATCAGGCCGCAAAAACGGCGACGCAACATCTGATCGATTCGGGTTACAAAAACATCGGCTTCATTGGTGCGCAGATGGACCCGCGCTCTCTGAAACGTCTGGCTGGCTTCAAAAAAGCAATCAAAGACAATGGCGAGTTACGTGAGCAGTGCATTGCGGTGACCAACGAGCCTTCCAACGTGCGGTTGGGTGCAACCCTGCTGGATAAACTCACTTCGCAGTTTCCCGAGTGCGACGCCGTTTTTTGCAACAACGATGACTTATCTGTGGGTGTGCTGTTTGAATGTCAGCGACGTGGCATCAACGTTCCTGAAGAGCTTGGCATTTGCGGTTTTAATGATCTGGGCATCTCATCAGAAACCGTCCCAAGCATCACCTCGGTGACCACTCCGCTGCGAGAGATCGGTCGTCTTGCTGGCGCGATGGTGATTGGCGAGGATGGTGCACCTTCAACTCAGATTGTTGATTTGAGCTACACAATCTCCGCACGCGAGAGCACGAAAAGAACGTAAGCCAGAGTGGTTACTCTGGCTTTTAAATCAGTGGTAGTGTTTGCAGCGAGATGTTTTGCCAAGACCCGGATTGAAGCTGTTTGTCGGGTCTATGGACTTATAGAACTCGACCAGATCCGGTTTCGCTTTATAGATATGTCCGACATTGTGTTCCGCCGGATATTCCGCGCCGCGTGTGTCTAAAATCTCAAGCATCTCTTGCTTAAGAGCGGCTACATCAACACCTTTTTTCACGATGTAATCCTGATGCAGCACATGGCACATGAAGTGGCCATAATAGAGCCGGTGGATCAGCTTTTCTTCGATATTTGCGGGTAATTGCTCAAACCAGCTGCGATCATCCCGGCGCAATGCGATGTCCAGCGCGAGGATGTCTTCCGCAGCATCTTCGTGCACTGCTTTGTAACGGATTGCAGCACCTGCCGCAGCAAAGCGGTGAAGTGCAGCCATCTTGCCCTCCTTCGCATCACAGGCGAAAAAGTTACCTGAGCGTGATGCAAAAAAGTCCTTTAGGAAGGCCCCTGCCTCATCAATGCCTGCATCGCTCATCTTCAGGATGAGATGGTGTTCGTAATCTCTGCGATACTGAGACATGCGTTTTGGCAGAACATCCGGCCAAACCTTCGCAAGCACTTGCATGAAGCGGTCCGTCAGGTTCTTTGGGAGGAAGCTGATCTTGTTCAGATACGCATCCACCGCCCCCTTCAGAGCAAAGAAAGTTGGCAATCGATCTGTACCGAGGTGGTTGATCATGACGACGGTGTCTTTGCCGTACTTCTCTGAGATGTCATAGGCTTCGCGGTGCATGTACTCCGCTGAAACCGGGAGGTTCTCAAAGCTCGACAGGATATGGCGGCGCAGCTCAGTCAGTTCTGCTGGATTATTGGTGCCGATGTAGAAAGTCTTCTCAGCACCTGCTTTGGGGAACGTATCCAGACGAACAGCAAACACGCCAAGCTTACCTGCGCAGCCGCTGGCTTCATAAAGACGGCGTTTATCCGCATTAAAACGCGCCGGTGTCACGGCGTCCACATCGCGGACACGGCTGTGGTACTCACTGTCTGACGCTTTCTGGTTGGTGTCATTCACATCGGCTGGAGCGTAATTGCCACTTTCCAGATTGCTCAGAATCTCCTCAGCTGAGTTGCCAAGTTCAATCCCGAGATGATTGACGAGAACCAGCTTACCATCCGCATTGAGCTGTGCGAATAGAGAATGCTCGGTGTAAGACGGACCGCGCTCAATGAGCGATCCGCCAGAATTGTTGCACACACCGCCAATGATAGAAGCGCCAATGCAGGACGAACCGATGACCGAGTGTGGCTGGCGGCCCAGTGGAGCCAGCAGTTTCTCCAGATCAAACAAAGTAGAGCCGGGAAAGCTGATGATTTGCTTGCCGTCACTCAAAGCCTGAATCTGTGTCATCCGGTTGGTGTTGATGAGCACGACATCGCGCTCATACGTACCCTTGGGCGTAGAGCCTTCCGTCAGTCCTGTGTTCGCCGCTTGCATGATGACGATCTTATCTGCTGCAACACAAGCTTCCAGCACTTTCCACTGCTCTAGCAGCGTACCGGGACGTACGACTGCAATCGCCTCCCCTTCTCCAGAGCGGAACCCTTTACGGAACCGTTCTGTCTTTTTCGGATCGCTGAGAACATGGCGAGTGCCAACGATACTCTCGAATTGCTTGATCAGGTCTGCGTTGTTCATCTCGGCATCCTAATAGGCGACGGATGGCAGCCATGTGGCCAATGGAGGCAGGAAGTACACCAGCATCAGGCCCAGCAACTGCAGCAGTACGAATGGGATGATACCGCGGTAAATGTCCATCAGCTTGATCTCCGGCGGGCACACGCCTTTCAGGTAGAACAAGGCGAATCCAACGGGCGGTGTCAGGAATGAGGTCTGCAAGGTCACAGCCACAAGGATCACGAACCAGATCAGTGCAGGCTCATCAATCACGCCGTAGCCACCGATGTCGAGACCAAGGCCGTTGATGATTGGACGCATTAGAGGCAGCACGATCAGGGTGATCTCAATCCAATCCAGCACGAAGCCGAGCAGGAACACGATGAACAGGATGAATAGGACTGTTCCGTTGGCACCAAAGCCGGTGGAAGCCACCATCTCTTCGATCAGTGCATCACCGCCCATTTCACGCAGGACGTAAGAGAAGATGGTGGCGCCAAGGAAGATGGCAAAGATGTAAGCAGTGGTGTTGAAGGTGGACTTCAGAACGTTGACCAACTTGCGGAATGTCAGCTTGCGGTAGCCGAGGGCCAGCACAGTTGCACCCAGCGCGCCGATGCCGGACGCTTCCGTTGGTGTGGTCAGACCAGCGAAGATAGAGCCCAGCACGGCAAGGATCAGCAGCAAGGTTGGCAGCGCTGCAATCATTACGTCTTTGATGGCGTGCCAGTCTGGTGCCTTCGCACCTTCAGGTACTGGAGCCGCATCCCGTTTGATCAGGGCAACCACGAAGATATACACGAGGTAGAGCATACCGATGATGACGCCAGGGAACACCGCCGCCATGAACAGGTCACCAACGGACAGTGCCATCTGGTCTGCCATGATTACCAGCATGATGGAAGGCGGAATGAGGATGCCCAGTGTCCCGGAGGCAGAGACCACGCCAGCCGCAAGTGACTTGGAGTATTTTTGTTGCATCATGGATGGGAGAGACAGCACACCAAGCAGCACAACAGAAGCACCGATGATGCCGGTGGAAGCAGCAAGGATGATGCCGATGAGCGTTACTGTGATTGCGAGACCACCACGCACTGTACCGAACAGCTTCTGCATGGAGGTCATCAAGCGCTCGGCTACGCCGCTTTCGTCCAGCATCAGACCCATGAAGATGAACATAGGTAGAGCGACAAGAACAGCGTTGGACATGGTCGCATAAACACGGTTTACGGTAGCGCCCAGTGTCAGGTAGTCGAGGCCGGTGAAAGTGCTCTCAAGGCCGGTCCAGACCATGTAGTCGTTGTCAAACAGGTAAGCTAAGCCGCAATACGCAATGCCTACGCCTGCCAGAACCCATGCAACAGGGTAACCGGAAAAGAGCAGCGCGATGAAGCTCAGGAACATCGCGATGACGAGTTTCTCTTCGGTGGTCTCGACGAGGAAAGACAAACCGTACGCAACAATAGCAAAGCCAAAGAATGCGAGGAGGATCAGGCGGATGCCCTTGCCTTTACGCTCGCTCTCACTGTTGACCCAGATTGCGTGAACGTCGTGAATAAGGCGGGCGAGTGCTGCAACTCCCAGCAGAATAAAGCTTAGCGGGATGACTGCTTTGAGTGCCCAACGCGCAGGCAAGCCAGTAGGACTGGAGGAGCGTTCACTCACACGGAAACTGTCGTAGAAATAGTCGTAGCCCTGATCCACCATGAGATAGATGAAAGGAACCAAAAGCGCAGAAATGCCGATGATTTCAATGAAACGCTGTGTCCGCGGGCTCAGCTGCATGTGCAGCAGATCCACACGTACATGACTGTCTGTGACCAGCGCGTAGGAGATGCCCACCATGGTCACCAGACCGTAGATGTGCCACTGAAGTTCATCAAGCTTAGGGAAGTTGTAGTTAAACAGATAACGCATTGTTACCTGAGTGACGATTGCAAGGATCAGCAGCAGGTTGGCCCACATTACAACGTGGCCAACGCCTTTTACAAAGTGATCCAGTGCAACGGCTATGGGTTGTTTGTCAGTGTCTTCGTGCTCGAGAATTTCTTCAAAGAGCTCAATTGGATCTGAAGTGTCCTGAGGATTTTTTATCATAGCATTCACTCTTGCAGGTCAACGCCGCAACTATCTGGTCTGGAAGGCTGAGGCCAATAGTAGAATTGGGAGCGGCAAGGAAAAGCCGCTCCCAAGTTTTTATTACTTACGCGGCAGGAACGCGTTTTCTTTCCAGATTTTGTAGTTATCGCGGAACTGGTTGAGGTCAGTCAGAACCTTTGCGAAGAATGCATCATTTGCAGCTTCTTCCTGAGCAACGTCGTTCCATGTTGAACGGAACACGTCGAGCATTTCAGGAGACCACTGCTTGATCTGAACGCCGTTGTTGTTGACGTTGTCGAGCAGAGCTTCGTGCTGGATCGCTTCACCTTCAGCAAAACTGTCGGTAACAGATGCCTTACATGCGTTCTCAATGATCGCTTTGTGAGTGTCGCTTGCTTTGTTCCAAACGTCTTTGTTGATCAGCAGTTCGAAGACGGTCGCCTGCTGATGCCAACCTGGGAAGTAATTATACTTTACCAGTTTGTGGAAGCCGAGGCGTGCGTCAATGGCAGGCATGGAGAATTCGGTCGCATCAATCGCGCCTTTCTCAAGCGCCGGGAAGATTTCACCGCCTGGCAGCAGAGAAGTTGCAACGCCAAGCTTCTGCATAACTTTACCGCCAAGGCCGAAGAAGCGCATTTTCAGACCCTTCAGGTCTTCAGGAGAATTGATCTCCTTAGCGAACCAGCCGGATGTCTCTGGAGCGATGATCGCACATGGCATAACTTTTACGTTGTAGCCAGCCTGATCGTACATTTCCTGGTACAGGGACAGGCCGTTACCGTAGTAAAGCCAAGCCGCATATTCACCAGCTTCCGGGCCAAAAGGAACAGCAGAGAACAGTGGAGCTGCAGGAATTTTACCAGCCCAATAGCCCGCCGTTGTGTAGCCGGAATTGATTTTGCCTGAAGAAACAGCGTCGAGGATTTCAAATGGTGGAACCAGCTTGCCCGGCTCATACACCTTCATTTTGATGGTGCCGCCAGACATCAGCTTCAGCTGGTCAGCGACACGAGGAATTGGGCTTCCCAAACCTGGCAGAGAGGTTGAGAAGGCAATTGGTGTCTTCAGCAGCAGCTTGTCGGCTGCGTTTGCGATAGGAGCTGCGAGCACAGATGCAGCTACAGAGGCGGCGAGAGCAAGGCTTAAGACAGATTTTTTCATGTTTCCTCCAAATGGCATTCGGCTGCTAAACGCGCTTTTGCGCTGTCCTCCCAAGCAGCTGACTGATGGTAAATAATATTGACCTCTGAAATAAATCAAGAAATATATTTTGCAGTTTTAGCCGTTTTTCGGGCTTGACACGCGGGTAAATACTAATGGTGTGGATGCGTAGGATTATTGGATTTGCATACCTAAGGGGCAGAAAATTCGCTGTAAAACAACGTATTAGTGCGTAATACATGCTTTGATATATCAATATTGTGGCTCTCGGCGCTCTTCCCCTTGAATTGGAAAATAAAATCGACCAATATTGGAATTGTGACCGGCAGGAAGTGTAAAATGGTGTCTGTAGATTATCTTTTTGAGCCTATCGACCACGATACAGTGGTGGATTCTGTAACTGAGCAGATTGAGGGACTCATTTTGGCCGGCGTGCTGAAAGAGGGGACGAAGCTGCCCTCTGAAAGAGATATTTCTGAGCGTATGGGTGTCTCTCGTCCGAAGGTTCGTGAAGCACTGAAGCGGCTGGAGGATTCCAACCTCATTGCTATCCGTCACGGTGAAGGATCGTTCATAGCGCCTCTTATCAGTGCAGCTATGAGCCCTGCCTTGATCAATCTGATCAGCCGCAATCAGACGGCTTTTTATGACTACCTTGAATATCGACGTGTTCAGGAGGGTTTTGCAGCTCGTCTGGCTGCTGAGCGAGCAACCAAACTGGATCTTGAGCGACTTGAGGCTATTCTCGTAAACCTGCGGGAAGCGCAGGCCAATGGCGACGATATTGCTTCAAAGAAGAATGATATCGCGTTCCATTTGGCGATTGTGGATGCTGGTCACAATGCCATGCTTATTCATATGATGTCTTCCATCTATGAGCTGACGCAGAAGGGTGTCTTCTATAATCGCGAGTTCTTGCGCTCTATTGATGGGACTGGGGAGCAGTTGTTAGAGCAGCACGAGGAGATCGGCAGGGCTATCTTCACGCGAAATGGCGCAAAGGCTGAAGAGGCCGCGCACCGGCACATTGATTTCGTGGAGACGTCTTTCCGCCTCGGACAAGATCAACAGCGCCGTGAGCTTATTTCCTCAAAACTCTTTGCGCTGCAAAGAGGTGAAGAATAATTACCACTCTTACGTATTGGGAATAGAGAGGATCATTCGCATACGCCGTAGCGAATGATCCATATTATCAGTGCCTAGCGATTTTCAACCCAAGCGGTGAGATCAGCAACGTTTGGTTCTACGAACTCTGCCATGCCACCGGAGAATTCTTTAAAAGCATCGATGTTGATGTGGTTGGTACCAACAAGGACAGATGCTCCGCTTTCCAGGGCTTTCACAATCAAATCACGAAAACCGCTGCCATTGGCTTCCTGCTCACCAAACTTGTTCAGGATGAACACGTCAAACGGCTCGTCGATCCGCTGAGTAACTTCGCCTGCAGCTTGCGCGAGGGCTGATGTGTCTAATCGGCAGCCGGAAGACTCCTTGCCAAGGGATTGTGTGATGGAAATCTGTGGTCCGTTTGGCAGGACCAGAACGTCCATGTCGCAGCGATGGCGATCTTCGTTGACCGTATCTGCCTGCACGATACCGCAAGTCCGTATGCCGTTTTCCCGAAGTTTCTCGGAAAGCTCTGTCAGCACCAGTTTCCCTTTTGGTAGGGTGTAAGCAATTCTCATCTGGGGTCTTCCTTGCGCTTCTGTTTTTTCAGCTATGTGAAAACTCTCATATCAAACTGTAATAATACTGGTTTGATCTACGCAAGGTTACCCCTGCGGCGAATGCGCACAATTATTATGAGGGATGTGTTTTGCGCATTTACCGCAAGAGAGGTTAAGTTGGTTTCGTGCAGTTTGGGTATCTTCCGGCCTACCCTACATGAGCAAGCTCATCCTCTTGATAATTTTGTGCTTTTGAGGTTGTCTCTTCTTCTAGAGGCGAAATTCTTTGTTTGTTTGTCAGCAAAGCCATAATGCCAGGTGATGATGTTGGGTCATATCGTGCTGTGGCATCTAACCCTCCCGTGAGCGTGATGGATTGAACCCGAATTGGCTCTACCTGTTGGTTCTGGTGGAGAAGCTGGAGTTCTTTCCCTTCAAGTAATTCATATGGCCGCTCCGAAGTCAGGTGAATTCTATCCTCCTCTATGCGGCGGAGGATGATAGGTGTCTTATTGCCAGTGCTGGATTGGATGACACCTGTTGCGTTCGTATCAATGAGAGCTGCCGCGTTTGAAAGGCTATGACGAGCGAAAATTTTGTCGTAGTCATGGGAAGGATAGTGACGGCGAAGTAGGTCAAGATCTTCTCGTGTGAGCGAGTTAGCGCCTTGAATTGGTCCGTGCAAAAAGTGGTCAAGGTGTTCTGGGCGCCAACGATTACCGTTGTAAGCGGAGGTGACTTTGCTAAGGCTTTGGAAGTTGCTGAACTCGTATTCCATGTAATATTTGAACACGTTTTGCTCGTCCGGAGCGTCTTTGTACATCGCCGCATAGTCTTGGTGCATTTCTGTGAAATTTAGATAGGCCCCCGTCGCGGTTGTGCCGTTTACATAATCAAACGCATCGATCACCTCCTCACTCAATCTGCGAAAGAGCAGGAGGGCCTCATAGAAAACCATGTGTTTTGGAGTGGAGGCCATCACAAGATCGTGGATGCCCAGATCTTCACGGGCAACTTGAAACATGTACTTCAATAGAGCGTGGATGAGTGCGCCATCCTGTGAGCGATAATCAGGATGAATAGTTAGTGAGGACGCTTCGGCGATCCAACGGTTCCAGCGTTGAATGTGTTTGAGTGAAAAAATCTGCTCCACGGGCAGCTCTTCAAGAGACTTTATGATGATGGTGGTGGTGCCAATGACGGTATCACCCTGCTTTGCAATGAGCGTGTAGCAGGATGGGAGGACATAAAACGGGGTGAACCGATAGCCACTCCCGTCCTCCTTCATATAGCCGACTTGAGTGTAGGACTCGTAGAGTAATCTGCAAGCCTGAGAGAGTTCATCAGGTGTGTCCGCGAGCTTGAAAATAACATTCTTGGGCGGTGTGTTTTGCAGCTTCACCCTTCTTCTGTGAATGGAAAAACGACGTGCTTTTTGGGCTTCGTGGGCTGTTTCTGATTTAATTGTATTGCTCATGCTCAATAACCTTTACTTGAACAACGTTGTGCAAGTGAGAATAAAAATCGATATTACCTAAAGTTATAAATCTGATATGACTTTATTGATTTGAATAGAGCAAAAATATTATTAACGTTAATATTATAAATAATATTGACATATACTTAGTTTGTAAAAGATAAGCTTGTTTAGGTTGTGCAATAAGTTTGTGTGCAATCGATAAATATTTGTTTGTGTGCGGTTTTATTACTCGCACTGATTGGAAATTTTATTAGTGGAGGAAGATGTTGACTGTTTTAGCTGCATCTCAAGCACAAGGGTCTAAATCAGGCACATGTGCAGGCTTTTCATATGACGCTGCTTTTTCCCGCAACATTGGTTGGGTGACACCGGAAGAGCAGCAAACTCTGCGTGGTAAGCGTGTTGCGATCGCTGGTATGGGCGGTGTAGGCGGCATTCATGCTGTCACATTGGCTCGATTGGGAATCGGTGCGTTCAGCGTGGCTGATTTCGATCACTTCGACATCGTCAATTTTAATCGCCAGATTGGGGCCACTGTCAGCACCCTGCAAGAGCCTAAGGTTTCAGTGATGGCTGAACAGGTGCGTAATATTAATCCAGAGGTGGATCTGCGGGCTTTTCCGGATGGTGTAACCGATGAGAACATAGATGCCTTTTTGGAAGGCGTTGATATGTTTGTCGATGGCTTCGACTTCTTTGTGCTGGGTATGCGCAGAAAGGTTTTTGCAAAGTGTCGCGAACTCGGGATTCCAGCGGTTACGGCTGCTCCGCTTGGTATGGGCACTGCTTATCTGTGTTTTACTCCGGATGGCATGAGCTTTGAGGACTATTTCCAGTTTGAAGGGGAAGACGAGTTACATCAGTACTTCAAATTTTTGTTGGGTTTGGCACCAAGCGCATTGCATCGCCATTCACTGGTGGACACTTCTCAGCTGAACCTGAAGGAGGAGCGTGGCCCATCCACTGCTGCGGGCTGCCAGTTGGCTGCGGGGGTGGTTGGAGCGCAAGCCATTAAGCTGCTGCTGGGTCGCGGGCCATTGAAGCCAGCGCCTTGGTACCATCACTTTGACGCCTATGAGGGCAAGTTCGTGACCAAGCGCCTCCCCTCCGGGAATGGCAACTTCTTCCAAAAGCTGAGGCTCAAAAAGACCATGCAGCAGTTTACCTAGTTTCTGCATAATTGCAGGAACATAGGTGCGTGGGAGGCTTTCCCCTACCAAAGAGAGATTGTGCGATTTCGGGCAAGTCGCACAAAGCTCCCGCGCATCTTGGTGCCTTTAGGCAGGGTTTCACGTCTTAAATTGCTTTAATATGAGTTTAATCTTCAGGTTATTGACTTTTGTCAAATAAGCGAAGGAGTGATCGTGATTTACAGTAATTGCAATTCATTCGCATTTGCGAGCCGTTCGCTTTCTATCCCGTTTCGATGGAAACTCAAAAATGATCACACGTCGTTCTTTTCTTTCGCACACTGCAGGGTTTACCGCTGCTGCATCTCTGGGTAGTACGCTGCCATTTGTGGCTCAAGCGGCCAATCCGGCGCTGGCTCTGCATGGTCCGCCAGTGGGGCCATCTGTTGTGCTGTCTTACATTGCCAATAAAGGCTTGCTCTCTGACTTTACAGAGAAAGTAGATTTCTCCGTTTACAAGTCACCAGATGTCCTGCGCGCTGGTTTCGTTTCCGGTGACTGGAAATTGGCGGGCACCCCGTCTTATGTTGCCGCAAACCTCGCCAACAAAGGCCTTCCCGTGAAGATGCTGAACATCATGACCTGGGGCATGCTTTATGTGCTCAGCTATGATGGTTCTGTGAAGTCCCCTGCGGATCTGGCCGGTGAGAAAATCGGCATGTTCTTCCGAAATGATATGCCGGACCTGGTGTTTGGCCGCGTCATGCAGCAAAACGGGCTGACAGAGGGCAAAGACTACTCCTTGCACTATGTCAGCACCCCGTTTGAAGCATTACAGCTTCTGCTCTCAGGTCGCATCAAGCATTGCGTTCTGCCAGAGCCGGCTGCGACAGCGGGTATGGTCAAAGGCAAAAAGATGGGCAAGTCGATCCATCGTTCTATAGATTTGGCCAGTGAATGGACGTCTGTGACGGGCGGCGAAGGTCGCTTCCCGATGGCAGGCATGATGGTGCATGAAGATCTGCTCAATGCACAGCCAGAGCTGATTGAAGGCTTCCACAAAGCCTGTGTCACCGGCACTGAGTGGGTGAAGGCAAACCCCAAGGAAGCGGCGGCTGTTGCATCTGAAAGCATCACATTGCCCGCACCCGTGATTGCCAAGTCCATTCCGCATACACATCTGACAGCGGAGCGTGCCAAAGACATTCAGGCCGAGTTGGAGCAGTTCTACTCCATTCTGGCGGAAAAGAACCCATCCATCATTGGCGGAAAACTACCGAACGCAGATTTCTATCTGTAGCGATGCTGGCTTGACAGGCCGCGCAGAGGTTGCGGTCGCCTGGTCTGCTGAGCCCAACACACAACGAGAAATACCTGATGATCCATCACATGCTATCGACGTTAATGAGTAAACTTTGGAGTGGTTGGGGCACTCTGGCGGGGGTATTTCTCATTTTCGCGCTATGGCAAGTCGGTTTTGAGACATTCGGGTCTCTGGTGTTGCCTGCGCCATTGGAAGCATTGAGCCGGTTGGTGGAACTTGTCGCTTTGCCATCCAGGCTCGAATACATTCTGATCACTGCCAAGCGGGCATTTGCTGGCTTTCTGCTTGCCAGCACTTTTGGTATTTTCTTTGGCCTGATAGCCGGTTGGTCCAACACACTGTCGCTACTCTGTAAGCCGTTTATTACCGTGGCCCTTGGGGTGCCGCCGATTGCATGGATCGTGCTTGCGCTGCTGTGGTTTGGCGGCGATGACGGCACGCCGATCTTTACAGTGTTCATCTCAACGATCCCGCTCATTTTCGCAGGCGCTTTGCAAGGCGTGCGGATGCGGGAGAAGGAGCTGGATGAGATGGCGCAGAGTTTTCATGTGCCGCTGGTTCAGCGGTTCTGGCAGGTGCAGGCACCGCAGATCGTCTCCTACCTCTTTCCGGCATGGGCAACAGCGTTGGGGTTGAGCTGGAAAGTTGTGGTGATGGCAGAGCTTCTCTCCAGCACGCGTGGCATTGGCGCTGGCCTTGCCGAAGCACGCGTCAACATCGATACCGCGTCTACCATGGCGTGGATTGTTGTGGTTGTTGGTCTGCTGCTGGTCATCGAAGGTATGTTGCTCAACCCTGTCAAAGACTATGTGGAGGGTTGGAAGCATGCTGAATGATGCAGCTCCCCAGCTCTCCGTTGTGCCAAGAGGCTCAGCAGAGACAAAGCCATCCGTTTTATCTGTCTCAGTGGAAGACCACCGCTACCATCCTTTGCAGCAAACACTGGCGCCGAGTGCGCTGGAGCTGAAAAAAGGAGAAGTTGTCAGCATCATCGGTCCATCCGGTTGCGGGAAGTCGACATTTCTGCGCATCGCAGCGGGATTGATTGAGGCAAGCACGGGGAAAATTTCAAGCACTGAGGATCGAACGGCGATCCTGTTTCAGGAACACAGGTTGCTGCCATGGAAGAGCCTTCTGAACAACATCAGCTTTGGTCTTCAGGGGCAAAAACTCTCTAAGTTCCAGCGTATGAAAAAAGCGCGGACCGTTGCTTATGCCATGGGTTTCACTGAGGATGATCTGATCAAGTATCCCTCAGAGCTCTCCGGTGGCATGCGCCAGCGTGGTGCGTTGGCCCGTGCACTGGCGGTGGAGCCTGACCTGTTGTTTTTAGACGAACCTTTCAGCGCACTCGATATTGGCCGTCGCCGCGATCTTTACCGGCTTGTGCTGCATGAAGTTGATGAAAAACAGTGCTCTGTCTTAATGGTCACTCATGATGTGACCGAAGCATTGGCATTGAGTGACCGTGTTTTGATTATGGCGCCAGATCCGGGGCATTTTGCCAAGGAGTACGAGGTGCCATTGACCCGCTCCGAGCGTACGCGTCGAAACCTTTTGGAACTTGAGGCAAGCTTACTGGCGGATGACCGGATTGCGCAGCTGTTTAACATGAGCAACTGGGAGCAGCTGGTATGACGGATCTTGCACATACACCTCGCCAACAGGCCTCGTTCTTTGATGCTCCGGTGTTCTCTGAAGGTTTCCGGGTCTTCTTTCCGCTATCAGCACTCTATGCCGTGTTCTCCATCGTCGTGTGGGGACTTGTGCTTGCAGATGTCCTGCCAGTGCCGCTGGATGCAGACCCTCTTCTCTTTCATCAATATGAGATGTTCTTTGGCTTTTTCACGGGCGCAATGGCGGGTTTTTTGACGACTGCTGTGCCCTCCTGGTCAAACACACCGAAGATTGCGGGCGCACAATTGGCGGGTTTGGGGGCACTTTGGTTGGCAGGACGTATCGCGTTCTGGATGCTTGGTGTGCTTTCGCCGACTGTCGTGTTCGTGGTTCAGGCTTTCTTTCCCGCGGCGCTACTGATTGTTATCTTGCCCCGACTATGGCGTGCCAAGATGCGGCATCTTATGTGGTCGGTGCTTATGCTTTGCACAGCCCAGCTTGTGTGCTTTTGGGAATACTTGGAGATTGGCGTTCTCAATAAGGGACTTGCGATTGCGGAAGGTGCGTTCGTCCTGATGGTCCTCACGGCTCTTGCTCCGGTTTCCATGGTGATTGTGAATGATGCGTTGGCCACGCGAGATGATGGCGCCGTTTTTGTTCCTCGTCCACCAATGAGGCGTGCGGCGCTGTTCTGCATCTCCGCGTTTACTCTTGCCAAGGTGTTGGGTGTTTCTGATGCTCTGCAAGGATGGCTGGCGCTGTCCTCTGCCTGTGCGGTGCTCAACATCTTGCAGGACTGGCATGTGGCAGGCTCTTTGCGAACCACCTTCGCGAAAGCGCTCTACCTGGTCTATTGGTTCTTTGGAACTGGCTTTGCATTGGAGGCCGGCGGGTTGCTTGGGCTGCTTTCTGCAGGTTCTTATGTTTCCGGTCAGCACATGATCTTCATCGGCGGCTTGTCTCTGGCAACCTTCATGGTTTTGACCATCGCGGGTCTGCGACATGCGGGCTATTCTTTGAAACTTCCAAAGTTACTAGGCGCCGCGATCCTGTCTCTCATAAGCGCCTGTCTGGCCCGCTCTCTCGGTCCACTGCTCTTCCCTGATCTGGATGTGATGCTACTGGCCTGGCTCCTGTTTGCACTCGCTTTAACCCTATATCTGATCCACTTTGTGCCCGTGGTTCTCCGCGAAAACTTCGTAGAATAAAGGCAACTGACTATGCTTTCTTTATCGAGATTGTTTGAACCGAAGAAAACCGACCTTTCTGAAGGTCTTGTTTCAAATGCCTTTGCGCCTGAGTGCGGCGACGCAGTATCAGCTGGCAAGGGCTGCAGTATAAAAGACAGAGAGTTTTGCCACGATGCGCGGTGTTATGCTCTCTCGCAAGCTTGTCATGCTGGCTGTGATCAACACCAGTTTATTGATGCGCTCTGGGCGGAAGACAGACACTGAAGCAGTGTCTTAGCCGGCAGCCTCAAACTGCTGTATCTGGCTGAGCAAAGCTTCGGCCAGTTGTTCCTTGCTGTAAGGTTTGGCCAGTCGTGTGATCCGCTCTAGGTTTTGTGTTTGTGGTTCCAGTGCTTTGGGGAAGCGCCCTGAGGTGACAACCACTTTTTGGTCTGCGCAGGCTTTGATGCTGGCTTCGGCCAGATCCCAGCCGATTTTGCCATCTTCGAGCTGAACATCTGTGAAGAGAATGTCGAACTTGGTTCCGTTCTCAATGAGCACTTTAGCGGAGCCGTAGCTGTTGGCTTCGATACAGATGAGTCCCATCTCTTTCAGCATGGTCTTGGCGCGCAACAGGGTTTGTAGATCATCCTCAACCACCAGAATGCGGCGAGGCTGGTCAAACGTAATCGCGGTGTTAGGCGTCAAATCTTCCAGTGGTGCCTGCGGAATGACGAGGGTCACTGTTGTCCCCTCCTCCTTCTCGCTGGTGATGCCCATTTGCCCGCCGGATTGCTTGATAAAACCGAACACCATGCTCAGCCCAAGTCCAGACCCTGCAGATGTGCGGCGGGTGGTGAAGAAAGGTTCGTAAACGCGTTCCAGCGTTTCCTGATCCATGCCGCATCCGTCATCAGTCACACTTATGGAAACACTCTCGGACCCGTTGGCCACAACCCGAACAGAAATCGTACCCGCATCTGAAATGGCGTGGGAGCTGTTGATGCAAAGATTCAGCAGTGCGCTTTCCAGCTGGCCAGGGTCGATGCGCACATAGGTTGCTTCCTCCGGCAAATCTGTCGTCAGGATGATCCGCTCATCGATGCTCAATGAAATGATCTCGGCCACACTTTCAATGAGATAGTTGATTTCAACGACTTCTGGCTCAAGGTGCTGTTTGCGGGCAAAGGCAAGCAGGCGCTGGGTTAGATTTGTGGCCATTTCTACCGCGCTATGAATGCGTTGGATGTTGCCTTTCAGATCAATGAGTTTGGAGCTTTTGCGCTCAATAATTCCGACGCTGCCAGAGATACTGGTCAAGATGTTGTTGAAGTCATGGGCCACTTCACCGGTTAGTTGGCCAAGGCTTTCGAGCTTTTGTTTTTGTTGTGCCTGTTCCTGAACAAAGCGACGGTCCGTTGCGTCAGAGAATGACCAGACTGCACCGCCTTCTGGTAAGGGACTTTTGCGCACTTCGATCAGGATGCCGTCATCATCAATCAGTTCTGCAAAGCGGAAGCGTGTGCCATGTGGACGGACGTTCTCATCCTTCCATCTGAACCCGGAGTTCTGGATCAACACGCGGATGTCTCTGGCCTTTTCAATCTCTGCTTCATTGATGCGAAGCGTTGCTGCCAACCGTGGGTTCCAGGCCGTCATATCATGGGCATCGTTGGTCAGAACCAGCCCTTCAGCGATGCAGTTAAAGGTGGTCTCGAACAGCTCTGTCTTGCGTTGCAACTGGCCATAAATACGGCGCAACCGAATGGAATTGGCGCGAAAAATGCGGAAGGAATGCAACAGTCGCGTGATCTCGTCATCCTGCCGCGCAGGTCGTGGGAGCACGGTGGTGTGATCTCCTTTGGCCAGGCTGGACATGGCGTGAGAGATGTGATTGATGTTCTTGGTCACGTAACCAGCAATGTAATGCGCTGACATCAAAGCCAGAAGAATACTTGCGATGCCAGTGAGCAGCACAACGAGCTGTGCACTGGAGATGTAAGAGGATGTTTCTTGCCGTTGCTTGGAGATTTCTTCACCTGACAGACGAACAAACTCAGCAACCAGCTGGTTGATCACCTGCGCGCTGGATTTGATTTTGAAAAGCGCGTTGCGGGCTTCCAGTTGTCCCGCCATCGCCAGATGACGAATGGCATAAAGGCCTGCGTTGTCCTCTGCTATTGTCTTCAGTGCTGCAACGGCTTCCTGAACCTCAAGGGCAGTTATGCCCTCCAACTCAGCCATTTGCAGATGATAGCGGCGACGCAGCTCGCCCAGACTGAGGAAATCAGTTACATGTGCGGCGGAAATCAATAGGTTGGCAGCCTGCCCAATTCCTTGCCAGGCCTCACGTTCCTCTGCATTCTGGTAAAACGTGGAGGAGTTCTTGACTGCAAGGCGCTCCATCTTGGAGAGGTCAACAAGCAGGGTACGAACCTGATCCTCAGACTCGCTGATTTGCTGGGCTGCGTTGACCAGCACAGCCACCTGAGAGCGCATGAGCGAGAGGTTTTGCTGCACTTGCGGCAGAAAACGCCCGAGACTGCCCTGTTGCCGTGCAAGTGGGAAATTGTCTCGATATTGCTGTTCTGCCTTACTCAGCTCAACAAGCAAGCGAGAGCCTTCATTCTCGATCTGATAGACCGAGGAAAGATTCAGGATGAAGGGAGCTGAACTCACCAGACCTGCCGATTTATTAGCCAGTTGGAGTGAGCTTGCGATTGCTTCAATGGTTTTTTGGTAATGCCCAACGAGCTTCACGTTGGCTTGGTCCAGCCAGTACCACGCGATCGACCCTGCAAACAAAGTTGCAAAAGTCAGCAGCGTGATGGCTGCCAGCAAACGTGTTTTGATGGAAAGCAGAGCTTTCACGCGTTGGGGCAGAAAGGTCATGACAGGTCTACTGCGGTCTCATCCAGCGCAAAGACATAGCCTTTACCGCGACGGGTCTGCAAAAAGACCGGCTTGGATGGATTGGCCTCAATCTTCCGGCGCAAACGCAGGATCAAAACATCGACGGTGCGGTCCATATAGCGGGAAAGATCGCCCCCTAGATACTCCAGTAGTTCTACGCGATCAATCGGGCGGTTCGGGTTCTCTATGAGAAACTCCAGAAGGCGTAACTCAGAGTTTGTCAGGCTAATTTCCCGTAGGTTCTTGTCCAGTAACCGCCGCTCATCGCAGATGAAAGAGAGTTCACCGAGAGGAATGATCCCAGCGCTGAGAGCTTGAGGTGCAGCGAGCGCGACTGTGGACTCCGGTTCTGCAGGAACGTTGCGCTTGTAACGACGCAGAACCGCACGAATGCGGGCGATCAGTTCTCGCGGATTGAACGGCTTCATCAAAAAGTCATCAGCACCGGTTTCCAGTCCAACGATCTTGTCTACCTCATCTCCCGTGCCCGTGAGCAGGATAATCGGGAAGTCATAGGACGTGCGTAGGCGCTGTGCGAGCATCATGCCGCTTTCACCATCCAGCTTCAGATCGATGATTGCCAGATCAAGGCTTTCCAGCTCTTTGAGCGCGATGAGTTCTTTGCTTCCGTGACACGGCAGTGCCTGGAATCCATATTCATGCAGCAGTTCCTGCAAGACCTCGCGAATAGCCGGGTCGTCATCAACGACAGCTACCTTTGAGGGTGACCTATCCCAACTCTCGGTCATTTATGTAACCTTCCTCGCAACCCGTACCATGCTCCCAGACGCATACTTGGAGGTCGTTTTTGATTTTCTTCAGATTGCGGCGACAATGCACGTGAAAGTGCCTTCCCATCAATAATTCTAATATTTCATATGTAACTCAATTCTGTAATAAATGTAACATTTAAAATATATATCTGCTAAATAAGAACATACTTAACGGTAAAGCATAAGCACTCCTGTGATGTTTCATGTAATTTTCAAATCAAGTTACGGGAATATGTGGGTGTACTTGTAAGTTGTTACACCTACATGCGTTTAGACTTGGGAGAAGATAATGAAAAACGCTCTTTTAGGTGGTCTTGCTGCTGTTGGCCTTCTTGCTGCACTTCCAGCAACAGCTTCTGCTGAAGAACTCAACATGGTCTGCGGTGCTGAGCAGGACTGGTGTGAGCTGATGGCACGCGGTTTTGAGGATGAAACCGGTAATGAAGTTCTGATGGTTCGCAAAAGCACTGGCGAAACACTCGCTCAGGTACGTGCAGAAGCAAGCAACCCTAAGATTGACGTATGGTGGGGCGGTACTGGCGATCCACACCTGATCGCAGCATTTGAGGGCCTGACACAGGATCCAGGCGTTGATACCAGCGACCTGTTGGGTTGGGCATCCAACATGCACAAAATCTCCAATGGCGGCACTGTTGGCATCTACGCTGGCGCACTCGGCATTGCGTATAACGCTGAAGTTCTGGAAGAGCGCGGCCTGCCTGCTCCAGCTTGCTGGAAAGACCTCACAAACCCTGCGTACACCGGCGAAATTCAGGTTGCGAACCCGAACAGCTCCGGCACTGCTTACACTGAGCTGGCAACCTTCGTTCAGCTGTTCGGTGAAGATGAAGCCTACCGTTTGCTGACTGAAATCGGCAAGAACGTGAACCAGTACACAAAATCCGGTTCGGCACCAAGTAAAGCTGCTGCTCGCGGTGAAACCACCATCTCTATCGGCTTCATGCATGACATGGTTAAGCTGGCAGGTTCCGGTTTCCCGCTGAAGATCGTGGCGCCATGTGAAGGTACTGGTTACGAAGTTGGCGCTGTGAGCGTGATCAAAGGTGCAAAGCACCCTGAGCTGGCAAAACAGTTTGTAGAATACGCTCTGCGTCCAGAAGTTCAGTCCCGCTCTATTGAAGTGAAGTCCTTCCAGGTTCCTTCCAACTCCAAAGCATCCGTTGCTCCTGAGTCCCCAGATCTGGCAAGCATCAAGCTGATCGACTACGACTTTGCAACATATGGTGAGCGTTCCACTCGTGAGCGCCTGCTAAAGCGCTGGAACGTAGAAGTTAAAAACGCTTCTCACTAAGTAAATCGAGCGTTGAAGGGCGGACTTATTCTCTGTCCGCCCTTCACCCCATATGCGTTGCATCGTATTCGCGCTCGCGCCAATACAAAACTCTCGGATCAACATCATGCGAAAGACAATTGCGCTCTGGCTCGCCGCCGGAATAGTGGGATTTTGCATATTTCCCTGGTACTCAGTAGAAAGCGGCTTTTGGTCTTTTAGTTGGTTGTTCAGCGAATTCCTTAGCGAAGACGCTGCACCTGCCCTCTTCCAAGCTCTGCTTTATGGCCGCTGGTGGTTTGTTCCATTAGCATTGGCATTCGTCGGTATCGGCCTGTCGTTTGCTTTGCTGAAAGATGAGCGAACCCGGGCAAAGGCCCTTGTTATTCTGTCTATGACAGGCCTTGCTCTGTTGTTTGCGCAGGGCTTTGCAATTGGCAGAGTCGGGCCGGAACTGTTCGTTGATGCCCTCAACTTCGGTTCAGTGGCAGCCGGTCAAGTTGGCTTTGGCTCTGGGGCGATGATAACCGCCGGGGCTCTCCTCTTTATCCTCACCACAAGCATTTCTGGTCTTGGTCAGGGCCGCGGTGATGCGTTCATCGTTGGCAGCATCGGCCTCATTATTGCTTTGGTGATTACCTTTGTTTTCTATCCGGTTTCCCAAATCCTCATCCGCGCTTTTCAAGTGTCAGATGGCAGCATCGACATAACTGCCTTCTTCGGGCGTTTCTTTTCCAGCGATATCTGGAGCCTTGCCTGCCTTGCTGGTGGCAGAACATGCGGTCCGGCCTGGAACTCCGTTTTTCTCGCAGTGCTTACCGGTGCTGGTACAACCCTCCTCGGCCTCGCCTTTGCGCTGGTCGCGACCAAAACCGCGTTTCCTGCGAAAAAGCTGCTGCGCATCCTCACCATTATTCCAATCATCACCCCTCCCTTTGTGATTGGTTTGGCGCTGATCCTCATGTTCGGCCGTGCTGGTGTAGTGACAGATGTGCTGCATGATGTTTTTGACATCTCGAAAAGCCGTTGGCTCTACGGTTTCTCCGGCATTTATCTCGCGCAACTGCTTTCCTTTACGCCGATTGCTTTCCTTGTGCTCATCGGTGTGGTTGAGGGCGTAAGCCCATCCATGGAAGAAGCTTCTCAAACCCTCAACGCAAGTCAGTGGCAGACTTTCAAGAACGTCACATGGCCTTTGATGCGCCCAGGTCTGGCAAATGCCTTCCTGCTTGGTTTCATTGAAAGTATCGCCGACTTCGGTAACCCGTTGGTGTTGGGCGGCAACTTCAACGTCCTGTCTACTGAGATCTACTTTGCCATTGTCGGTGCTGTGGCTGACCCATCCAGAGCAGCTGTTCTGGCTGTCGTCTTGCTCATGCTCACCCTGTCTGCCTTTGTGGCGCAGCGCTTGTGGCTTGGCAAAAAATCTTATGCGACTGTGACAGGCAAGGCTGACTCCGGCCAGCATTCGCCGCTGAACTCTGCGCTTAAATGGACATGCTACGGCTTTGCATTGCCATGGGCTGCGTTCACAGCTGTTGTCTATTCCATGATCGTATTCGGCAGCTTCGTGAAGCTTTGGGGTTACGATAACACCTTTACGCTGGATCACTACATTCGGGCATTCTCTGTCAGCTTCAATAACGGTATCCGCTGGACGGGTGTGGCGTGGGACAGCTACTTCACCACGCTGACCATCTCCACCATCGCGGCACCTCTCACCGCGGTTGTTGGTTTGCTCACTGCCTACCTGCTGGTGCGTCAGAAGTTTGCTGGCAAGAACCTGTTTGAGTTCAGCACAATGCTCAGCTTTGCAATTCCGGGCACTGTGATTGGTGTAGCTTACATCATGGCCTTCAACACACCACCAATTGAGCTGACTGGCACCAGTATCATCCTGATCATCGTGTTCGTATTCCGTAACATGCCAGTGGGTGTGCGCGGTGGTATCGCGGCTATGTCCCAGCTGGATAAGAGCCTTGATGAAGCCTCCATCACGCTTGGAGCAAACAGCTTCACCACTGTTCGCAAGGTGATCCTGCCTTTGATGGGGCCAGCGATCCTTGCAGCTCTGGCGTATAGCTTCGTTCGTGCAATCACTTCTGTGAGTGCGGTGATCTTCCTGGTGAGTGCGCGCCACAACATGGCAACCTCGTTCATCGTGGGCCGTGTTGAACATGGCGAGTACGGCATCGCGATTGCGTACTCCTCTGTGCTGATCATCACCATGCTCGTGGCAATCCTGCTGCTGCAGGTCGTCATTGGGCAGCGCAAGTTGCGTCGTCAGAACCGTCTGCAAACCTCAAACAAAAACAAAGAGCTGGCTTCAGCTTAGTCCTGGAGTTTCTGGAGTAAATCATGTCTATTATGCAAAAAGCAGGCTCTGTACAGTTCCGGGATGTCGTCAAAAAATACGGTTCTGTCACCGCACTGAAGCCTCTCAACCTGGAAATCCAGCAGGGCGAGCTTGTCACTCTTTTGGGCCCAAGTGGTTGCGGCAAAACCACCACTCTGCGTCTCATCGCCGGGCTGGAAGCTGCAACTGAAGGCACTATTTACATCGGTGGCAAGGACGTCACGCATCTAACGGCGACGTACCGCAACGTGTCCATGGTGTTCCAGTCCTACGCACTCTTCCCGCATATGAGCGTGGTCGACAACGTGTCCTACGGCCTGCGTGTCAATAAGGTGCCTGCCAAGGAAGCCAAAGCCAAAGCAGAAGAAGGCTTGGCTATGGTTGGTCTGGCTGGGTATGGTGAGCGCCTGCCAAGTGAGCTTTCCGGTGGCCAGCAGCAGCGTGTGGCAGTTGCTCGTGCTGTTGTGCTGGAGCCTGAGGTTCTGCTGCTTGATGAGCCGCTCTCAAACCTTGATGCAAAGCTACGCCGTCATGTACGTGAAGAGATCCGCGAAATCCAGCAAAAGCTTGGCCTGACCGCTGTCTATGTGACGCACGATCAGGAAGAAGCGATGGCTGTTTCTGACCGCATCATCGTGATGAATAAAGCGGAGATTGCACAGTCTGGTACTCCGCGAGAGCTCTACAACCAGCCGAATTCCGCGTTTATTGCTGACTTTATTGGTGATGCAAACGTGGTGGATTGTGAGATTGCAGGTTTCAGTGAAGGCACAGTTTCACTGAAAGTTGGTGGGGCCTCTGTTGTTCTGCCTTACTCTGGTCCGGCGTGTCAGCACGGTAAGCTGGCGATCCGTCCAGAAGGCATCACCGTTACACAAGATGGGACCAATGGCATCGCTGCGGGCATTGCTTACGCAGCTTATCTCGGCAACCAGATCCAGTACTCCCTCAACACTGGATTTGGCAAGTTGTTCGCCATTGATCACAACCTGAGTGCAACGGTCATTCCAACAGGTGCAGAAGCCTTCATCCACCTCAAAGAAGAGGGGCTGGCCTTTTTGCCAGAAGCATAAGGGCTAGGACGGCCACCTCCATCCGAACCCTCTCTTCTAAAACAGAAGCCCGGAGATCCCCCTCTCCGGGTTTCTTTTTGTCTGGCTCATGAGAATGTGTGGGGTGCATGAGGTGTAGATACTCGCATAAGCTGTACTTACCTGCGTTTGCTGATTAAGTTTAAGTGACACTGCAGTTTTGAGAGGTAGGCCATGGTGAAGAACATAGTGGTGTTTTCAGACGGAACCGGTCAGGAGGGCGGCGAAGGCCCGGACACGAACGTCTATAAGCTCTTCAGGATTTGCGAAAACAGAACCAAACGGCAAGTGCTGTTTTATGATCGCGGATTGGGCACGAAAGCGCACCGCTCTCGTGTTACGCGTTTACTGGGCAATGCCACTGGGCTTGGTATCAGCAAGAACCTGATGGAATGCTATCAGTTCATCTTCGAGAATTATCAGGCCAAGGATAAGATCTATCTGTTCGGCTTCAGCCGCGGCGCCACCACCGTGCGCAGCCTTGCAGGTTTCATCGAGATGTTCGGCATCCTACCCAAATCCCGACCAGAACTGATCGCCAAAGCCTACAAGATTTACCAGATCAGTGATTGTCATGCGCGAAAAGCCAAAGCACAGGAATTTCGCGAAAGGCACCACAATATGTGGGCAGACATTGAGTTTATCGGCGTGTGGGATACGGTCGCAGCGCTTGGGCTGCCTTGGAAACCCCTTTCCGCTGCCGTCAACAAGCTCCCCGGCTTCAAACATGAGTTCCATGACCTGACATTGCCTGTAGCCGTGAAGAATGCTTACCATGCCTTATCCATTGATGATGAGCGTGAGGTGTTCCATCCTGTCCTGTGGAATGAGAGTACCGCGCCAAACCAGATCATGCAGCAAACCTGGTTTGCAGGTGTGCACACCGATGTTGGCGGTGGTTATGAGGATTCCCGACTTTCAGACATCACATTTAATTGGATGCTGGAGCACGTAGAACGAAACGGCTTGCGCATTCATGAAAGCAGTCGCAAAGCGCTGGTTGCCAAGTTGAATCCGGATGAGACAGGCACGATCCATAATCCGCGTGAAGGCATCTTTGAGTACATCTACAAAGTGAAGCAAAGAATGTGGCCGCGGTTGGATCTGAACGCACGAGAACGCGGGCAGCCGCACGTTCATCCGAGTGTTCTTAAGCGGGCGAACAATCCGGAGATCAGCTACAAACCCTGGATGATAGAAAATAACCCGATTGAGGAGCCGCCGATCAAACGGACGGCTAAAGCGCGGGAAACTGAAACCTCTTAGGCAAAGAAAAGCCGGAGCAGATGTTGCTGGCCCGGCCTGATTTATTGCGAAGATCACTTGGCTTTTTGATAGCCTGTGATCATTGGGGTGACAAGATCTTCCCGCTTCCACAAACGGTAGAAGAAGATCGCTGCCACGTGCAGAACCACTAGGATAAGCGTTGCACGGGCTAATATGCCATGCCACGCCAATGCCGTACGGGCGCTGTCGATGCCTGCCCACGAGGCCAATGGCCCAACATTGATGTAGTCCTCCGGATCTGCGAACAGTCCCAGTGCCGCCTGCGCTCCAAACACTCCAAGCAAAAGGAAGACAAACAGGCTGCCAAGCGGGTTATGTCCCTTCCAGTTGCTTGCCTGCCGTTTTGGCAGTTTTACGATGTAGGAGAACAACGTTTTGGGGCTGTAAACAAAGCTTGAGAAACGAGCTGTCTCTGAGCCAATGAACCCCCAGACCAGACGGAACGCAATGAGGGCGAGCACTGCATAGCCAAACCAGAAGTGCAGCGTCATCACGTCTGGTCCAAACTTGCCCAAACCCCACGCGGCGGCAACACTGCCCGCGAAAAGCCAATGGAACAGGCGCAGTGGCAGGTCCCAAACAGAGGCTCCTGTTTTCTTCTGCGTTTCCAAGGAATGATCAGTGCTCGCAACCGTCATTTTTAGAAGTCCTTCGCGCGGAATTCTTTGTGGCAGCCTTTGCAGGTGCCGCCAAGTTTGCCGAGTGCTTTACCCAATGCAGGACGACCTTCGCCAGCGACATCATTCAATGCAACAAGTGCCTGATAGAATTCTTTTCCCTTGGCCTGATAGCCAGCCATGTCTTCCCAGATCACCGGAAGGGCGCGGGTTTTGCCTGGTAGGTCGGCGTTGGATGTGCCTGGAACATAAAGGCCTGCTGCGTTGTAGCTGGCAACTGTCATCATGTTGCCTGCAGCTGCTTTGGCTTTTTCTGGGCTGTATTCAATTTCGCCTTTTGCCATGGTTGCCAGAGCGCCCATATCATGCCCAAGTAGGGTGAAGTAAGCGCGGCGGGCTTCTACGACGTCGTCTTTGGTTGTGTCTGCCGCAAAAGCTGAAGTTGCAGTCATAGCGACCAGCGCAGTGATCAATAGTTTACGCATGGATTTCTCCGTGTTTGGTGGTTTCCTAGTATTTGATGGGGGTGTTTTTGTTTTGATTGTTCTATTTGAAATAAATCTTCTGGCATCGCATTGGCTGCCATTGTATATTTCTTGTCTTTGCTTGTTCTAGTTATGTATATACCCGTATAAGAATGATTTGAGCTTGCTTGAGGTTAGAATAGTTGAGCCAACTATCGCTTCAACGGGAATGTTGTAATAGTTTGTCGCAAGGTGTAACGGGCGCTTGCATGTATTCGTTTGAGAGATCATGCAGTCACAGCTTCCTCAACCAGATGCCCCTCATCCATGGTCAGAATACGATCTGCCAATTGCAGGATACGGTTGTCATGAGTGACCATCACCGTGGTGATGCCACGCTTCTCTCCCAGCTCTTTGAGCAGCTTGACCACTGTTAGCCCGGTGTCCTTGTCCAGAGCAGCCGTCGGCTCATCTGCAAAGATGATATCTGGTGAGGAAACCAGTGCGCGCGCGATAGCAACGCGTTGTTTTTGTCCGCCGGAAAGGTGGGCGGGCAGATAATCACTGCGATCTTCCAGGCCCAGAATGCTGAGCATATGCCGTGCAGCCTTCTCCTGCTGTGCCGCATCAACGGTTGCCTTCACGCCGTTTTGGTGAACCTGCAACCCCATCAGTACGTTCTGGGTCGCCGTCAGGCTTTCGTGCAAATTATGCGCCTGAAAGATAAAGCCAAGGCGTCGCCGCAACATGATCTTCATCGTCTCGTCTGCACTGTGCAGTTCATGTCCCAGTAAGGCGAGTTGGCCTTTCTGTACATCACGTAGGCAACCCATGAGCGTCAATAGCGTGGTTTTGCCGGACCCGGACGGACCCATCAGCACGGTCAGGCTACCTTTTTCGATCTCGAAGTTAACGTCGAATATGGCTTGTTTGCGGGCTTCTCCTTCGCCAAACCAATGGTTGAGACCGGAGACGCTGATTGGAGCATGTGGTGTGTATGTCATCATCAGAACCTCCTAGAACAGGTCAGCTGGATCAGCATGAGCCAATCGACGCGTTGCAATGGTTCCAGAAAGCGCACAGGCGGCCAACGTGCCGAGGAAGACAATGAGCGCCCGCGCCAGGGTGAGCCCCACTGGCAGACCGGATTTCAATGCCAGCATCTTGTAAATGCCCATGGCAGCAAACACCCCGGGGAAGAACCCAAGCACTGCAAGGACCATGGCTTCCTCAAAGATGATGCTGAGGAAGAACCCTTCACTAAACCCCATCGCTTTGAAGGTTGCATACTCCTTCAGGTGATCGGCCACATCCGTGCTGAGAACCTGATATACGATGACGATGCCCACCAGCACGCCGATGATGGTGCCAAACCCGAAGATGATGCCCACTGGCTTTTCTGAGGTTTGGTAGGCTTGTTCGTCGGATGCTGCTTTGGCGAAACTGCGGATTTTCAAGGTGTCTGTAGGCAATACCTGCTTCAGCAGTTCAACCGCACGCTCAACAGAAGCACCTTCTTGCACCTTCAGCAATATGTGGTCTGGTGCTCCGGAACTGCGGGAGGGTGAGAGCCGCAAGACGCTCTGGTCAGACATCACCAAATTGCCATCTGCACTAAAACCAGCGCCAATCTGCAAGGTGCCGATCAGCTTGATCTGACGGTTGTTCATTTCAAAGACAGCGGGTGTTTCAGGTGAAAGTGAGTTGAAGAATTCCTCTGTTCCACCACGTGTTTTGCGGTCCACCAGTGCAGTATCGGGCAAAGCCAACTGCAAAAACTGAGGGCGAAGGACCGGAGCCATGAAATCAATGGCTTCGATGGGTAACCCAACCAGTTGCAAACCAGCGATCTGGTCTTTCTGCACGCGCCAGTCCACCTTGGCAATGTAAACAGGAGCTGCTGCTGCGACCTCCGGCAGAGTTAGCGCTTGCAGCATGTGCACACGAGCAACATTGCCGCCTTCGGTAAGAGACTTGGCATCAGATGCGGAAATGAGAATATCTGCCTCAAACAGCTCATAAGGCTGCAAAGTGGAGCCAGTCAGAGCTCCCATCATACCGAGCTGCACGAACACCAGCACGTTGGCAAAAGCCACCCCAGCCAGCGCGGCGGCAAAGCGGCCTTTGTTGTGCGTCAGCTGCAACCAACCAATGGGCAATCGGCCCAGCACCCATGTGAGAAAACGGGTCACTTGGTTACCTCATCATTTGCTGGCTGAAAATATCCGAGGATTTCCAGGTTGGTGAGATTCGCCGCCAGTTCAGATGATGTCTCGTCCAACGTCACAACAACTGTGACCACTCGGGCGTCCGTGTTTGCGGCGGGGTCAACACTAATGATGTTCTGTCGTCCGACGATCAGCCCAATCTCTGTCAGCGTTCCGCGCAGTTCCTGCGTCAAAGCTTCTGCGCGTAAGATGACGGCATCGCCGATGTTCAGACGGCCAATCTGGTTCTGGTAAATCTCCATTTCAGCTGTCATTTCGCGGGTATTACCAAACTCAATGAGGCCTGCAGAAGATGGACGCTCGCCGGGTTGCACCAGCAGATCCAGCACGGTGCCATCAAACGGTGCGCGGACAACAGATTTCTCGAGGTTTACTTCAGCGGTGCGCAAAGCGATTGCAGCAGATTGTAACTTGCGTTTGGCGAGTTCTACATCCGCCTGAGAGAGATCGGCTGAACCACTGTAACGCTGCAGGGTTGCCACCTTGCGAGCTACATCCAGTAAAGCGCTTTCGGCTTCAGCTTCTGCGCGGTCCAGTTGAGCTTGTGTAACCACCTTGCGGGCAAACAGAGACTTGGTGCGCTCCAGTTCCGCCTGTGACAGATCCGCGTTGGTTTTGGAACGGTTAAGATCGGCTTCGTTCTCCACCTGACTGGCTGTGATAGAGAGCTGCACCTGCCGGAGGGAAGCTTCAGAAACCGCGATTTCCGCCTTGGCTGCCTCAACACTGGCTTCCAGTGAAGGGCGATTGTCCAACAAGGCGAGCACAGTGCCTGTCTCAACCCAATCACCGACTGAGATTGGCAACTCCACAATGCGGGCATCCCCTGCTCCGAATGGCAAGGCTATGGTAGAAACGCCGTCCCGCGGGATCAGCTTACCAAGCGCCACCACAGCGCCTGCTTCCAGCGCTTTGATGTCTTCCTTGGTCACTGTCGTGTTGATTGGAACGGCAATTTTCTGATTGCTTCCACCGCCCGGCTCTAGCCCTGTCATCTCATAAAACAGGCGTAGGCCAGCGGGTTGGAAGTACATGCCCATGACACCACCGGTGAACATGATAGCAATGAAGACAGGGACAAGCAGAATAATCCGCTTGAATGGCAAGCCCTTGCGAGCATTACCCGAAATAGACGAAATGCCCGTATCTTCCAAAGGCAAATCTTCGTTTGGCGCATTGTGATGGGTCACAGGACCACCTCTGCTGTGACTTGTTAATTATTACCTTCTAATATTCTAATATGAAAATCACGCAACCCAAAAATTGTACGGATTTGTAACTCAGGTGGAATTTGAGTTTTGGGTGTGTTTGGTGATGCTCGAGTAACACCGGAGCTATCTGATTATTCCAACGAAAGCGAGTTTATCGAACGGTGCTAATTTCGTCGCATCCCGTCTTCAAGTTCAATTCTTCCAGTTCCGCGCAAAGTTCAACGACTGCTTCTCTTAGTTCGTCAGGGCTATCAGCGAACTCATCATCAATTTGTGCAGATAAGTTACAGCCCGTTTTCTCTTGGAACATTGTGACCGCTCGCATCAGTTGATCAAAAACATGTACAGCTGATGGGGTCAGAGGAGGCGTGATGCTAAAGGTTACTTCAATAAAGTTTTGCTCACCTGATGCGACCAACTCCGGTAGGACATATCCTATCTTACCGTCATTCGGTTCGATCCAGATTAGATAGTCAGTTTGTCCTGTCGGGTCTTCCCACTGGAAGCAATCCATATCTCCCCATTTGAACCCCATTGTGTGCAATAGGTTCCATACCTCTTTGCCATCAAAAGTCTGGTTTGCATCAAGGTAGGCGGTAATGCTTACACAATCTGGTGCCAGATTGTTGATCGTCTCAACGCGTTCGAATTTTTCAAGGATATAATCTTCGCTGAGACTTGAGGACGAAAAGCCAAAGGGTAACGATGTAAGAAATGAGCTCAGTGCCTCTTGCGCTTTTAGAACGATCTCAGGGCTTGTCTCGGAGAACTCATGTGGGGACCAGCTGGCAATCAACTCTTGCCCCTCAGTTGGTGCATCTGAAGAACTTAAGTATGTTGTTATGCCCTTCGGTGTCACGACATAAAACTCCGGTGTCAGCTCTAAGCTGGGAGGGATTTCTTCGAGAGCACTTCGTAGAGCTTTACAGAGAAAAACTTCGCGGGCCTTGAAGCGAGAGATAATGTCGATATTCCAGTTTGGTTCGACATTTTGGTCTTCGAGAGGTTGACCGCTTAACTCCTGAGGCAGAGTAATTGGTGGTGGGATCAGATCTATTATACGTGGAAGTTTGGCGGTTCCAGGTATAGCTTTTTCGACTCTCTCACCAGATAAACTGGAGGGAACCTCTTCTAAATCACCTATGTTCAAATCTGAGGGTGTTTGCTGGATGTTCTTGTTCTTTGATGAAAAAAGTTTCCTTAGCAACTTCATCATTTTGGTCCAGCTTCCTTCAAAGACTGCCCAACACAAGATCAAGAAAATCTCGTTGAAAGATAGTTGGGGAGAGACTTCACAAAGTAGCTTTCTTTAGTTCAAGCTACTCTAGGCAGTATTTGCGGCATCTAATTGCGCAGTCAATATAAGATTGTAGCCAGTCAGATATCTCGGTGGCACTCAATAATCGAAACTTCGTATTGATTTTTCTGTCTTCGCTTTCTCTGAGAAGAGCGCGACTTCACCTGAACTGCCTGTTACTGCAGTTCAGGTTTTATTCGTTTCACTTAAGCTATTTCTGCCTGCGGGGTGTCCTCTTCTGCGATGCGGGTGAGGAAGGTGTCTACTTCGGCGGAGAGGTCGTTGGTGACTTGTTCCAGCAGGGCTGAGGACTGGTTGGCGGCTCCGGCTTCTGTGGTTGTCTCGTTGATTGCACCGCTGACGGAGACAACGTTGCTGGCGGCTAATGCTGTTCCGTCGGAGGCTGCCTGAACAGCTTCAGCAATTTCTGCGGTTGCCATTTGTTGTTGTTCAACGGCGTCAGAGATGGAGGATGTCAGCTCGCTGATCTCTTTTACCGCCGCCGTGATGGAGCCAATGGCTTCCACAGTGCTGCGGGTTGAACTCTGAATGTCGTTGATCTGCGCTGAGATCTCCTCGGTGGCGTGCGCTGTCTGGCTTGCCAGGGTTTTCACCTCTGTTGCTACCACAGCAAAGCCTTTGCCCGCGTCCCCTGCCCGTGCAGCCTCAATGGTTGCGTTGAGCGCCAGCAAGTTGGTTTGCTCGGCGATGTCGCGGATTAGGTTGAGAACGGTGCCAATTTGCTCAGCGGACTTGGCAAGGGCAATGACTTCATTGTCCGTGGTCTGGGCGATTTCAGAGGTAGACGTCACCAGTGTATTGGCGCGTGTGGATTGGCTGGAGATCTTTTGGATAGAAACAGACAGCTCCTCCGCTGCCGCTGCAACGGTCTCCACGTTTTGTGACGCGCTGGCAGAGGCTTCGCCTGCGCTGTTGGCCTGCTGGGTTGCCTGATTGGCCACATCGAACAAGCGCTCAGAGGAACTGCGCATTTCCATAGACTGGTTAGAAAGCATGGATACATTGCGTTCCAAAACCACGCGGAACTGCTCGACAACCTCTTCTTTTTGCTGTTGGCGAGATTGCTCACGGGAGCGTTCGGTCTTTGCACGTTCTTCCAACTCGCGGCGGGCGATGGCGTTTTCGCGGAACACCATGACCGCATCCTGCATCTTGCCGATTTCGTCTTTGCGGGCAGCCAGATTGAGGTTCACATCAACAGCACCAGAGGCAAGCTCATCCATTTTAGAAGTGAGCGAAACGATTGGTTTGCTGAGGCTGTTAGCCAGCCAGAGAGCAAAACCAAGTCCGCCAAGACCTGCGATCAATGCAAGGCTGAAAGAAATGATGTTCAGCCGCCGTGCATCCGCATTGGCCTGTGCAAGTGCTGACTGACTGGCGGTAACGGTGGATGATACAATCGCGTTGATGGAAGCCCGAAGAGCCTGATTGTGGCGCTCGATCTTCTCTTTGGTTGGGATCATGCGGGATGGTGTAATACCCAGCAGGATAGCCGCATCTTTACTCCAGTTTTTAAAGCTGGTCTGTGCTGAGAGAACGGCCTGCCGCATTTCGTCATTGAGCGCGACCTCTAGCGTCTCCTCAATATCCATGCCCAGAGATGCGTTGATGTCTTTAAACTCACGGCGAAACTCTTCGGGCTCAATGAACGTGGTCATGGCGAGTGCTGTATCGACGACCTCTTTGGCGTGCTCAAAATCGTTGACAATGGTGAAGGAAAGGCGCTGTGCTTCCAGCGCTTTTAGCGTCACACGGCCAAGGTTTTCACGGCCTTCAGCTGCCTGCCAGACAAGGAATGCCATCAGTGCCATAGCGACGACAATGAGGCTAAGGATCGGAATGAAGATTTTACTGCGAATAGTCATGGATCCGGCCCTTAGTTTGGCAGTGTTGGCATTGGCGTTTCAGTACGCTCGGCGGTCAGCGAAACAAGGAATGCCTTGAGGTCCTGAACTTCCCGTTCAGACAGATCAAGCGGGCGCACATGCTCGGACCTGGATGGACGCTCGATGCCGCCAGCATTGTAATGGGCGATCATGGTTTCCAGATCAGGAATACTGCCATTGTGGGTGAATGGGGCGCGGTACGTCAGGTTGCGTAGGCCTGGGGTTTTGAAAGCGAATTGGGCTTTGGGGTTGTCTTCCTCATAAAGCCCGCGGCCAATGTCTTCTGTCGGCGTGCCAATGTCGTGGAACTTGTTGTCCGTAAAGTTCCAACCCGTATGGCAGACCGCACAGTCGCCTTTGCCGTTAAACAGCTCAAACCCGCGTTTGGCGGAGGAAGAAATAGCATTTTCCTCACCTTCAACCCAACGGTCAAACGGAGACCAGCCGGAAACAACCGTGCGTTCATAGGTGGCGATTGCGGTCAGCACAGTGTCACGTGTGATGCCGTCCTGTGGGAAGACGAGACCAAACCACTTGTTGTAACCGGGAATCTCGTCAAGAATCTCAACGATGGTGTCAAACTTGCCGTCCATCTCTTCCGGATTGGTGATTGGTCCGGCAGCTTGCTCTTCCAACGTTTCGGCGCGGCCATCCCAAAACATCGGAGCAACCCAGGCGGCGTTGAGGACTGTTGGAGCCTGACGGCCAAGATGAGTGTTGGCGGAACCAACGGCGGTCGGAACAGGCACTTCGTAACCGAAGGACGGGTTGTGGCAGCTGACGCAGTTGATGTTTTTATTACCAGACAAGCGAGGATCGAAGAACAGCATCTTCCCAAGCGTTGCCATCTGCGGAGAATACGGGGCGTTCTCTGGAAATGGAATTTCCAACGGTCGGCGATATTGCTCTTTCAGCGAATTGATGTCTGCAGCACTCAAGGGAGATGAGGTCAGCCCCAACACAACGGCAGCAGACACATAGCCTGCAACTCTTCCTAGAAATGACATGATGCTCTCCCCTAAGCAAATACAAGGGAGATCCCCTAGCTGAGCAAGAGTTAATGAATGCCTTATCGATTGTTTTGATTAGGCACCTTCACTGATATGTGATGTGAGTTTAGATAGCTTTCCACTGATGACTCTAAAAACTGCGGTTCTACAGTGAGTTACGAAGCATTGATTGCCTGCAAAACATGTATTGAACTGACGCGATAGTGTCTCAGGAGCGTTCTCAATATGCTCAGCGCATGCATGAAGGGGTAAGTTCTACAGCTTGACTCCGCTAAGAATCTCTTATGTCCCTCGTCAGTTGAATCCAGCTGAACCAGTGCCCCCACTTTTCAAAGCTTGTGACAAGAGTGTGCCTCGCTACTGTCCCCTCTTAACTCTTTGTTAACGAAATCGCTTGTCTGCGCTTATAAGGCATCCACTCGCAGTTCAGGTGAACCTGTTGACGTGTATCTGTTTGGCATAGTTGCACACTGCCAGACGAAAGAGACCAGTACTCGGCGTATCTCGAGAGATTTAAGTGCCTTAGTTTTTGTAGTCTGAGGGTTTAAATGAGCGGCGTCGTCACATCTTTCAGACCTGCACGGATGTTGAACACCGGCGGTCTCTATCAGTCTCTTCTTCTATCTACGGCCATCATTGTGCTGCCGAGCGTGGCAATCATGCCAGTGCGCGCGCAATCTGTGTCACCCCAACCCCAATGTTCCATCAGCGGATCAACAGTAACCTGTTCGGGCGACTTGTCGGTTGGGGTTGATATCGATGGGGGAGCGGGCGGAACTTACACTAATCTGATCATCGAAAACGTAACGACAAACATCACACCCTCCTTTTTTCTTCCAGGTATTCTGTTTGAATCCAACGGCGATATCACGATCAACAGTGATACAGGTGATTTTGTCATCTCGACAGATGGCCGGAACGCGATTGAGGTAGAGCCTGTGGCTGGTGATGTCTCCATCACGCACAATGGTGGTATTCAGACAATAAGCCAATACGCCTCTGGTGTTGATGTGAGGAACGCTGATGTAGTAACAATCACACATACCGGTGATATTACGACGGATGGCTATTACAGCCGAGGCATTGAAGTCGTTTTGTCTGAAGAGATCACGATCACCCATACCGGTGATATCACCAATACTGGCAATTACTATGCTCAAGGGATCTATGCGACCACGCAAGGTGGCAGTACAGGTGCCATAACCATCACGCAAACCGGTAATGTCGACACAACGGACGGATCAAGTACAGCCTTGTTTGCACGATCTGATGGGACGGGAGATGTTGGCATCACGCATGTTGGAACGTTGACCACATCCGGTATCGGCTCGCATGGTATTTTTGCTCGTGCTCGTGGCGTTGGAGCTGTTGCGATCGACCAAAATGGTACCATCACCACAGGTGGTAACGCCGCGCATGGTATCATAGTGTACTCCGAGAACACCGCGACTGTAACACACAGCGGAACGATCAATGCCAATGGTACAAACTCGGATGGGATATTGGTTGCCGACGGAAATAATCCAGCGAATAGTTTTCAGGTCAATCTGACAGATAGCACCATCAATGCACAATCGTTTGGCATTAACATTCAAACAGTCGGTGACACGACGTTTACCCTGACTGGTACCAACGCAATCTCAGGCGTTGTTGACGACATTAAAGGCGGGACTGGGGATGACACGATCAACAACTCCGGCACGCTCACGTCAACCAATGGCATCGACTTAGATGCGGGCACCAACGCGTTCAACAACCTGAGTGGAGCAAAGTTTAACTCAGGGGATGAGGTCATTCTGGGTGCAGGTAGTTTACTCACCAACGCCGGTATTCTCTCTCCAGGAGGAGATGATGTTGTTCAGGAAACAGATATCACAGGTGACTTCCAAAATGATGCTAATGGGACGTATATCGTCACGTTCAATGCGGGAATGACTGCAAGCGATACATTGGATGTTTCCGGTGATGGCACGTTGAATGGCGGTGTAGTGCGAACCAGCGGAGCAACGTTTGCACCTGTTGGTACCTTTACCATTGTTGATGCGGCTGGCGGTATCACCGGAACGTTTGACAGTGTGGAAGATACCTTGTTCATTGACTGGACGTTGAACTACGGCGCAACCACGGTCACACTCAGCGCGGCAGAACTTGCCAGCAACTTCTGCGGTTTGGCAGAGACGGAGAACCAACGCTCGGCAGCGTGTGTTGGCTTGGACAGCTTGCCACTTTCTGCGCCCTTGCCTCAAGCAGTGCTTGCTCTTTCCAATGGAGCTGAAGCGCGGGCGGCCTATGATGATCTTTCCGGTGAAATCTATGCCTCCATCCAAGGGGCATTGGTTGAGAACAATTACCGCCGGATGGCCTTGATCAACAACCGTATCCGCAATGCAGACGCCTCCCTTGGTTCCATTACAGCGGCGCTTGCTCCGGAAGATCCCATAGAGCCGGAAGAAGATCGCCGAAACGACTTCTGGGGCATCGGTTACGGGGCATGGTCCAACACGTTTGGAACCAGTGATACCGCGTCATTGGATAACAGTCTGGGCGGTTTGCTCTTTGGGTATGACCGGGAATTTGCCGAGGAAACGCTCGCGGGTGTTCTGGGTGGTTATGGCCGCACCAACGTGAAGCAAGATGCGCGCTCCTCCAGCGGCTCCGCAACAACATGGTCCATCGGCATCTATGGAGAGACCGTAGCCAAAGATATCGGCTTTGTTCTGGCGGGTATTTACAACTGGCACTTCCTTGAAGGGTCGCGAACGGTGGACTTCTCGACCATCAACGAGCGTGAGCACAGCAGTTATAAAGGCCGCGGCTGGCAGTTTTATGCCGAGGCCAACTATGAGTTTCCTGTTATGGAGGCGTTCGCGTTTGAGCCTTTCCTTGGTGTTTCCTATATCGACGTACACACAGATGGCTTTGCGGAGAATGGCGGAACAGCGGCCTTGACGAAACAAGGCGGCAGTTTTGATAGCACCTTCACCAATCTGGGTGTGCGGGGTGCTTATAACGTCTATGACTTGTTCAACGTCAATGCAGCCCTCAGCTGGCGCCACGCCTATGGAGATGTTGATCCTTCGGCCTTGCTGGCCTTTGCGGGCAGCACTGCCTTTGGCGTGGATGGGGCACCAATCTCGCAGGATGCATTTGAGCTGGAAGTTGGCCTTGATGCCCGCGCTGCTGACAACCTTTTTGTAAATGCAGAGTACAATGGCCAGTTTGGTGACAACGCGACCATTCATGTCATCGAGTTAGATTTTACGATCAAATTCTAAGCCTCGTAGATATCGAGCCCTCATAACTCGCTGAGGCCCCTCCTGCGGGATGGGCTTATAGTCCCAGATTGTTGCAAGTGTAATCTAAAAGGGGATGAGATGGTTGGTTCAGCAAACAACCCTGCGCAAAATGCAGAGCCAGTGGCGCGGTTGGAGCCTAACGATATCTCGTGCTCTCGTGGCATGGCAATCTGGCTCAGCACCAATCAGGTCTCGCTTGCCATTTCCTCCTATCAAACAGGGCAGTTGTTTCTGGTTGGTGTCAAACCCAGTGGCGGTATTCATTTTCATGCCATCGGCACGGGCCGCGCCATGGGCCTTTGGGCAGAACCGCAACGGTTGATCCTCGGTACAGCCAATCAGGTGATCCGGTTTGAGAATATTCTGGAACAAGACCAGCGTATAGGAGATGCGGATAAGTATTATGTGCCTCGTGTTGCGCATACGACGGGTGATCTGGACATTCATGACATCGTGGCCCTGGACGATGGCAGTATCGTCTTTGCAAACACCATGTACTCCTGTCTCTCAACCTTGCATCCCATCCACTCGTTTGCCCCTTGGTGGACACCTGATTTCATCTCCAAACACGCTGCTGAGGATCGATGCCATCTGAATGGCATTGCACTCAGGGATGGCAAACCAGCTTATGTGACCATGGTCAGTAGGGCGGACGTGATCAACGGGTGGCGGGATCGCCAGGAGGAAGGCGGCTGCCTGATCGATATTGCCAGTAATGAGGTCATTACCGAAAAGCTCTCCATGCCGCACTCACCGCGTTGGCATAAGGGTGAGCTGTGGGTGGTTAACTCAGGCACGGGCTATCTTGGCACTATTGACCTTGCCAGCGGCACGTTTCAGCCGCGTTGTTTCCTGCCAGGGTTTGCACGCGGACTGGCGTTTCACAACAATCACGCCATCGTTGGCCTTTCCCTGCCGCGTGACGGTTCATTCAAAGGCCTGCCGTTGGATGAAGAGTTGAAGAAACGTGATGCGGACCCATGGTGCGGAGTACAGGTCATCAACCTTGCCACAGGGGATGTGGTGGAGTGGATCCGGTTTAGAGGTGTGGTGAAAGAGATGTTAGATGTGTGCACTTTGCCGGGAGTTCGCCTGCCGTCTGGTGCGTCTCCAACCTCCTCAGAAATGAGTAATCTGCGCACAATCGCCAGCACTTCAAAACAAGCGGAAATTGCGTGACCCAGTGCAGAGGAGTGAGCAGAGAAACCCTGCCCACTCGCGTTTATAAAGGCGCTCAGACCTTCTGTAAAAAGTCGAAGTCACAGCCTTTTGTCGCTGGCAAAACCGTGTTGTGGTAAAGCTGCTTATAGCCGCGGGCTGGTTCCGGGTTTGGTGAGGTGAAAGCCGCACGGCGACGATCTAATTCTTCCTCTGAAACCAGCAGGTCGATGCTTTTGGCCTTGGCAGAGAGGCGAATGCGGTCGCCGTTTTGCACAAGTGCCAGCGGCCCACCCAGATCAGCTTCCGGCGTCACATGCAGAACGATGGTGCCGAAGGCTGTGCCGCTCATGCGGGCATCCGAAATACGCACCATATCCTTCACACCAGCACGGGCCAGCTTCTTCGGGATTGGCAGATAGCCTGCTTCCGGCATGCCAGATGGACTGCGCGGGCCTGCGTTTTGCAGCACCATGACGTCATCGGCGTTGATGTCCAGATCAGGGTCATCGATGCGGTTGGCGAGGTCTTCCAGAGACGTAAACACAACCGCCCTGCCCTCATGCTCCAGCAGTTCAGGCGTTGCGGCAGCACGTTTCAGGATTGCGCCTTCTGGTGCCAGTGAGCCACTCAGCGCGATCAGGCCGCCTTGCGGGTCAACTGGATTGTCAGCTTTGCGGATCACGTTGTGGTCAAACGGATCAGCCTTTGGTGCATCCAGACGATCCCCTAGGCTCACGCCTTCAATGTTGATTGGGCTGCGATGCACTTTGTCTTTGATTGCGTCCAGAACACCATCCAGACCGCCAGCGGAATGGAAATCTTCCATGTACCCCTGACCAACCGGCTTCAGGTCCACCACCACGGGTGTCTCATCAGAAAGCTGGTTCATGCGGTCCAGTGAAATGTCGATGCCAAGACGGCCAGCAACTGCCGTCAGGTGGATGATTGCGTTGGTGGAACCAGAAACGGCGAGTAATACGCGCAGAGCGTTCTCGACCGCTTCACGCGTCATGATTTTGTCTGGTGTCAGGGCGTTCTCAGAAAGTGCCATTTTGGCGGCGACAACACCGGTTTCCTCTGAGTTACGCAAACGGTCGGCATGCACTGCCGGGATGCCAGCTGAACCCGGAAGGATCATGCCAAGAGTTTCAGCAATCACGGCCATGGAGCTGGCGGTGCCCATCACCGCGCAGGTGCCGGCGGTGGTCGCCAATCGGCCTTCAATCTGGTTGATCTCGGGCTCATCCACCGTGCCTGCGCGGTATTGCGCCCAAAAACGGCGGCAGTCGGTGCAAGCACCGAGGCGCTCGCCTTTGTGACGACCTGTCATCATCGGGCCAGCCACTACCATGGTGGCTGGTTTGCCAGCGGAAGCTGCCCCCATCAACAGGGCCGGAACGGTTTTGTCACAGCCGCCCATCAACACAACGGAGTCCATCGGCTGTGCGGTAATCATCTCTTCCACTGCCATGGCCATCAGGTTGCGATAGACCATGGAGGTTGGGCTCAGGAACACCTCACCCAGAGACATGATCGGGAACGGCACCGGCAGAGCGCCGGAGGCCAGCACGCCGCGTTTAATGGCTTCCAGCATCTCGGGAAAATGTCTATGGCAGTTGTTGAACCCGCTCTCGGTGTAACAGATGCCGACGATTGGCTTGTCCAGACTTGCATCCGTGTAGCCCATGGACTTGGCGAAGGAACGGCGCAAATAGCGGGCAAAGCCCTTGTCGCCATAGTTTGTCAGGCCGTTTTCCAGCCCCTGTACTTTTTTGCTCATCAGATCTCTCGGGAGATTAGCAGGTGGCGGGTGTATTTCGGAACAAGGTAATCCATGATGCCGAGCGAACCACCCTCACGGCCAAAGCCACTTTCCTTGTTGCCGCCAAACGGTGCTTCTGCGGTTGCAAGGAGCGTCTCGTTGATGCCAACCATGCCAGCTTCCAGTCGATCAGCGGTTTTGAGTGCCAAAGCGCTGTCGTAAGAAAACACGTAGGCTGCCAGACCAAACGGGGTGTTGTTGGCTCGTTCAATCACGTCTTCCACATCATCAAAGGTGGAGATCGGGGCGACTGGAGCGAAAGGTTCCTCAATCATGATCGCGGCATCGTCCGGCACATTCATCAAAACCGTCGGCTCAAGGAAGCTGCCATCGGGCAGGTTTGCTGGCTGCTTACCACCTGCCAGCAAGTCCGCACCTTTTGCGATGGCATTCTCTGTCAGCCGCAATGCATGGTCTACGGCGCGCTGACGGATCAGTGGACCGGTGTTGACGCCGTCTTCCAATCCGTCACCGACCACGAGAGACTTTGCATAGCGGGCGAACTCTTCGGCGAACTCCTGCGCGATGGAAGAGTGCACGTAGAAGCGGCTTGGAGATATGCAAACCTGACCGCAATTGCGGAACTTGGTGGCTGCTAGCTTCTGGGCTGCTGCAATCGGGTCAAAGTCCTTATGGATGACCACAGGGGCATGACCGCCCAGCTCCATGGTGACTTTCTTCATGCCATCCGCACACTGCCGCATCACGTCTTTGCCTACGGGCACAGAGCCGGTCAGCGAAACCTTGCGGATTTCAGGCGCATTGATCAGCGCTGGAGCCAGCGCGCGGCTGTCGCCTGTTAAGATAGTCAGAGCCCCCGGCATCAGGCCAGCATCCATCAGGGCCTGCCCAATGGCAAAGCATGGGCCGGCTGCTTCAGAGGCAGGACGAGCAATGACAGAACACCCAGCTGCCAGAGCTGCCGCAATTTTGCGGGCGGGCAGCAAGGCCGGGAAATTCCAGGCAGACAGTGCCAGAGATGGACCGACTGGCTGGTAGTTTACAGTCAGGCGTTCATCAGCATTGCGGCCCGGAATGGTCTGGCCGTAGATGCGCTTGGCCTCTTCTGCCTGCCATTCAAACTGGGCTGCTGCTGCTCCGGTCTCACCAATGGCCTCTGCCAGTGGTTTGCCGGTTTCAAGGGACATTACATGGGCAATGTCCTGCGTCCGTTCGCGGATCAGATCAGCGGCCTTGCGCAGCACCTTGGCGCGCTCCCATGCCGGAACCGCAGCCCATTTCGGGAAGGTGTCCTTTGCCAGTTTCAAAGCGCTGGCAATGTCGTCTGCACTTGCAGCGGCAATGGTGCCGATCACTTTGCCAGTGACCGGGCTATGTACATCGCGGGTTTCGCCGTTGCTGGCTGGCGCCCACTCTCCGCCGATAAGAAGTTTCGCATCTGTCATGATTAAATGCTCATTTCCAAATATTTGTCCTGAACGTCATCGCACCAGTTGCCAACGTTCCAATTGCCATAAGCGCCCATGCCACCCGCCGGATCTTCTCCGTAATAAACCGGCACATGCACCACGCTGAGACCTGTGTGTGCTCTGGCTTTTTCCAGTGCGTCACTCAAATCTTCCGCGCTGTTTCCGCCAGAAAGCGCAAGCACGCCATCCACCGCATTCGCCATGGCAATGTAATCGACAGCCACACCGTCATTGGTGCGGTAATCCTTGCCGTACTGAGCAAGTTGAAGGTGGCTAATGGCAGCCATGCGGCGGTTGTCGAAGATTAAAACCGTGCCGTGAACACCATGCTCCACACCGTCGATCAGCACTTGAGGGTTCATCATGAAGGAGCCGTCTCCGGTAAATGCGACAGAGTATTTTCCCTCGTCCGCCACGCCGCCTGCGATGAGAGCGGAGACTGCAAAGCCCATGTAGGAAGCGCCGGTCTCGGTGATGGTTTCGCCGACACGGTCATCTTCCACCACCTGAAAGCCATTGGCCTGCACGTCGCCCGCGTCAAAAAGCTTGAGGGCGCCGTGTTTTTTGCAAAAATCAGAAGCGGCTTTGATGGCTTGAGGCTGGGTGAGGACCCCTTGCCCCCACATGAGGTCACTCACCCGCCCTGCTGCATAGCGATCTGCCTTGAAGGCAGTCCATTCGCTTTTCTTTGCAGCACAGTCTTTCAGCCAGTCAGCTTTATTGGCGACACCACCTTTTGCGAGCTCAGCAAGCAGCAGTTTCACCACCTCACCAATGTCTCCGTTCAATGCCGTGGTTTGGGCGTAGTGCTGCACATCCATCGGATCGGCGTTGATGTTGATGACGTGTTTCGCCTTTGGCCAGCCCATACCGGAGCAGTCACTCTGGCACACAGCGCGCGAGCCTATGGCAACAAGAAGCTCTGCTTCCTGCATGGCGTGATTGCCGCTGATGGACCCTTTCGAGCCACCCACATGCATGTTCTGCGGATGTGCATCCGGCAGGATGCCCAGAGAGCCCGGAGATTCCACCACCACTGCACCAGAGGCTTCGGCAAGGGCGCGAAGTTCCTCAGCGAACGGACGGGAGCCGCCGCCCGCTTTGATGGCGATCTTGTTCGTGGACTTTAGAAGCTCCACCGTTTCCAGCAGGTTATGGTCTACGGCTGGAATGGTTGGCTCGTAGGTTGGAACAGTCGGCAGACTGTCCAGCCGGATATCCAGTTTTTGTGGTTGGGTGTTGAGTGGCAGGTTCAGGTAGAACGGGGCTGCCTTGAACGGATGATAGACGCAGCTGGCACCCATGCGCAGAGCATTGCGCAGCGCTTCTGGCGTGTGCAGTGTGTAGGCCTGAGACATGGCTGACGTGATCTGCTGGAACAGACCCTGCTGTGGCTTTGGCACCTGCTGCATGTTGTAGCCTTCGCCAAAGGTCGTCTCATCACCATAGATGTGATAGAGGCCAATGCCGTTGGAGGTGGCTGCTAAAGAACCCGCCATAGCCTGCAAAGCACCCGGCCCGATGGACGTGACAACCGCGCAAACCTCGCCATAAACCCAGCGCAGGGCTGTACCTGCATGGGCCATTTCTACTTCATTGCGGAACTGCCATGTGCGCACAAGGCCAGCGTCCTCATAAATGCGCAGCACTTCGCCCAGCTCGGTAGAGCCATGGCCGAAGATTGCCAGATACTTGGTGACGCCCTGACGCATCAGGCCCAGAACCAGCGCCTCGGAAAGCGTCATGGTCACTTGTTCAGCAAAATGGCCTGCAGCGATGGCAGCTTCCAGCCCGCCTTGGGCTTGAAGCCAGTTGGCGCGCTCCTGCATGCTGCCCGGAACAGATAAAGACATCTCTGTACTCCTGCCGCTTAGAAGCTGATTGTCTGGCCAATGCGTGCAGACTCTTCTGCCGCCAGCGCAAAACTTAAGACATCGCGGCCTTGCCGTGCTGTCAGGATCGGGTCGCCGCCCTCGGTGATGGCATCAAGGTAGTGGCGTGTGGAGTTGACGAAGCTCTGCTCCCAACCCGCATAGATATCGCGGTACTCGGTGACGTTGCCTTCGCGGTAATGAATAAGCGGGGCGGGATCGCCAATGGACCCATGACCGCAGTTGATCCAGAGAACGCCTTGGGTTCCGGTGATCTCGACCCGGTCATCCTGTGCGTAGTGTTTGGTCGCGATTTCCAGCTCCGGAGAGTAAACCACCTCCAGATTGCCGATCTTGTTGCCGGGGAAGCGGAAGGACACCATGGATGGAGCATCCAGATAGATGCCTTTGAAGACTTCGGTCTGACCGATAAAGGCGTGAACGTCAGACGGCATGCCCATGAAGTGCCAGGCAAGCGCGAATTTGTGGTGTCCGTCATCAAACACCAGCGGGCCGCCGCCAGCCATGTCTTTCATCTGCCGCCATGCGTTGGCTGCAGCAGGCACTTTCCACGCGGTTTTACTCTTGCCGGGGTTGGACTTGATGCGAATGGAAATCGGGTCTCCAATCGCGCCTGCATCCACCAGCTCTTTGGCTTTCAGGACAGGGGGATGGAAGATGAAGTTTTCGAAGATCTTGAAAGGGCGGTCATAGCTTTCAGCGGCTTCAACAAGAATGTCAGCCTCTTCCATGTTCATGCACATGGGTTTTTGAAGCGAGACCATCTTACCAGCTGCGATGGCATCCAGTGCGGCTTGCAAATGCAAATGGTGTGGCAGCAGGATTTCTACCAGATCGATATCTGGGCGGGCCAGTAACTCTCTGTAATCATCGCTGATGATCGGGTCATCAACGCCCCATGCCTCTGCCTGAGACTGGGCCTGCTTTACGTTTTGATCACACAAGGCAACAATATTGCCTTTCGGGTTCTGCTTATACTCAATGGCATGCAAATCCGAAATACGACCTGTGCCCAGAATGGCAACGCGAACCGGCTGGTTCCCCATCCTTTACTCCCTCATAAAACACATTTTCTGAACAAGCGCGCCAAGCTCCTCAAAGCGCTTGTCATCAATTCGAACTGTCGGTCCTGAAACGCCGATCGCGGCGATCATCACCCCATGCTCATCAAAAACCGGTCCCGCAACGCAGCGGATGCCGGAGGTAAATTCTTCGTCGTCAATCGCGTAGCCACGATCTCTGCTTTTGGAGATTTCTGCTGCAAGGGCGGTGTGGTCCGTCAGGGTCACAGGGGTGAACTGCTTCAGCTCCTGCTCTGCCTGCGCATCACCAAACGCCAGAAAGGCCTTGCCAAGGGCGGTGCAATGCAATGGTCCCAACGATCCGATGGGATGATCGACCTTGAGCGGAAGCTCAGAATCGATTTTATCCACATACCAGACCTGTGAACTCGCCAGCACAGCCATGTGAGAGCATTCGCCCGTCTCGCGGGTGAGCTGCTTCAGGATAGGCTGCCACTGCTGGCGAACGGCAACAATGGCCTCCGCCGTTGGCCCAGACCCTTGAGAACCTGTCATTTTCTCGCTTGCTGCGTAACGCCTGTCAGTCCCTTGCGTAGCGTAACCGCATGCAACCAAAGTACGCAGAATATGCGTCGCATTGGACTTGTCGACACCAAGGTAACTCGCGATATCCGTAAGCCGCAGAGGTTTAGCCTGCTGGGCAAGATAGTCGAGCGTCTGAAGTCCACGGGATAGCGATTGTAAAAGGCGCAACGTCAATCTCCATTCACACACTGGAAAAAGTTGGAATATGGACAACTAATTACACAAAGTTAAACATAGGGCAACAAAAATCCAGCATCTGGACTCAGAATTGACACAGGTTTTACAGGAGTGCAAGGGGCAGTATACGTATTTTTGTACAAAATAAGCTTGACATTTTACGAAATGCGCGGCGAAATGGGGCATATATTTAGTTTTGTTGCACATAAGGCAACTTATTGACGAAATGAATTTGTGAAACATATGCAAACTCTTGGGAGGGGATTGAAATATGAATAAGCGCAGAAGGCAACTTTTGCTTGCTGCGGTGCTTGCGCCCGTTATGGCGACAGCATCCATGGTTCCATCATTTGCAGCGGACGAAGTCACCATTTCTCACTACTTCACCGGTGAGCTGGGCCAGAAAGGCCTGAAGGACATTCTGAAGGGCTTTAAAGCCAAGTCCGGTATCACCGTTAAAGACAGCCCAATCGGTCATGAAGATTTCAAGACCGGCATTCTGGTGCGCGCGGCGGGCAACGCACTGCCAGATGTTTTCTCATACTGGGCTGGCGCACGAACGCAGTTTGTCATTGATGCGGGTGATCTGCGCCCGATCGACGGCATGTGGAACAAAGCCGGTCTGGACAACGTTGTCGCCAAGTCTGTTGCGGACGGTGCAACCAAGTATGATGGCGAACGTTATCTGGTGCCTTTCGGCTACCACTACTCCGGTCTGTTCTTTAACAAAGCTGTTATGGAAAAGGCTGGCATTCTTGAGGCTCCAAAAACCTGGGATGAGTTCCTCGCAGCCTGTGAGAAGCTGAAGGCAAACGGCGTGACCCCTATCGCGCTTGGTTCCAAGAACCGCTGGCCTGCACAGTTCTGGTTTGACTATCTGATCCTTCGCACAGCGGGCCCTGACTACCGCGCAAAACTGATGAACGGCACAGCCTCTTATGCCGATCCTGAAGTTAAAAAGGCGATGGGTCTTTGGAAGAGCATGGTCGACAAAGGCTACTTTGTTGAAAATGCAAATGCAGACAGCTGGACTGATGCTTCTGACAAGGTTGCTCGTGGTGATGCGGCCATGACCCTGATGGGCACATGGATCACCGGATACTGGAACTCCATCGGCCTGAAGCCGGGTGAAGACTATGACTTCTACCCATTCCCGGAAGTGACAGCTGGTGTTCCAAACGCGGTTGTTGGTCCGGTTGATGGTCTGGTGATCTCTGCAAATGCGAAGAACCCGGAAGGGGCTGAGCAGCTGCTTGAGTATCTGGTGTCTGATCCGGAAGCACAGGCCAAGTGGGCCAACATTCAGGGCGCTCTTTCTGCCAACGTGAATGTTGCCAAGTCCAACTACAACGCTGTGATGCTCAAAGCGCTCGACACCATCGACGCTGCACAGACCTTCGCGTTCAACTACGACCTGTCCACGCCTCCGCCAGTGGCGGAAGTTGGGCTGTCCATGTTCGCACGCTTCATGGATGATCCATCCAAAGTGGATGCCATTCTGGATGAAACACAGGCCAGCGCAGCAAGCGCGTTTGCCGAATAATCATCACACTTAAAACAGAGCCGGTCGCAACATGATTGCGGTCGGCTTGCCTCTATAGCTTCACGTATTTCCCGCCAAGCCATGCTGGTTTGGGGAGATAGATATGCACCACTGCGAGGCAGGCTTTTTCTGAGACGGGTATGAATCAAAGCAACACATTCTGGCGCGTTGCCCTTTTGGCGCTCCCCCTCAGCGTATTCGCGCTGATCATCATCTGGCCGCTCCTAAGCTCGTTTTATTACGGCTTTACCAACTGGAACGGTTTCAGTGACAATTATGACTTCGTTGGCTTTGAGAATTTCGGAAAGCTGTTTTCCGATCGGCTCTTCATGTCTGCGGCAATAAACACGATTATCTGGATGGCCATTGCGGTTGTGCTTCCAACAATTCTTGGTCTCTCGCTGGCGCTGCTGATTGACAGCCACGTGCCCGGCGGCCCGATCTTCAAAACCATCTTTTATCTGCCGATCTGTCTTTCTGCCGTTGTGGTTGGTCAGGTCTGGGTGTGGATCTACCAGCCCGACTGGGGCCTGCTGAATTCCATAATTGAATACGTCACCAACGACCGCTTCAACTACGCCTGGCTGGCAAAACCAGACAGTGCGCTCTACTCGGTCATCGTTGCATGGTCCTGGCAGGCAACCGGTCTGTCTATGGTGATCTATCTTGCAGGCCTGACGGCTATTCCCGGTGATCTGCTGGAAGTGTGTGAGCTGGAAGGCGCCACAACATGGCAACGCATCCGCCACGTCATCCTGCCACTGCTGACACCGGCCACCGTGGTTGTTGTGGCGCTGAGCGTGATCAACTCGCTGAAGGGCTTTGATATTTTGTACATCATGACCGGCGGCGGGCCGTTCAACAGCTCTGATACGCTGGCCATGCACATGTACAACGAGAGTTTCAAAAAGTACCTGATGGGTTATGGCAGCGCCATCTCTGTGGTGCTGTTCCTCGTCGCGTTGACCATCATTCGCCTCTATTTCAAACAGCTTAAAAAGGTGGACGAAATCTATGGCTGATACGGCTAGTCTGGGCAGTGCCAGCGGTGAATATGTTGCACCGAAGCGGTTCAATCCGTGGCCTGTTGTCATCTTCATCTGCCTGTTTACGTTGGCAATCCTGTTTCTTGCGCCAACCTTTGGCGTGCTGCTGTCCTCCGTTAAAACCACGCGGGATATTGCGCTTGGTGACCTTTGGGCCATTCCCAGCAGCATGTACTGGGGCAACTATGTTGAGGTGCTGAGCAATCCGGCGGTGCATGGCTACATGCTCAACACGTTCCTCGTGGCCGCGCCGGCAACGGCGTTTTCCATCGGGCTTGGCACGCTAGCGGGTTATGTGTTCTCCAAGCTGCCGTTCAAAGGCAGTGATCTGGTGTTTCTGCTGGTGGTGTCCGGCATGTTCTTCCCGCCGCAGGTCATCCTGATCCCGCTGTTCCGTCTGTTCAACCTGATGGGGCTGATTGATACGCTGTGGCCGATGATCATCGTGCACACTGCGCTGGGTATTCCGATCTGTACTCTGCTGATGCGCAATTTCTTCGCCACCGTACCAAACCCACTTCGTGAGGCGGCGATTTTGGAAGGGGCCAATGAATGGCAAGTGCTGACCAAGATTGCACTGCCCATCAGCCTGCCAGCCATTGCAGTGCTGGCGACGCTTCAATTCACCTGGATCTGGAACGATTTCCTCTGGCCGCTGATCTTCACCCAGTCTGACGAGAAACGCACCATCATGCTGGGGCTCGTGTTCATGAAGGGCCAATACTCCGTTGCCTGGGGCATTCAGGGCGCTATGTCGCTGATCGCCAGCCTGCCAACGCTGATCGTATTCCTGTTCTTCCAGCGCTTCTTTATCAAAGGCATGACCATGGGTGCCGTGAAAGGATAATCGGGGACATTATGAGTAGTTTGTCACTGAAAAACATCAAAAAGTCATTCGGAGATCTGGAGGTCATCCATGGGGTGGACCTTGAGGTTGAAAAGGGTGAGTTCATTGTCTTCGTCGGACCATCCGGGTGCGGCAAGTCCACCATGTTGCGCATGATCTCAGGTCTGGAGGATGTCACGTCCGGCCAGATCAACATTGCCGACAAAGACGTCACTCGTGCCCATCCATCCAAGCGCGAAATCGCAATGGTGTTCCAGTCCTATGCGCTGTTCCCGCATATGACCGTCTCCGAGAACATCAGCTTCGGCTTGCGTCTTGGTAAGATGGCGAAGGATGAGGTGGCTCGCCGCGTGAGCAATGTGGCGGAGACCCTGCAGATCACTCATCTGCTGGAGCGTTATCCGCGTCAGCTGTCCGGTGGGCAGCGTCAGCGTGTGGCCATTGGCCGTGCGATCATCCGCAATCCGCAGGTGTTCCTGTTTGATGAGCCGCTGTCCAATCTGGATGCCGCACTGCGCGTGCAGATGCGTCTGGAAATCGCTCGCCTGCACAAGCGCTTGGGCGCGACGATCATCTACGTGACCCATGACCAGACCGAGGCGATGACCCTTGCGGACCGGATTGTGGTGTTCAATCATGGTGTGATTGAGCAGGTCGGGCGTCCGATTGATCTTTATGAGCGTCCGTCGAATAAGTTCGTTGCTGGCTTCCTTGGTGCGCCGTCCATGAACTTCATCGGCGCGACTGCGCAGCAGGGGGCTATCCAGCTGGATGGCTTCAACATCAATGATGCGCAAAGGGCTGAAGCGAATGGGGCGATCACGCTTGGCATTCGTCCGGAGCACATGAGCATCACCAATACTGAGGCCTGTGATTTCTCTGCGAAGGTGGAACTGGTTGAAGAGCTTGGGTCTGAGTCCCTCGCCTACCTGCAAACCAGCTTCTCCTCCGATCCAATCACCATGCGGGTGGACCATTCCATCACCGTGCGTGAGGGGGATATGTTGCCGGTTTCCGTGAACCGTGAGTTCCTGCATGTGTTTGCTGAAGGTGGGGCATCCCTGTAAGGGCGTTTAACCACCGCCGATAATGACACCGGCGGCAAACACAAGTGAGCCACCGAGAACAACCTGAAACGTCGCCCGCAAGAGCGGCGTTTCCATGTATTTGCTCTGGATCCACGCAATCGCACAGAGCTCAACCGCCACAACGAAAAACGCGATGAACGTGGCCACCCAGAAATCACTGAGCAGGTACGGGATGGTGTGGCCCAGCCCACCAAGAGCTGTCATCACGCCGGATGCAACGCCGCGCAAGACTGGCGAGCCTCGTCCGGAAATCTGCCCGTCATCCGAGACAGCCTCCGTAAAGCCCATGGAAATACCCGCGCCGATGGAGGCTGCAAGGCCAACGAGAAACGTGGTCCATGTGTTGCCTGTTGCAAAGGCTGTTGCGAACACGGGCGCCAGTGTAGAGACGGAGCCATCCATCAACCCGGCAAGACCCGGCTGGATCAGGGTCAGGATCAGCTTGCGGTGCGCGGTTTCTTCCTCTTGCTCTCCTGTTGAGGCCAGATGAGTTTGTGACAAGGTGCGGGCTTTGTTCTGGTGATCGGCTTCCACCGCTGCCAAGTCGCCCAGCAAGCGGCGGGTATCTGCATCCGTACTCTTCTTTTCGGCGTTCTCGTAGAATGTGCGGGAGGCCGTCTCCATGTTCTCGGAGATATGACGGATCTGATCGAGCGTCAGCTGTGCGGAAAGCCAGAGGGGGCTTCGGGCATAGAACCCGGAGACATGTTCGCGGCGGATCAAAGGGATCGTGTCGCCGAAGCGTTTTTGGTGCAGCTCGATCAGCGAGATCCGATGCTGATCTTCCTCATTGGCCATGTCAGCGAAGACGGCAGCGGTTCCCGGATAATCATCCTGCAATCGTTTTGCAAACCCCCGATAGATGCGAGCGTCATCTTCCTCTGACGAGATGGCAAGAGCCAGTACCTGTTGCTCGCTCAGGTCAGAAAATCGCATGCGTGACGTCAGATACAACATCCATGAACTTTCTATTTTGCAATTTCGCGCAGATCCTAAGCAGATTTCATTGCAAACAGGCGGTTTCAGTCCCTCAAATAAACTGCAAATTTGAACGGGCTGGCGTGGCAAATGAGGAGAATTGAGTGCCGCGCCATTGATTGCGCTATCAACAGATGTGATTGATGTTTTTGGGAAAACGTGATCGGCAATGTCGGTTTAAATGCAAAGAACGGTTGCATTTGAGCAGACCGGTTTAGTCAGCTTTAACTTATTATACTAACGTCGATTCCATGCCTTAAAATAAACGGATAGGAGGAGCACAACTTTATTAGCCAATAACAAAACTTAGTTAGCAGGAGACGTGTCATGCCTGTAAATAAGTTGAATGCTGAACAGCACGATTGGGCCAAGGCAGTCTACCAGAACATGCATTGGAACTTCCCCGAGGAAAACGGGGACCAAACCAATCGTACAGCAAGAACCTCAAATGAGCAGATCAATGGCGTTCATGGTAGTCATGACCAACGCAATGGAACTGCTGACCCGGATTTGAGCGACTATGTCGTCGTCGACACCCCACCTCCAGAACGGCCCGCTGGCGCAAAGCCAATGCCGGTCCATGCTGTCTTTGAGGAAATTGGCCTGCCGGAATCCGAAACGCTTCGTGAGCGGTTAGACCGCTTGCGCACCTTCCAGCAGAAGAAAGAGGATTTCTTAAAAGACCCTCTCGCAACAGCTTATGCTGACCCTTCAGCCGCCAAATGGGAACATCATGTGAAAGATGTTCTGGGCATGCCTCAGGAAAAAGCTGATGAGATGGTCAAGCAGCAGTTCACCCGTGATCTGAAGAAGGAACTGAGGGAAGAGTCCCGGAGTGTCGCCAAGGAAATTTTTGACAGCCAGGCAGATGATCCCCGCTTCAATGAATTCCTGCAGAATGCAGCCAACTCCAACCCTAAGCAGCTGACCCCGGCCCACCGCGAAATGCTGGTGTTTATGAGCCAGAATATGGTCAAGCTTGGGAATGCACTCGTCAAAGATGTCAATGAGCTGTACCGCCAGCATGCCTTCGGCAAAGCTATGAGCGACACCATCGACAATGCGAAGGAAAACGCGGTTTCTGACAGTGAACGGCAAAAGCTGGAAGAAATTGAACAGGAAGTTGTTGAATACCGCATGGCTGTTGCCCGGCAGCTGGGTATGGCGCTGAACACCACAAACGACGTTCAGTCTGCCATCAGCTTTGGCCAGACCGTAGATTCTGCCGTTGATGAGTTGGCAGAGCAGAACGACCGCGCCCTGAATGCAGCCTCCGGCCTTGCGAAGATGGCCAAGAACATGGTCAACGACCATCTTGCCCAGACCAACAGCCCACGCAAGACCATGAGTTGGGTTGCCACCCAGCCATGGGCAAAGCTGGTTGATATCGGCATCACCACCAAGGGTGAGTTCTTCAACATTGAAGCGCAGCTGCGCGACAGCCCTGCGGGAAATGAAGATGCCGACGGTCTGGATATCGACAGCAGCACCGATCTAGCACAGCGAAATCTGTCCAAAGAAAAGCTCATGGCCAATCCTGAGCTGATCTTCAACGGCTTGCGCTCACCAAAAATGATGGAGGCCCTGACCACAAAGGTTACGGGTGAAGCCAGCAATGATGACGTGCCATTTGTCGAAAAGCCAAGTGATCTGGCAATGAACTGGGGTGAAACCCTCGCTCGCGCACAGGCAAGTGGCCGGGACATCAGTGATCAGCTGCCTGATTACATGACTTTGAAGCAGATCCGCTATCACGACATCAAGAAGGGCTTCTTCTCCAACACGGACACCGTGAAAACGGCCTGGGTTGTGGAACAGAAGCCAACCTCTGACACTGTTGCCGAGGTCAACCTGATCAACAATCTGCCACGAGCTATTGCAGGTGATCTGGGCGATCTGGCTCTCAACATGTCTGATCTGCGAGAAGATCAGTCACAAAAGAGCAGCGACATTCAGGACAAGAGAGGCCATCTGGACGAGTTCCTCAGCTCCAAGGGTGACGGCCTGTTGCAAAGCTATGGGAATGCACATGATGCGATCAGCAGCTTACAGGACCATGCCATGAAGGAAGTCATGGCCAAGATGAGCAACGGAACGAGCATTCGCAAGATTTTGAAATGGGCAAAGGAACAACCCTGGTCAGCCATGTTCCAGGTTGAAATTACACCGATGGAAGGTGGCAAGAAGGATCAGTACAATATCGTGATCAAGGAAGTGGAACACGGCAAGACGGAAGCAAGCAGTGCTGTACTGAATGAGCCAACTGATCAAGACAAGGAAAATGCCGGTAACATCGCTGACGAAGATGATCAGGCCTTTGGTGAAGATCTGCATGGTTTGAGCGGCGCCTTGAAGGCCTTGCTGAACCCATCCGTTTACAAACAGCTGATCTCCAAACCAACCGGTGAAAAGAGCGACGGAATGCAAATCGTTGAAGAACCAACCAAACTGGCACGTGACTGGGCAGACCTTATTCAGAAGTCTGCTGGCCCCGGTGCTAGCTTGCCGGACTATCTGGAACTTCGTCAGGTGAAGTACCGCATCCGTTCCTTCCTGCCTTGGAAGAGAAACAAGCTGGAAGCCTGTTGGGTTCTGGAATTCAAGCCTACGGCTTTTAAACAAGCCGCATAAATGAGCATCATGTGCTCATAGATGACGAATGACCTTCCTTATCTAATGGCTTGGGCTCTGCGGTTTGCCGCAGGGCCCGTTTTCTTATCCGGTTTGCAAGGCAATCCAAAGCGGCAGGCTGATGCACGAGAGCAAGGTGGATTGAGCGATCAGCGTGGCTGGTTGGCGACAGTCCGCCCCAAAGGCCGCGGCCAGAACGTGAGCGGCTGAAGCGGTGGGCAAAGCTGCAAACAGCACCAGTACGGAGGCCTGCTCTTTGGGAATGTCAAAGCTGTGCACCATAAACCAGGCGATGCAGGGCAAGGCCAACAGTTTTATGGAGTTCAACCCACCCGTATAGATATCCAGCTTCATCAGTCCCTGCCAATCAAGTGTCGCTCCAATCGCCAACAATGCTAAGGGGATGGCGGCCAGAGCCAGTTGATTGAGACCTTCCGAAAGGACTGAGGGAAGCGGATATCCGCTCAAACCCACCGCAACACCGCTAAGGGCTGCCAGAAAGAATGGATTGAGCACCACCTTTCCCGCAGCCTTGCGCAAGCCAAGACCTTTGCCCATGGAAAGAGCTGTCACCGCCATCAGGTTTGCCATTGGCACCGCAAAGCCAATGGCGATGGCCATAAGCGAGGCACTGTCCGCATCCAACGCATTGATGGCCACAAACCCGATGGCTGTGTTGAACCGCCACGCTGTTTGCCAACCAGCGGCGAAATCCAAAAACTGTGTTGGACCAAACGGGCGCAACATCCAGCCAAGCAGCAAGCCGATCCCTAAAATACCCCAGGTGCCCAATCCGATGATGGCTGCATCATCCAGATTGATGGGGCGAGCTGCTGCAGCGGAGAACATCAGGGCTGGAAACAGCAACTGAAAGTTCAGCGTATCAATGCCGCGCCATGTGGCCTGATCCAGACGTTTGCCAAACACGCCGCCCAAAGCCAGCAAGCCCAGACTTGGCAGCAATGCCATCGCGATCCCCACGTGCGCTCTCCCTACCGGTTTGGCTGGTCTTTCCTGCTGCTATGTCTTAAGCTAATGAAGGACTATAAAATAATAAGCTGAACTTATAATGTATGGTGACACCTGATGACCAAGCCTGATGGCCTCAACTCATTTGCAATGCGCTTGCCAGAACTTGCCGTGCGCGCTCTGCCTTTATTGCAGGCGGTTGGGTCAGTCACCAAAACCGCGCATCAATTGGGGGTGAGCCAGTCTGCCGTCAGCCAGTCCATTGCAGAGCTTGAAAAGCGGCTTGGCGTAAAGGTGCTTCGCCGTGGTGCGCAACCGGTGCAGCTGACGGATGAGGGCAAGCTGATCGCTCAATATGCCCTGAGCGTGCAAGCGGCAGAAGAAAACGCACTGGCCAGCATCAATGACCTGCGCCAGAACAAAGGCGGGCGTGTGCGCATCGGGTCTTCAGGCCCTTCGGCCTCCACACGGCTCCTGCCTCATGTCATGAAGCGCTTCTCACGCCACTATCCCGGCATTGCGCTCGAACTGCGTGAGGCGCAGGATCAGGAAATCATCGCAGCTTTGCGACGCGGTGAGGTGGATGTGGCTGTCGTGCCGGGACTGGATGGAGACGAGGAGTTTGAGAGTCTGTCCATCGCCTGTGACCGACTTGTCGCGATCACTGCAGATGATATGAACTTGCCGCGACACATGAACGCCGAAGCTTTTCAGCGGCAGCCCTTCATTATGACAAAGGGAGGCAGTGAGCCGTTGGTGCGGAAATGGTTTGGCCGGTCAGATATAGACCCGCGCGTGGATCACTCCATTCAGCAGATCACATCCATTCTGGCGGTGGTCCGCTCGGGCCTTGCCTGCTCTATTATTGCAGAACTGGCACTGCCTGAGGATCTGGATGGCGTGAAAGTCTTGCCGCTTGATCCCCCTGCCCCGCGTAGCCTATTCCTTACCCGCCTGCCAACAACACCCAGCAACAGCGCGGTGACCAGATTTTGGGAATTTGCCGAGCAGGAGATCTATCGGGAGGAGTAATTTTCCCCTGCCCCTGGGGCAGTGCCGCAACTCTCTTATCTTAGTTAATCAGGATATGCTCATAAGTTACGATTCCGGGGATGAATTTTCCAAAACTGTACCGGGTGGTCGGTTGAAAACGATAATTTACGCCCGTCAGGCGCGAAATTTTCACCAAAAATTTTCGTGATGACCGTAGGTAAACTACGTAATTTGAAATTAACTAATTGAAAAACAACAGAAAAGTTTGAAATAGTTCTATTGTAGATGTATTCCATATGCATGCCGAGGATGTAAACTAAATCATAATAAAAATCATGGTGGGAGGCTAACCATGGAAACAATGACGAATATCCTAGGCGAAATCAATTCTATCGTTTGGGGCCCTGTGATGCTTATAGCCATTCTCGGGGTAGGACTTTTTCTCCAGATCGGACTCAAACTAATGCCCATCTTTAAGTTGGGCACGGGCTTTAGCCTGCTCTGGAAAGGTCGCCAAGGCGAAGGTGGTGGTGAAATCAGCCCCTTCAATGCGTTGATGACGTCTCTCTCAGCTACAATTGGAACAGGTAACATTGCAGGCGTTGCGACGGCTGTGTTCCTGGGCGGGCCTGGCGCTCTCTTCTGGATGTGGATGACTGCTCTTGTGGGCATGGCAACCAAGTATGCCGAAGCTGTCCTCGCGGTGAAATACCGTGAGCGTGACAACGCTGGCAACTTTGTTGGTGGCCCGATGTACTACATCAAAAACGGTCTTGGCCGTAAGTGGTACTGGCTTGCGCCAACCTTTGCTGCATTCGGCGCTGTTGCCGCGTTCGGCATCGGTAACGGCGTACAGGCCAACAGTGTTGCGAACGTTCTGAATGAGAACTTCAGCATTCCGGCACAGGCAACCGCTGTTGTCCTGATGGCACTCACCGCTGCTGTTATTCTGGGTGGAGTAACGCGCATTGGTAACGTTGCCGGCAAGCTGGTTCCGTTCATGGCTATTGCGTACATCGCAGCTGGCCTTGTTGTTCTGATCATCAACATCGATTCCATCGGTGCTGCTGTGCAGACAGTGTTTGCTCAGGCATTCACCTCCACTGCTGCTGAAGGTGGCTTTGCTGGTGCTGCTGTTTGGGCTGCGATCCGCTTTGGTGTTGCCCGTGGCGTCTTCTCCAACGAAGCTGGTCTGGGTTCTGCGCCAATCGCTCACGCGGTTGCTGAAACCAAGAGCCCTGTTAATCAGGGTCTGATCGCAATGCTCGGCACGTTCATCGACACCATCATCGTTTGTACCATCACTGGTCTTGCGATTGTGGCATCCGGTGTGTGGACCTCTGGCTCCTCCGGTGCAGCGCTCACCTCTCTGGCATTTGAAACATCTCTGCCAGGTGTTGGTGGCTACCTGATTGCGATCTCGCTCTCGGTGTTTGCATTCACCACCATTCTGGGGTGGAGCTTTTACGGTGAGAAATGCGTTGGCTTCTTCTTTGGGCCACGCGCGCTCAAGCCATACCGCATCCTCTGGGTGGTTGCGATCTACTTCGGCGCAACTGCGGAGCTGAGCTTCATCTGGCTGCTGGCTGATACGCTGAATGCGATGATGGCCATTCCAAACCTGATCGCGCTGGCACTTCTCAGCCCGATTGTCTTCAAGCTCACTAAGGAGTTCTTCTCCGAAGATGGTGAGACTGAGGACGCTGAAAAAGCTCCGGCTGAATAAGAGAAAACACAGTTTTCAAAAAAAATGGCCCGGCATCATCGCCGGGCCATTTTTGTATGTGCTGCGGTCTATGAGATTGCCTGCGTGATTTCAATCTCAAAGATCGGGTGGATCAGGTTAAAAAGTTAGCTTGTAACAACTCTATGCTGCTGTCTAAGCAAAGTGGTTTACAGCCATGTGCGGAGCTTGAGTCAAGGGTGTTATTGACAAGTTACAACTAAGAGTTGATTGTATTGCCTAACTGACCAGCGAGGCACAAATGACTGAGAGAACTAAGAAATTTTCTAAGGAGTTAGATCAGCTAATTGATGACGGTAACGAACTGGTGAAGGCGATGCATAATGACTGTACACCGAGAAAGTTTCGTGAGGCCTATTTACCGTTGGTCGAGGGTGATGAGAAAGAGTTGGATGAGATCATAAGGAAGCTCCCAGATTTTGAGAGTGAATATCAGGGATGGTACTCAAAGGCTCAGGCGCTCATTAAGCAAGTTATGCCAGATAGACTAGCCGACTTTATCTCGTATTTTGAAATTCCCAAGGGCCGCAAAAGTATTGATTTCCAAAACTATATGATCCGAGACTATTTGCAAGGGCTACGGACTACTCGGGGTGGAGACGTTATAGCGGACCAATCTGCGGCGATACCTGAGTTCAAGCAACAACTAAATATGGTGAAAGCCGCCAAGGCTACGTTGGATTCAACATTGATGGATCTGAAAAGTGTTTTACAAGCTGATCTTTTTGATAGCGAAGTTGAGACTGCGGGTGCTTTGGCAAAGGCAGGTTATCTTCGGGCTTCGGGTGCAATTTGTGGCGTGGTTATCGAAAAGCACCTTCATCACGTTTGTACCACGCACAAGATAACTGTGCGCAAGAAGAATCCTGGAATTTCAGACCTGAGCCAATTGCTCAAAGACGCCAGTGTCACGACGGTTCCGCAGTGGCGTTTCATTCAGCATCTCGCTGATATTCGTAATATCTGCGATCATGCTAAAGGACGTGAACCAACAAAAGAAGAAATTGATGATCTAGTCGTAGGGACGGAGAAGGTTATCAAGACGATCTTCTGAAGAAGGGGCGACACGCGGCCTATGCGGAGACGCGGAAGTTTTACGCATCTGTTGGATTTGAGCCACTGGAAGAATTTATAGATTTTTGGGGTAAGGACTTTCCGATGCTGCTTCAATGTCAGCGCATTGCCTGACCCCTGCCGCGTTTACAGCAGGGATCTTCGTGTCATTGCAGCAGTTTATCTCCACCACGCGTCTGGCGGGCTGTATGAATCGTAACTGTTGTTGTTCCGCTCCCACTGGTACTGAGCAGAATCGTAAGCGGACATGGATTCCAGTTTTGCGTCTGGATTGGTTTTCTGCGCGTCGAAGAGGTCTTCATGGGCTTTGGTGAGCAAGCTGACGACCGGATCATTTGAAAAGAGATCGCTCTCCTTACCACCTGATAGTCGTTTGTAAGCTGCCTGAGCGCTGGCTTTGCTTTCTGCCCACTCGAAGGACTTTTGCTCTTCTGCGGAGGTTTCTTCCTCCAGATACTTCAAAAGAGACAGATAATTGTCCGCAGTCGGTCCAGCCTCGGGAGCGTCTTTTTTCAGGATCTCGTCAAGCTGCTCTTGCATCACTTGCTTTGCGGCCTCTATCTCTTCATCAGAGAAATAGCCGTTTTCATTGCTGGCGATCAGGTGGAGGGTTTCGCGGTCAAACTCCAGATCATCAAAGATGTCTTTACGAAACGCTTCGATGTCATCCTTGTACTTGCTGGAGGTTGTATCAAGGTCGCCATAAAGATCGGTCAGCTTGGCACGCGCATCAACGGCAGTATCCGAGGTCGGCTTTAAGTCAGGCGTCTTTGTCTTGTCTTTCGACTCATCATCCAGCGACAAAACGCTCTGATTGGTTCGTGTGCTGATCGACGACGACCCATTGCCTATATACTTTGCAACGCTGTAGTTGGAGAAGCTGTAGGTTCCGCCGCTACTGCTGAAAAAGCTCACAATTATTGTCCTTATAAAATCAATAGTGCGATGCTAGTAGCCCAAACCTGCGTGGCGCTGTTCTTTCTGGAAATAAAAGTCGCAAAACTGCAATATTTGACGCAAGGGAATCTACGTGGAAAATCTAGCCTATTTTGTAGGGTGTTAGCGGTTAATCAGCGATCTCGAAGACTTCGCCTGAGTTCAGGTCCTTGATCATATCAATCGCCTCACCGCTCCAGTGATAGCTGAAATGCCGGGCCTGAAGTGGAGCTTCCACCACGTCGGGATAAAACGCGGCAATGCACAAACCGCCCTCGTCCCGCACACTTGGGTAGAGAATGCCATCACCACCATCTTCCAGCAGCTTGCGTGCGAAGACCTGAGAAGCGCTGTAATCATCCGGGTGGAGGAGAACTTCAAAACGAGGATCTGTTACGTCAGCAAGTTTAGCCTCAACACTGCCGATCAACTCGCGCATCTGCGCAATCCAGCCCGGTGCCTCTTGCGTGGCGGCATAGAAATTTCCGGTATGATGCACAGTCTCGAACAGCGCGGTTTCAAAAGATTTGGCGGCATAAAAAGCGCCGAAGTACCCATCATGGAAACGGCCAGTCCGGTCAGGAGAGGCATGGGTGAATGGTGCCATCAGATAGGAAGACCCCGTTCCATTGACCCGCCGCTCAACGGGTACGAGATCCAGATTGCCGATGGTTTCTGCAAGGCGCGGATTGGTGCGGCTCTCTGCAGCGGCCAAAAGTTCCCAATCTGCGGGATCGGCAATGTCTTCAAACAAATCTATGGGTGGGTAGGCCGAGTTGACCAACCGATAATATTTGGGCCAGTTGACATGTGTTTCAGGAGCTTTCAGGTCCGTCTCCACCAAAGTTAATGTGGTCACCAGTTGCCTCGCTGCGCATCAAGATATCTGCGCACGCGCATTAAGTCCGTGAGTTGTCCGCCCATCATAATTTCAAGGGCAGATCTGCCGTCAAAGTCAGTGTTGGCGCGTTTCACCCAGCCATACCCGCGGTTGGTATCACTGAACAGCAGGCGAAGCGCTTTGTGAATACCAAGCAGATTGGACAGGCGCGCCGCAAGGTCCACACTGACACGGCCATAATGTCTGGTCTTCCAGCGTTGATAGGTGCGCTTGGCAATGTCTCCCAGCAGCAAAGTGGCCTGCTCATCCGTCAACTGCCAGCGCTCAAACAAGTTGATCACCGCCCGCTGCATGGCATGCACTTCTTCCTCGGTAAACTTTGGTCCACCGGGAGCCAGAGGTTGTTCAATCTTACGAAGGCTAGGCATCTTCCCTCTCATCAAACCAGCTGAATAGCGCAATGACATATGGCACCATATTATGATTTTGGCGTCAAATGTCAAGAATCTGAACCCGGGCATACGCGAAATCAGAAATATAAAAAACCTAAAGTAGCAGTTTAATGGAGTACATCCTAAAATACGCAATAACTAATATAGGCGTGGATGACCAAGCGTCCGCCTTGATGTGTGAGAGGGGTATCTATAATTATCGATAAAAATACGAATATAAAATAGTTGGGGTGGGGCCGTGACTTATAAATCTCGCAGTTTGAGCAGTGTTTCCATATTTGCGCTTGTTTCAAACATCGTCATCGCAGCACCGCTTATGGCGCAGACGGTTCATATAACTGCACCTCAGACCGCGCCCAACGATGCTGCGCTGGACACGCAAGTGATCACTGGCCCAATCGCAGAATACTCCGGGCAATTGCAGGTGAGTGTGACCGGCGGCGAGGCTATCGGGAATGATGCGAGTGCAGAAATAACCATCCGTGGCATTAAAGGCGATATTACCCAGAACAATTCTGGTGAGATTGCTGTTGAAGTCAGCGGTGGTCTTGCGGATAGCAGTACAAACCCGAACAGCGGTGCGAATGCAGCGATCACCATTGATGGTGTTGAAGGTACGCTGGAAATAGACAATATCGGGACAATCTCGGTCAAAGGCACCAGTCAAAGTGCAACCACATCGGGCACTGGCAAAGCCAGTGTAAAAGTGAATGTGAAGGCCATTGATGGCCGGTTGATGGGCGACAACCTGGGAACGCTTTCCAGTTATGCTCAGGCAGGTTCGGCCACAGCCAACGGAAGCGGCAAGGCAGATGCGAGCGTTGAGGGCTTTGGCACCTATCTGGATGTTGAGGGAGACAACATCGGCACCATCAAGGTTGAGGGCCATGCTGGAATAGCTGTATCCGCCTCAGGCGCCGCGGATGCTGATGCCGATATCACTGGCATCGACAACGATCTTGAAGGGGCCAACAAAGGTCTGATCAGCATTCTCGCGAAAGGAGGTCAGGCTACCTCTGAAGGTGCAGGAGATGTTGATGCATATGCTCTTGCTATCGGCGTAAAAGGGGATGCGGAAGCGAATAGCGGGACTATCCTTGTTGATGCTGATAACAGAAATGGCACAGCGATCTCAGCAGGTGGAACAGCCAAAGCCGCTGCTGACGCCTATGGCATCCATGGAGATCTTCAAGGGAGTAACACGGGTCAGATTGATGTGACCTCACGTGCTGGTCGGTCAGAGACGACCGGTAGTGCTACTTCAAATTCCCAATCACTTGCGGTTGGCGTGAAGGGTCATGTTGAAGGCAACAGTGGCTTCATTCTTGTCGATGCTGATAACAGATACACCAAAGCGACCGCAGCGGATGGCGAAGCCATAACCGCTGCTGATGCCTATGGCATCCAGGGAGATCTTCAGGTTGGTAACACGGGCCGGATAAGCGTGATTTCGAGTGCTGGTCAGTCAGAAACGACCGGCAGTGCTGCTGCGAACTCCAAAACGCTGGCGGTGGGTGTGAGTGGAAATATCAAAGCGAACAGCGGTCTCATTCTCGTGAATGCTGCCGGGGGGGATGCTAAGGCGACCTCTGAAAACGGAAATGCGGATGCATCTGCTCAAGCCTCTGGTACAAAATTCAACCTGAATGATGATAATTCGGGTGAGATTAATATTCGTGCTCGTGCCGGAACCGCTTCTGGCCTCATAGCCAACGCCAATGCGTTTGCTTTTGGTCTCGAAAACAGGCTCGAAGGCGACAACTCTGGTGTAATTCGCGTTGAAGCTTTTGCCGGAACCGCGATTAGCGATGGGACCACGGGGGATGGTGCTGATGCAATTGCCATTGCTGTTGGTGTCAACGATTACATAAACGGCAGCAACAGCGGCGATGTTATTGCATTTGGTCAGGGCGGGACAGCGACAGCCAATGGCGCTACTTCCGCCGAAGCGGGTGCAAATGTTTATGCCAACAACAATGGGCTGACTAAAGATAACTCTGGTTTGATTCGAGCTGAAGGTAATGGTGGAATCGCCGAGGCTGTCGGAACCGGCCATGCTTCAGTAACGACGCGTGTTATGGGGATTTTTGGGGCACTTGGTGGGACCAACAAAGGTCGCATCTTTGCGTTGGCGGAGGGCGGCTCTGCGACAACTACCAGCATCGGGAATGCGAGTGCGTCTGCTGAAGCGATTGGTGTCTACAACGGCATTCGTAATACCGACCCGAATGTGACCACCGATAATTTAGGTATCGTTGTTGCGAAGGCAACCGGCGGAGCTGCAAGTTCAGTGGGTGGTAACGCTTATGGCTATGCCGACGTGTCAGCTCTTGATGGCTCACTTGGCGGTGAGAACAAAGGCTGGATCGAAGCACGAGCTGAGGGCAAAACTGCCACCACGGGAGGCGACAAAATCGCAAATGCCGAAGGTCTCGCGGTCGGGATCAAGGGGGATGCGGAAGCCAACAGTGGGACGATTTTTGTACGGGCCTTTGGGGGAAAAGCAGAAAGCCTGAATGCGGCGAAAGCCAACGGCGCGGCGCGTGCCTTCGGTATCGGATATATAGAAGGCACAACGCTCTCCGGTGTTAAAGGTGAGTTCACCAATACAAACCTGATTGAAGTTTCTGCCACGGCTGGTACGGCCAACGGAACGCAGGATAAAGCCCTCGCCTATGGTGTTGTGCTCAACGGCGCAACGACCCTCAACAACAGCGGTTTGATTGTAGCAACCGCAACTGGCGGCGCGGGGTCCGAGGCTTATCAGGTGCATGCCGGATCAAATGCGTTGACCGTAAACTCCTATGGCATCCTCTTCCGGGATGATTTGGATGAGAACTTCAGCGGGACCATCCAGGCGGATGATCCCAACAATGTGACGTTCAACAATGCCACGCTGCATGTGCACTTTTCCAACTCGACGAAGATAGATGTGGCCTATGAGATCCCGGATCTCGTTGCTGGTCAGGATGTTCAGCAGTTTACTCAACTGGATGCAAGCGGTGTTGTTGGCCATGGCTGGAGTGCTGAGGCTGTTGAAAGCAGTTGGGGTACCACCAATCAAGAGGTGATCTTCAGATATGCGCCGGAAGTCTCCAGTCCTCAGCTGGTCGCGCAGCAGCAGCGTGGGGTGATTGATGCCACGCAGCGCATTGGTGAAGGGTTGCTGACAGACCTGATGCTAAAGGGAGACAGCGCCAGCGGAGAAGGTTTGCTGCTGGCCTATGACGGTAAGCCGGCATCAGATGCAGAAAAAGCTGTTGCTGATATGGTAAGCCAGCCACACCTTGCTGAGCAGTATGGTGTGTTTTATGCAGCCCCTCTTCATCTTTATCAGCAAAATCTGGATGGTGATCTGGGTTACTCCGCCAGCACCACAGGTGTGGTGACAGGTTACAATCGTGTCGTTTCGCCGGATCTGATTGTTGGGGCGAACGTCTTTTACGGTCACAGTGCACTGGATTTCAACGGTATCTATGATCAGGCCAAAGAAACGGTCGATACCTATGGCTTTGGTGTACAGGGCGCATATCGCAAAGATGCGGTGCTGCTTACCGGGCAAAGCACGTTCTATCACACCAGCAACACCTATAAGGATGGTTCAGCACAGGCGAGCGAGACCTATGACAGCCAGAACCTGTTGACCCGTGTCGCGGCCAAGTACATCTGGGAGTATGGCAACAACACCTTCATGCCGGAAGTTGGACTGAGCCATCTTTGGCACTCTCGCGGTGCATTCGGCGTCGACAATCAGGGCGTGCCGGATGTGAGCTATGACGCTATCAACAATCACCAGTTCTCAGTTGATGCCTCCCTCGGTTGGGCAGGCACATATCAGGTGCAGGAGGGTGAGCTGAAAGCCAATCTGCGTGCTGGCTTGCGTCAGGTTTTGGGTGATGGCGGGTTTAAGGAGGTGTTGCGTTCAGGTGCAAACGGTAAGGCGTCTGTGACCAGCGATAGTGACCAGACACTGGCGCGTGCCTCTGCCTCACTGGAATACTCCAAAGGCAACTTTGGGGCTTCTGTTGGTGTGCTGGGAGAGTACGGCGAAAACACCCGAAATACAGCCTTCTTCGGGCGTGTCTCCTATAAATTCTGATTAAACGGGAGTGCATACTGGAGCGGCTTGGGTGCTCCAGTATGCTTGCTGGCCAAGGGAAGCGTAGGGTGTGGAGTGTACACTCGGCCAACTCACTCAGTGTTCCGTTGTCTTTGAAAAGCGATAGGGTCAAAGGCCGATCAAGTGCTTGTTGGTTTCAAAAGCCTCGCTGATGCCTGAGATTTGACATATCTGGCCCCTCTGCGGCCTGCGCTCAGGTAAAAGGGTAAGCTTGCTGCGATGAGGTATTTGCTGATACGGGCTAGCCACTTGCCTGCCTTTTCCGGCGAGCCGACGCCAAAGACTGGCTTGGGTGCGTATTCCAGCACGTTTTGCTCAATGTGGTGCGCGATATCTATTCCATACATGTCACGGACTGCTTTCAGCGCGACTTCATAGGAGCCGATGGCAGGGCCCGCGCTGTAAAACTTGCCATCAACCGCCACCTCTGTTCCGCTGGATTTAGCGCCGAGTTTGTCCAGCAGCGGGGTGTGATGGAAATTGGAGGTGGCTGTTTTGCCATCCAGAATGCCAGCTGTTGCATACACCAATGTTCCTGCACAGACGGAAATCATGCCTTTTGCAGCAGGTTCCTGTCGCCGGATGAAATCCAGCAGTTCCTTGTCTTTCAGCAGCATTGGCTGTGTTGCGCCCATAATGACGAAGTCAACCTGCGGGCACGTGGCAAAGGTGGTGGTTGGCACGACCTTGGGGCCAAGCAAGCATTGCACTGGAGTTTTGTCGTGAGAGACCACATGAAGCTTAGAGTTGGGGAACGCACTCAAAACTTCAACTGCCCCCAGGAAGTCTGGCAAATAGCATCCTGAGGGCAGTGCAATAGCGATAGTTGGGGCATCGCCAGCTGTCAGATCCACTGGCTTTTTTGGAGTGTGAGCGGTGAACTGAGGGTGCGGGTCGTATTCCAGTGTCAGCTCTGCAAACTTGGCAAAGCTGGTGCCGCGTAGCTTTTCCAGCACCATGAAGGCAGCTTCAATCATGCCTGTGGAATGACCTGCGGTGTAAAACTTGCCATCCACCACTGCCCTGCGTTCAAACACTGGTTTGACGCCATAGTCAGCCAGCAATTTTGTTCCCTGATCATCTGCAGTTGCGGTTTTGCCTTCCAACACATCGGCCTTGGCAAGCGCAAGAACGCCGCCGCTTGAGGCGACCACGTAGGCAATCCGCGAGCACTGATCAGTCAGAAAAGCGTGGAAGGCGGGATCATCCTGTGCCGCTGTCGGAATGTCTGGAATGACCAGCACATCGAGTGGTGTGCGGTCTTGAAAGACACGATCCGGCACAAGGGTCAGACCATGCTGACCAGTTACTGGTTTTGTGGTCGCGCCAATAATGCTGGGGCGATTGAGTGGATTGATACCCAGAACGGCCTGCATTTCGCCAAGTTCGGCTTCATTGAATCCCGGCACTGCAACATAACCGATACGATAGCGTTTCATGGGGACACTCCATTTCCTTCAGTGGGGCGAGCCGAACCAAAGATTCTCGTCATTCAATTTTGACAAGTTATATAAAAAATGTAAAAAGAGTCAAATGGCATCGATGATCAACTACAAGCCCGTGGTCGAGCTGCTCAGCCACTACGGCCTTCACAAGACAACCATGAGTGATTTGGCAGAGGCTGTCGGGGTCACACGGCAGACGCTGTACAATCGCTTCAAGACGAAAGATCATGTGCGTGACTGGGCACTGCTGGAGTTTATGTCTGAGGTGAATGACACGGCCATCGCCGTGTTGGACAACGCACCACCCGATGCTGCGCTGGATGCTATTCTGGAGGCGTTCGAGCGGTGGGGCGGGGATCACGTATCGATGGTCTGCCAGTCGCCTCATGGGGCTGACATATTGGAGGGCGGTTTGCAGTTGGTCGCATCCAGAGCAGAAACACCCATCGACCGTTTTGAAAACTGCTTAGAAAAATTCATCGAAAGCAGACAGCTCTCGCCTTCTCCTGCAGAGACGACCATGGTCCTCGTGCTGGCTGCCAAAGGGGTCTTTGTTACCTCTGCAGATGCGAAGGATTATTCAGAAAAGATGGAGGCGGTGGTCAAAGCTCTGCTAGGTGCCAGGCAGGCTGCGTAAGAGCGGCTTATTTTACTTTGCAACGCACGCAAAACGTAAAGAACGCAAACGAACGCACAAAGGAACGCAAACTGAACTGGCGGGACTTATGCCCGTCATGGAGCGGACAATAAAAAACCGGCACAGAGCATAACTCCGCACCGGTTTTCATGTTCGAGGTACGCTGGAGGGTTAGCTCAAACGCGCCAGAATTGCTTTTGCTGCAGCTTCAGAGGAAGCCGGGTTCTGGCCGGAGATCAGGTTGCCATCTTCCAGAATGAAAGAACCCCAATCAGCGCCCTTCTCATAGATCGCGCCTTTTTCCTGCAAGGCATCTTCCACCAGCAACGGCACAACATCGGTCAGCTGCACAGCGTCTTCTTCTGTATTGGAAAAGCCAGTGACCTTCTTGCCGTTGACCAGCGCAGAGCCATCTGCAGCCTTAGCGTTGACCAGTGCGGCGGAGGCATGACAGACAACACCGACTGGTTTGCCAGCGGAATACAGCTGCTCGATCAGAGAGATAGAGGCTGTGTTATCGACCAGATCCCACAGCGGACCATGGCCACCCGGGTAAAACACAGCGTCAAATGCATCAGCAGAGACACCGTCTAGTTTCACCGTGTTGGCCAAAGCATCATTTGCAGCTGCATCTGCCTTGAAGCGGTCAGTTGCGGCAGTCTGGAAATCCGGCAGGTCGCTTTTCGGGTCCAGCGGAGGCTGGCCGCCAACAGGAGAGGCCAGAGTGATTGTCGCGCCAGCGTCTTTGAAGACGTAGTAAGGGGCCGCGAACTCTTCCAGCCAGAAACCGGTCTTTTCGCCTGTGTTGCCCAGCTTGTCGTGGGATGTGAGGACCATAAGCACGTTCATTGTGATCTACCTTTCAGCAGGCATAGGGGGAGTAGCCACCAGTGCCGTGGCACTGGTGTTCGTGTTGTTTTTGTTATTCTCGTTTTGAGATCAGTCGCCGATTTTTACGACGAGTTTGCCGAAGTTCTTACCTTCCAGGAGGCCCATGAAAGCTTCCGGCGCATTTTCCAAACCGTCTACCATTTGCTCGCGGTACTTCACTTTACCCTCTGCAATCCACTGCTGCATATCCGCTGCGAATTTAGGGTAAAGATTTGGGAAACTGTCAAAGATGATGAAGCCCTGCATGCGGATTTTCTTTACCAGCAAAGTGCCCATCAACAGGCCCATACGATCCGGACCATCCGGCAGGCTTGTTGCGTTGTATTGAGAGATCAATCCACACAGCGGAATACGGGCATTTGCGTTGAGAAGCGGCAAAACCGCATCAAACACAGCACCGCCAACGTTCTCAAAATAAACGTCAATTCCGTCCGGACAAGCAGCTTTCAGGTCCTGCGCAAAGGTTGGAGAGTTGCGGTCAAGGCAAACGTCAAAACCAAGGTTATCAACGGCGTGCTTGCACTTTTCCGCACCGCCTGCGATGCCAACAACGCGGCAGCCTTTGATCTTGCCGATCTGGCCAACGGTTGCGCCAACTGGGCCGGAAGCTGCTGCAACAGCAATGGTTTCACCCGGTTTCGGCTCGCCAATTTCCAACAGGCCAGCGTAGGCGGTGAAGCCCGGCATGCCCATAATACCCAGTGCCCAGGATGGCATTGCTGGCTCTTTGCCAAGGTTGAAAACCATCTCGCCATTGGAAATTGAGTAGTCTTGCCAACCACCCAGGCTCACCACCCAGTCGCCTTCGCTGAAGTTCTTCAGGTTGGATTTCACCACGACAGAAACAGTTCCGCCGACCATGGCATCCCCGATTTCCACCGGATCTGCATAGGATTTGGCATCGCTCATACGACCGCGCATATACGGGTCCAGAGACAGATAAACCGTACGCAGCAGCATTTCGCCTTCACCCGGTGTCGGGATAGCGGCTTCCTCAAGACGGAAGTTTTTGGATGTTGGAGCCCCGACAGGGCGTTCCGCCAGCACAATCTGGCGGTTCACTTCGGTATTCTGCGGCATTTCAGGTTCCTCAATTAATGTCAGTAATGCTTTGTTATTATTAGATTTTATGAATTCAGCTTGGTGTAAACGCGCAGGTCAACATTGCCACAAATCGCGTTGGAGTACGGGCAAAGTGTGTGTGCTGTCTGGATCACGTCATCGGCTTGCTCACGGGTCAAACCAGAGAATTCCAGGTGCAGGTCAATATCCAGCACATATCCACCCTCTGCTTTTTCGATAACATTGCCTTCGGCACGCACTTCAATGGAGTTCAACGGGTATTCCTTGTGTCCGGAAACCATTTTTAGCGAATGCTCAAAGCAAGAGGCATAACCCACTGCGAAGAGTTCTTCCGGTGTAATGCCAGGGCCTTCAACTCCTGGAGGGGTCACTCGAATTTTAGCAGCTTCGTCGCTCAACGTCGGTTTGGCGGAGCGTCCGTTTTCTGCTGTAGTGTCAGTGTCATAGAAGACTTTCATATCTTCACCTTAGATTTTGGACTGGCGTCTGATGGACTAGGGTTCATACGGGTTGATGGCGTTATGCAGCAGGCAGCATTATTTCTGTGACCTCCAGTGCTTTCTGGAGTGGTTTCTTATCTCGTGTAACTTTTCCGATGAGGCTGGCGCCGAGCCACATCTGGTAGAGCACCTGAGCGGCCATTCTGGCTTCTAACTTGGGTGCTATAGAACCGTCTTTGATGCCGGCTTCTATGATGTCGCCTAAACGTTTCTCTACTCTGGTGGTCATCTGGGCCAACAGCTCTCTCATATCTTCAGAAATGTCTGCTATTTCCGCGCTTAGCTTTACGATCAGACAGTGCTTCGATGCATCCTCGGAGTGTTGATAGTTCTCCCAAAGGTGCCAGTACTGGAACAGCTTTTCACGCATGCTCAGAGCCTCTGTCGCAAGCAGGGCATCCAAGCTTCTCATATATTCATCTAGGTATTGTTGGACGAGTACGCAACCAAAGTGCTCTTTGGACTCGAAGTAATGATAGAATGAGCCTTTCGGAACGCCGGCGGTTTTTAACAGTACGCTCAGGCCCATGCTGGAAAAACCCTGCTCTGCTATCAACTTACGTCCGGTTTCCAAGATGTGTAGTCTTGTGGCTTCGCTTTTCTTCATCTTCATATGGTGTGTTTTAATTAAAAATAGACCGGTCGTCTAGCCCACTTCGGAATATCCCTTATGACGTCTATTCACAAGGACTTCAATGCGGGTAATTCCCTGAGTGGACCAGCGGGGATTGTTGATGATTGGGGTGAAGGCCGGGGCTGAGTTATGCCCGCAGCCCCTCTTCCATGATCGACCATGAATTGTCGAAGCGCTGTTCGAAGTCTGTCGACTCTTCAAGACGGGAAATGATCAAAGTCCCTTCGACGAGAGCGATTATAGCTTCCACCACGTCGTGCTCGTCTTTCTCTTTGATATTACCCTGCTCTATGCCTTCCTTGACCAGATCGGAAAGCCGGGCTTTGATCTGCCCGAAGAAGCGGCGCAGAACCACCTTGGCCACGTTGTGGCGATAGAACTCAAACCAGATGGCGGTGATCACCCTGTGGGTGCGCAGGAAAATCAGCGCTGTTTTGCAGATGAAGTAAATCTGTTGCAGCTGCGTTTCCTCGTCCTTGTCATGGTCATCCAGCTGAATGCGCAGGGCATCTTCATAGGTGGTGATGTATTCGGCAAGTACCTGATCTTTCGTAGGAAAGACCTGCGTTACATCCTTCACCTTCAGGCCAGCGTTTGCGGCGATATCAGCGTAAGTGGTCTCAAAGTAACCGAACTTCTCAAAGCAGGTTATAGCGGCTTCGAGAATGGAAGATTTGGAAGCAGGTACAAGGAAGTCCTCTGAATACTCGGAGTGGGACCTGTTCGTATCACTCATAATTCGCCTCTTTCCCAAATCGTCGCCTGCTACATACTCAACTCTGCAAGCAGTCTGATTAGAAACACATGATGGGACAACATTTTGCCAAGATGATGGTAAATCGCCATCTATGATTTCTGATAAATATAGATCGCTTGCTGAATTCCGCCGTTCTAATAGGGGCTTACAGGGTTCTCAAGTCGGTCTTTTACATATTACGCAACGCGCTCGAACACACTTGTCTGGAAATTCTGCTGGTTTTTCTTTGGCGTAATGTGAGTATGTGTTTGTGCGTCTGTCAGCGCAAAGACACCCGGCGCAAGCGCCTGGAGTTTCGCGGCAAGTGTGCGCGAAGTGTACCGCTGCACAGGAAGACCGGAACATTTCTCAGGACCATCCTCAGCAAAGCTGGAGATGATTGCAGTGCCACCAACGGGAACAGCCTTAACCAGCGCGTTTATATAGGCTTTCTGGTCTTCAATCTCCGTGAGGAAATGGAAGACAGCCCGGTCATGCCAGACCTGATAGGTCTTCTCTGGTGTCCAGGTGGTAATGTCCGCGTTGATCCACTCTACATCATCCGCAACGCCGCCAAGACGCTCTTTGCCAGCTTCCAGCACGACAGATGAGATATCGAGAACGGCAAGCGGTCCATAACCTGCAGCGTGCAGTATGCTTATCAGTTTAGAGGCGCCACCACCCACATCAATGAAGGTTTCGCCAAGTTTGAGATGCTGGGTGACGAGCTGATAAGACAGTGTTGGCTGGGTCTCATACCAGGTCAGATACTCTTCTTCGCGAGCATCATAAACCGCATTCCAGTGCGCGACTTTCTCGTTCATCTCAGGCCTCGTTTCTGCAACACGGCTTATATGGGAGTAGCCGGCTAAGAAAGCAATATATAATTTAGCTAATTCTAAACTACATTCAATGGATTGTGCGAATGACCCAGCGTCCGGTTCTGGTCTGCTAGGAGTTTAAGCGATTTTGCAGTGTTCGTGCAGTTACGTTTTTACGATGCGGACAAGCCCATGTTGCCTGTTAAAGGCCTGTTCTGGTCTTTGGTTGATCCTAGTCTTTAACAATTGCGCAAAGAACCAAGGATCAGCCAATGCCTGAGAGGAAGAAGCTCGGTAATAATCTGGACAAGGTTGAAGTACGGCCCGTGGAGTTTGAGTGTCACGGTGAAGTCTTGCACGGAGATCTCTACCTCCCGAAAAAAAGACCGCCCAATGGCAAGCTTCCCGGGGTTGTGGTCACCGGAGCCTGGACTTCAGTGAAAGAGCAGATGGCAGGTCTTTACGCCTCTGAGCTTGCCATGCGTGGCTTTGTAGCGCTGGCATTCGATTTTCGTGGCTGGGGTCTTTCTGCGCATGATGGCAAAACCAAGTATCTGGAAGACCCTGTCCGCAAGACGGATGATATTCGCGCGGCTATTGATTTTATGGGACGATGCCTGGATGTGAATCCGGACAGGATCTGCGGATTGGGGATTTGTGCTTCAGCAGGGTACATGAGCGCTGCAACAGGTGGAAACCGGCACGTCCACTCACTGGCACTTGTCGCTCCCTGGCTTCATAATTCGGAAATTATCTCAGAGGTTTACGGCGGTGTGGAAGGCGTCAGCAACTTGATGAAGGTGGGCCGCGATGCGCTGACCCATGAAGAGCCGCGCTACATTGTAGCCGCGAGTAAAGTTGATGACACCGCACTGATGTTTGACGTGGAGTATTACACCGAGGAAGACCGTGGCCTGATCCCGGAGTTTGACAACAAGTTCAATCTGGCTTCGTGGGAAGCGTGGCTAACGTTTGATGGTGTGCACACGGCGGACAAGCAAAATCAACCAACCCTGATTGTACACAGTGAGGCTGCCGCGATCCCCAAAGGCGCAAAGGAGTTTGCGCGACGTATGGGTGACCGGGCGACAACGTTGTGGTTTGAGGATGTCCGCCAGTTTGACTTTTATGACAAGACCCAACCCATTGACCGGGCTTTGGAAGCTGTCGCTGAACACTTCCTTTCCACGCTTTGAGCAGGATCTTCGATGAGCGACCCGTCCGACCTTGAAACAGCAAAAGACACCGCCGCCATAACCACGGTGCTGGAAGGCGTTGTGAACTGTTTTGATCGGGGGGATTATGAGAGCCTTGGCCTGCTTTATAGCGACCACGTGGAGATGGACTACAGCTCGCTGCTTGGTGGCACAGCGCATAAGAAGACGCGGGAACAACAGTTGATGGACTGGGCAGAGCTGCTGCCGGGGTTCGACCTGATGCGCCATTCTCTCAATGATTTCAATATCCGCATCGAGGAAGGCATCGCCAACGCCTCGTGCTCGGTTGCGGGGCAGCTGTATGTCGGTGACAAGGTTTGGGAGGTCGAGGGCCTCTATCAGTTCCGCCTGCATAAGCGCAGCAATCACTGGCGTATCTTCAAGCATAGTTTTGTGCTGAAGAGTGAGAATGGCAATGGTGATATATTGGAGACAGCCAAGAACAGAGCCAAAGCCCATCCACCTGCTTTCCTGAAACGACGCAAGGCGCAAGCTGCTGTCGTTAAGTTCCTCAAAGCTTTGGAAAATAAGGATATGGAGGCTCTTGCCGATGTCTGGTCTGAAAGGGCAGTGCAAGATATGCCCTACTCGCCTGATGGCTTTCCAGATGTGGTGGAAGGCAAGGCCAACCTGATCAAGCACTACAGCGCGTGGCCGGAAAATGCTGGAGAAGCGGATTTCACCTCCAACCTGAAATTCTACCCAATGATGTCGCCTGAATGGCTCTTTGCGGAGTTTACGGGTGAGGTCGAGATTCTGACCACAGGACGGGAATACAACCAGATTTATGGCGGCTTGTTCCACGTGCCTCATGGTAAAATTCAGTATTATCGCGAGTACTTTAACCCAGAACCCTTCCGCTTTGCCTACGACTTGGATGAGGGAAGAGACCCGGATCACTTTCTCATTGGCGAGCCTTGATGATAATATGAAAATGAATTACTTATTTAATTGCAGTGAATGTTGGTGTGAACTGATCAGAGGTGCCAGATGGCCAGACGTGCGTTGATTACCGGTGGTAACAGGGGCATTGGGTATGCCATCGCAAAAGGACTGAAAAAAGAAGGCCTTGACGTCATTATAGGCTCGCGCAATGCGGAAGCAGGCGCGGAAGCTGCCAAGCAGCTTGACTGCGGGCATGTGCATCTGGATGTTGCGGACTTGCGCTCCATCGAACAGGCCTTTGATGATATTGGGACTATTGATGTTTTGGTGAACAACGCAGGTGTTCTCTATGAAGAGCCGATGCTGGAAAACCCTGCACAGTTTGAACAAAGCATGCAAGTGATGGTGCATGGTCCGTATCACCTGATCCGACGTGCGGCTCCAGCTATGATCGACAGGCAATACGGGCGCATTGTGAACATGAGCTCCAACTGGGGGTCTTTCACTGAAGGGCTGGCTGGCCCCGGCGCTTATGGCGTGGCGAAAGCAGCGCTCAATGCCCTAACCCTTGCGCTTTCACGCGAACTGCCGTCTTGCGTGAAGATCAACTCCATGTGCCCAGGATGGGTCGCAACCCGAATGGGCGGTGAAACTGCGCCACGGACACCAGAGCAAGGTGCCGAAACCGGAATATGGCTCGCCACACTGCCAGAAGCCGGACCAAATGGCGGATTCTTCAGCGACCATCACCCGATGGGGTGGTAGAAAACTGCATTTGCGAAAGAGCTACCCTACTCCGCAGGCATAAGCTTCTTTGCCTCTGTCTCTCCTTGTTTGGACATAAGCTGTTCAAAGTATTGGATAGTTTTGGCCAAACCCTCGCGCAGCTCTGTGGTTGGGCACCAGCCCAGATAATCCCGGGCGCGGGTGATGTCAGGTTTGCGCTGGAGCGGATCATCCTGAGGTAGAGGCTCCCTGATGATCCGGGACTTGGACCCGGTTAGCTCCAGCACAAGCTCTGCAAGTTGCTTGATGGTGAATTCCTTGGGGTTGCCGATGTTGACCGGCATGGAAATGTGATCCGGTGCATTCATCAGTTTGATCATCCCGTCCACCAGATCATCCCGGTAACAGAAAGACCGCGTTTGCATGCCATCGCCATACAGAGTGATCGGCTTGTTTGTCAGCGCTTGCATGATGAAGTTGGAAACCACACGCCCGTCATTGGGGTGCATACGCGGGCCATAGGTGTTGAAAATCCGCATGACCCTGATGTTGATGTTGTTCTGGCGGTAGTAGTCGTAAAACAGCGTCTCTGCGCAGCGTTTTCCCTCATCATAACAAGAGCGTACGCCAATGGGGTTGACGTTGCCCCAATACTCTTCCGGCTGCGGGTGGACCTGCGGATCACCGTAGATCTCAGAGGTGGAGGCCTGCAGGATCTTGGCTTTAACCCGCTTTGCCAGCCCCAGCATGTTGATGGCACCAAGCACGCTGGTCTTGGTGGTCTGCACAGGGTCAAACTGATAGTGAACGGGAGAAGCCGGACAGGCGAGATTGTAGATTTCATCCACCTCAACAAACAGCGGCTGGCACACATCGTGTCGTAACAGCTCAAACCGTTTGTGATCCAGCAAATGTTCCACATTCATGCGGGTGCCGGTGAAGAAGTTATCGAGGCACAGCACTTCATGCCCTGCCTCCAAAAGGGTCTCACTGAGATAGGAGCCCAGAAAGCCTGAACCTCCTGTCACAAGAATTCTGCGCCGATCATCAAGTGAGAACATGAGGCCAATCCGCAATACCGCCAAAGATTGGAAAAGCCTATCAGGCTGCCTTCGGACGTAAATATTGAAAAACCTCTCCCGATAATTGGGTCCTGATAAATTATAGTATTTTCAATGGGATGATGCCCTACACGTGTTTGTTGAGCAAAATTCAAATAAATGTGCTGGTTGAAGGCTTGCTCACAGCACCATGGCTGTTAGCATTACCAGTAGATCTCCTCACGCCTCGCGCGGCTTCTCTGTTCCCCAAATTTGAGAGGTTCACGCCAACAGCTTGTTGCAGGGCCCTAATGTCTTCCTCCCTTTCAGCTAGTGCGACCAGCGCTGGTATTCTTTCTGCTTTTGTTGGGTTCGCCAGTTCATTTGCCATTGTGTTGCATGGATTGAGCGGGGTTGGCGCAAGTGCAGAACAAGCAACCTCTGGCCTTATGGCACTTGCCATCGCCATGGGGATTTGCGGTATCGGCTTCAGCTTGTGGAAGCGTGTGCCCATTTCCGTCGCCTGGTCCACACCCAGTGCCGCGTTGTTGGCGACCTCCGGTCTTCCAGAGGGCGGATTTGCAGCCGCTGTCGGTGCCTTTGTGTTTGCTGGGTTGCTTGTGGTCATAACTGGGCTTTGGAAGCCTCTGGGCCGCATTGTTGGCCTGATCCCGGTTACTCTGGCCCAAGCCATGCTGGCAGGCGTCATCCTGCCACTGTGTCTTGTACCCTTTGAAGCGGTGGCCGAGATCCCTGCCCTCGCTTTGCCTGTTGTGCTGGCATGGTTTGTTGCGGGGCAGATTAACAAGTTACTGGCCGTTCCAGCTGCTTTGTTGGCCTTCCTTGTTGTGCTTTATTTCCATGCAGATACCTCAAGCCTTACCTCGCTGAAGCTGGTGCAAGCTCCCGTGTTTGTCATACCGGAGTTCTCACTCTCTGCTTTGATTGGGATTGGCATACCGATCTATATCGTCACAATGGCGTCCCAGAATATTCCGGGTGTCTCGATCCTTCGTTCCTTTGGGTATCAGCCCGTTCCCGGGCCGCTTTTCAGCTGGACAGGTGTTGGTTCCGTCCTCAGTGCACCATTTGGCGGGCACGGGATCAGCCTTGCTGCCATCACTGCTGCCATATGTGCCAATGAGGATGCTCACAAAGACCCTGCAAAGCGGTATTGGGCCGCAGTGATTGCGGGAGTTGTCTATATCATCTTCGGCATCTTCTCTGCCGGGTTTGTCGGTGTGGTTGAACTGGCACCGCGCATTTTGATTGGCGGTGTTGCCGGACTGGCGTTGATTGGAACACTCACCGTCTCGGTTCAGAGCATGCTGAAAGACGCGCCAAGTCGTGAGCCTGCCATTCTGACCTTCCTGATCACTGCGTCCGGTCTGTCCTTCTTTGGCATTGGGGCAGCATTCTGGGGGCTTCTGGTCGGTATGGGGCTTAAGTTCTGGATGGACTGGAAGCAGAAGGGCTCGCCGAGTGAACAGGTTACAGACAAAGCCTAGGACTACTCAGGGAACTTATCAAACTTCGTGACGTCTTCCAGATGATCATCCCAATTTGCCTTGCTGGCCATGAAGATGTGCGCGGTCGGCTGGGTATCGACAGGTGTATCCAGTGACCCGGCAGGCACAACGAGGAAGTTGTTTTCGCGATCATGTGTGGGCACTGGAGAGCCGCATTCTTCGCAAAAGCTTCTGCGGTGCTGGGTGGACGGCACATTGTAGGACTTTATGGAATCCTCTCCACTGGTACAGGCGAAATCTGCATCAAAGGAAAAGAGATTGGAGCCGTGAACGGAGCCGGTTCCTTTGCGGCAATAGCTGCAGTGGCAGAAATAGAACTTCTTAAAGGTGGCCTGAATCTGAAATTGAACGGTCCCGCACAGGCAGGAGCCTTTATGAGTTTCGCGCATAATGATGGCCTTGAAGGGCAGATATAACTGGTTGGAGCGGCAATGTGGCAGCGTCGGTCTTCAAATGCAAAACATAAAAAAACGGCGGAGCATTTGCCCCGCCGTCTGTTGTATCCAGGATACAAATTCTTTTAGGCTTTTGCCTCCAACGCACGCCGTTCCGCGATGCGCTTGCGTTCCGCAATAGGATCAGGGATCGGCACCGCATTGATCAGCTCTTTGGTGTAAGGGCTCTGCGGATTGTGGATCACGTCATGTGCTTCGCCGATCTCAGCGATGTCACCAAACTCAAGAACCATAATGCGGTTACTGATGTGCTTCACCACACTCAGATCGTGTGCAATGAACAGCAGAGACAGGCCGAGCTCTTTCTGCAGGTCCATCAGCAAGTTCACCACCTGTGCCTGAACAGATACGTCAAGCGCGGAAACAGGCTCGTCGCAGATGATCAGCTTAGGATTGGTGATCAGCGCACGCGCGATTCCGATACGCTGACACTGCCCGCCAGAGAACTCGTGCGGATAGCGGTTGATCATCCGTGCGGACAGACCAACTTTCTCCATGAGCTCACGCACTTGCTTCTTCACTTCATCCTTGGATGTGTTCGGATAGTGCGTTTTCAGCGGTTCCGCGATGATCTGGCCAGCAGTCAGACGTGGGTTAAGTGATGCGAGAGGATCCTGAAAGATCATCTGGATTTCCTTGCGGGTCGCCAGAAGGTCTTTCTCGTTCATCTTCATCAGGTCGCGGCCTTGCCAGAACACTTCGCCGCCCTGAGATGGGATCATACGAATGATCGCACGGGCAAGAGTGGACTTCCCACAGCCGGATTCACCAACGATGCCGAGGGTTTCCCCTTCTGCCAGATCAAAGGAAACACCTTTAACCGCACGCAGAATGTCTGGCTGATGCCAAGGCAAAGCATTTTGCTTTTTGATTTTGAATTCCACCCGCATGTCGCGAACGGATAAGATTGGCTCTTTCGTGCTCAAAATCAGCCCTCCGCCATTTGGGTTTCAAAGCTGCGATCCAGCGTAACCAGACGTTCTTCGTCCTGGTCCAGACGTGGAACAGCGCTCAGCAGACCTTGCGTGTATGGATGACTTGGCTTGCCGAAGATATCTACGGTAGAGCCCTGCTCCATCACCTCACCCTTGTACATCACCATGGTGCGCTCACAGGAGCCTGCCACTATGCCGAGGTTATGGGTGATGAGAACAATCGCCATGTGGAACTCTTCCTGAAGTTCCACCAGCAGATCCATGATGCGTGCCTGAACGGTCACATCCAGTGCGGTTGTCGGCTCATCTGCGATCAGCAGTTTTGGACGACACAGCAAAGACATTGCAATCATCACACGCTGACGCATGCCGCCGGAGAACTCATGCGGGTAAAGATGAATGCGGTTTTTTGCATTCGGGATCTTCACTGCTTCGAGCATCCGCACACATTCAGCAATCGCATCTTTCTTCTTCATGCGCTTGCCGTCTGGCGAGTTGTAAATGAGCGTCTCAGCCATTTGGTCCGAGATGCGCAAATACGGGTTTAGGGAGGTCATTGGGTCCTGAAAGATCATTGCGATCTCATTGGAGCGAAGCTTGTTCATTCCCTCATGAGAAAGCCCGATGATCTCCTGACCCTGATACTTAATCGATCCGGAAACCTGCGCATTATGAGGCAGAAGCCCCATGGTCGCGAAGGCCGTCTGGCTTTTACCAGAGCCGGATTCACCCACGATCGCGAGGGTCTCGCCCTTGTCGATTTGCAGGTTTACGTTTCTTACGGCTTCTACCACTCCGTCCGGAGTGTTGTAGGTGATCCGTAGATTTTGGATATCCAAGAGTGCCACGATTTCACCTCCTACCGGTCTTTAGGGTCAAGCGCATCGCGCAGACCGTCGCCGATAAAGAAAAAGCTGAACAGAGTGATGATGAAGAAGAACATTGGGAATGCCAGCTGCCACAACGTGCCATACTGCATTGTTCCAGCGCCTTCAGCAATCAACGCACCCCAGCTGGTGTTAGGCTCCTGAACACCCAGACCAAGGAACGAAATAAAGCTCTCGGTCAGGATCATCTGTGGGACCAGAAGGGTTGAGTACACGACCACAACGCCCAGCAGGTTCGGCACGATGTGACGAAGGATGATCGTAATCGGCTTTACGCCAGTCGCGATTGCAGCTTCAACAAACTCTTTGTTCTTCAGCGTCAGCGTTTGTCCCCGTGCAATACGAGACATATCAAGCCAGGAGATCAAACCGATACCCACGAAGAGCATGAAGATTGAACGCCCGAACACCACCAGCAGCAGGATCAGAACAAACATGTAAGGAATGGACTGCAGAATATCGACGATACGCATCATCACGTTGTCGACTTTGCCGCCAGAGTAACCAGCGATCGCGCCGTACAATGTGCCAACGATAACAGCGATCAAGGCGCCGACGATGCCGACCATTAGCGAGATCTGAGTTCCCTGAATGACACGAGCGAACAGATCCCGACCAAGTTCATCGGCCCCAAAATAGTGACCGTTCTCGAGGTTTGGTGCACCGAGCTCTGCGATCTGACCCAGAATACCCCAATCGATCTCTTCGTTGGACCAAACTGCGATCATGTGACCGAGGGTTGAGAACAGGAATACACCGCACAAAAGGATCAGGCTGACCACTGCAGCCTTGTTTTTGAAAAAGCGGCGACGGGCATCAGCGAACAGAGAACGCCCTACGACTTCTTCTTGAGCAGCCAGATTGTCTGCCAACTGCTCCATTTTTTGAACATCTACCATCATGTGCTCAGCCCTCAGTATCTAATCTTCGGGTCGACCCATGCGTACAGGATGTCGACAATGAGATTGAAGAGAATGGTGAGACCACCGATGAGGATCGTGATGCCCATCATCACAGCGTAATCTCGGTTGAGTGCTGAGTTCACATAGAACTGGCCGATACCACCGGTTGAGAAGTACATGTCAATGATAACGGAACCTGTGATCATGGAGACGAACGCAGGGCCGAGATAAGACATGACTGGCAGCAAAGCAGGCTTAAGCGCGTGCTTGAAGATGATAACTCTATACGGCAGGCCTTTAGCCATGGCTGTGCGGATAAAGTTGGTATGCAACACTTCCAGCATGGAGGACCGCGTCAAACGCGCAACGGATGCCATGTAGCTGGTAGAAAGTGCGATCACCGGCAAGATCAGGTGGTTCCACTGTCCGTCGTTCCAGCCGCCACCAGGCAACCAGCCCAGCCACAACGTGAACACCAGAACAAGGATTGGTGCCATAACAAAGTTAGGCAGCACTTGTGCACCGATAGAAACACCAACGGCAAAGTAATCAAGCCAGCTGTTCTGTTTGAGCGCTGCTGCGATACCTAGCGCGCCTCCAACAATGACTGCGACTGCAAACGACAGGAAGCCGTAGGTCAGTGTGACTGGAAAACCATGTGCGATGATGTCATTTACGCTTCGGTCCTTGTACTTAAAGGATGGGCCGAAGTCGAATTCTGTAATGATTCCACCAATATAGTTGACGATTTGAACATATATTGGATTATTCAGGCCATACTTGGCCTCAATGTTGGCAAGAACCGCAGGAGGGAGCGGACGCTCGGATGTGAATGGGCCACCGGGTGCCGCATGCATGAGCAAGAATGAGATTATTATGAGCAGCAGCAATGTAGGAATTGCGATAGCCACTCTTCGTAGGATGTAGCTGAGCATTGTTATTAGTGTCTCGTATGAAGAACGGGTGATTCAGCAACAAAAAGATGCAAAAACACCGGCGTCTGGGACACCGGTGCTCTTGATTGCTGGATTACTTCGCAACCTTGTAGAGGTTTTTAGCGTACCAGTTCTGCTCAGCGTTTTTGATCGGCCAGTTTTTCAACTGTGCGTTCATCATGTAAACGTTGGTGTAGTGGTAGATCGGAATGACTGGCATTTCTGCAGACATGATCTCTTCAATACGAGTGTAGTTTGGCTGTGGGTTTGCAGTTGATTTTGCGCCTGACAGCAGCTCATCAACTTCAGCGTTCACAAACTTACCGTCATTGTAACCGGATTCTGAATCCATCAGATCAAGGAAGGTAGATGCTTCGTTGTAATCGCCACACCATGCACCACGAGCAAGCTCAAAGTTCTGGTTGCCACGCTCGTTCAGGAATGTCTTCCATTCCATGTTGTTCATGTTGACTTTAACGCCAAGCTTCTGCTTCCACATCTGGGTCATCGCAATAGCGATTTTCTTGTGGCCTTCAGAAGTGTTGTAAACGAGGTCAAACTCAAGCGGGTTGTCTTTGGTGAAGCCAGCAGCTTCAAGCAGTTCTTTCGCTTTTGCATCACGCTCTTGCTGGGACCAACCAGCGAAGTCCACTTTTGGAACTTCAAAGCCAGCTGTTACAGCAGGAGTGAAGGTGTAAGCTGGGAACTGGCCGCCCTGAAGAACTGCGTCGGTGATGACGCGGCGGTCAAGAGCGTATGCCAGTGCCTTGCGAACACGAACATCTTTAAACTCTTCCGGACCGGAATCAGACAGGTTGAAGGTGTAGTAGTAAGAGCAGAGACGTGGGAAAACCACAGCCTGATCTGGATACTCTTTCTTCAAACGTGGGAACTGACCTGCAGGAACTTCGGTGCGGTCGGTTTCGCCAGCAAGGTAACGGGTTAGAGCGATGTTTTCATCGTTGATTACAAGGGTTTCAACCTTGTCGATGATTGTGCTCTCGTTGTCCCAGTAGTTGGTGTTACGCTCCATAATAGCAGTTTCCTGCGGAACGTGCTTTACCAGCTTATAAGCGCCGTTAGAAACGATATTTTCCGGCTTAGTCCAGGCAGCGCCATGTGCTTCAATCGCCCATTTAGGAGATGGGAAAGTACTGGAGTGTGTGGTCATTGCAGTGAAGTAAGGCAGTGGTTTTGTCAGCTTTACTTCAAGAGTGTGATCGTCGATAGCTTTGATGCCGAGTTCTTCTGGCTTCATATCGCCTTTAACGATCGCGTCTGCATTCTCAACGGACATCAGCTCAGCATACCACTGGTATGGAGATGCGAGTTCCGGGCTCGCCAAACGGCGCCATGCATATACGAAATCACCTGCAGTTACAGGCTTGCCATCGGACCACTTAGCATTGTCGCGAAGCTTGAACGTGTAAGTCAGGTTGTCGTCAGAAACAGTGTGGCTCAGAGCAACACCTGGTACCAGGTTGCCAAGGTTGTCCTGGCTGTAAAGACCTTCAAACAAGTTACGTGAGATCTCGGAGCCAGATACGTCTTCGTTGACCTGTGGGTCAAATGAAGAGTGCTCGTCGAGAATACGGTATGTGAAAGTCTGGTCGTCAGCGAGTTTCTCGCCTGTTTCTGGATGAACACCGGCAGCAAATGCAGAGGTAGATAGCAATGCGGTGCCGACTACGCTCGCCAAAAGAGAGCTTTTGCTGAATTTCATCTAGGAATCTCCTCACTACATCGGTCGCCTGTTCCCCAACAGCGCCGACTTGGATACATTTCTCAATAGGATCTAGAGTTCACCTCAATTGAAGGGCAAACTCAAAAAATTGCATATTTTCCTGAGAGCAACGCAAAATAGAAATTATTTCGCCTGTTAGCAGCTCCCCACGAGTGGCTTTATGCTCAGTTCCCCTCGCTGCTGGCAGATACGCATATCCCGGTACGCACTCTAACGTAGTTTTTCTCTTATTCAATTGTATTCTTCGCAAGAAATGCCCGCTGCATCATATCCTGGGGGAAATGTAGCTAGATCGTTTGGCTATGAACCTTGCACAATCCTAGGCTTTGTAAGCTTTTTAAGTAGTTTTGCGTCCAATAAAATTTCCAAGAAAAAACATCTGAATCATTCGCAGACACTATTAACCAAAATTGAGAGTAATTAGTTAGGTATTCATAACCCATACTCTTTGCAGGGCAGAGTCTTCGGGTGGGGCATATGGAAGATATTCAGAGACTTCAGAGGTCGGCGGAACCTGAATTACAACTGCCGCTTATTTTAGATCTTGATCACACGCTGATACGGACGGATTGCTTTTTTGAAGCACTCATTCTGTTCCTCAAATTCAACCCATTGAACTTATTCGTTGTTTTTTATTGGCTCATTCGCGGGCGCGCTTATGTAAAACAGCAACTGGCCATTCGCGTAGATTTAAAAATCGATAATCTGCCGTTGAACGGAGATGTTGTTGCCTATGCTCGTGCAGAAGCTGGTAAAGGACGTGACGTTCATATGGCGACTGCCGCTGATGAAGTTCTGGCTATCGCAGTTGCTAATCGGCTCGGTTTTGTTAATGAAGTTCACGCCAGCAACGGCAAGATCAATCTGAAATCAGGCAACAAAGCGAACTATCTGGAACAAAGGTTCCCGGATGGTTTTGCGTATGCTGGTGATAGTATTTCCGATCTGCCTGTCTTTAAAAGCGCTGTCCGCTCCTTAATCGTTCACCCTTCCGACAGTTTATCTCAAAAAGCGATGCGATGTGGTGAGGTCGAAAAGACCTTTGCAAGACCTGATGGTTTTTTTCGGCCTCTCCTGAAGAGTTTGCGCCTCCACCAGTGGGCAAAGAACACACTGCTCTTTGTGCCTCTTATTCTGGGTGGTCAGGCTTTGAACCCTGAAGCATGGGCGAGTGCGGTACTGGGCTTTGTGGCTCTCGGCATTCTTGCAAGCTCCACTTATTTGTTGAACGACCTTTGGGATCTTGAAGCAGATCGTCAGCATTGGAGCAAGAAGGCAAGGCCGTTGGCATCGGGCAAGCTGAAGATTGCCCATGCAATGCTGGCTATCCCTTTGGGGTTTGCTCTGAGCTTTGCTATCGGGGCGGCGTTAGGGCCCTTCGTCGTACTGGGGCTTTTCGCTTATTTAATAACAACGGTTGCCTACTCTTTTTATCTGAAGCGCGTACCATTGCTCGATACCGCTGTTTTGGCCGTACTGTTCACAATGCGTCTTGGGGTTGGTGTAACGCTGGTTGATGTGCCGCCCTCCCCCTGGCTCTTTGTGTTCTCTATGTATTTGTTCCTCTCGCTGTCTTTGGCAAAACGCCATACGGAGCTTGGCCGCCATGTGGAGGCTGGTACAAATGGGGAGATGTCCGGGCGCGGGTATCGAAACAGAGATTTGCCGATGTTGCTTGCACTCGGCTCGGCAAGTGGACTGGCTGCAACGCTGGTTATGGTGCTTTACCTGACCAATGAAGCATTCAACGCCAACTTTTATTCTGCAGCTGTGCTTTTGTGGGGCATGCCACCCATTCTGTTTCTTTGGCTTGGTCGCGTTTGGCTGAAATGCCAGAGACTGGAGTTGAACGATGATCCTGTGGTCTTCGCGTTAAAGGATAAGCAGAGCCTCGTGCTTGGTGGTATTCTGGCCATTCTGTTCTTGTTTGCCTGGTTCGGAGGCTATTTGATCTGATGGTTGCCGCTCGCCTTGCTGCGCTGAAATCTTCTTATGACACCAGCCCAGAGTTCAGGCAGATCATCCGCTTTTTGCTAGCTGGTGGTCTTGCTGCTTTTGTAAATTGGCTGTTGCGGATTGCACTGTCTGTGTTCATGCCGTTCTGGCTGGCGGTGTTGCTGGCTTATTTCATTGGAATGAGTGTTGGATACACGCTCTATAAGCATTTTGTGTTTGTAGGGGCGCAGAAACCCGAGAGCATCAAACGACAGGTACTGATCTTTCTTGGGGTGAACCTGTTCTCTGCTCTCATCGTGCTTGGGCTGTCTGTTGGTTTAAATGCAATGCTCATGACAACCCTGCCGCTCTTTATCGCGCAAGCACTCGCACATGGTGTTGCCATCGCTGTTGGAGCGGTGACGAACTATCTGGGTCATAAGGTGATCACTTTCCGCAAATCCCGATAGAACCTGGCTCAACCGTTTGCCGCAAAAGCAAGCGCTTGCATGGCGACGTTGAGAAACAAAGCTTGCGCCACAAGCATCGTGAAAATCCCCATGTTGTCTTGTCGCACGGTGCGCACAACGAAGAGCATCATGAGCGGGAGCCAGTCCAGCACGTAGCGCTGCACGGAATACTGAGAAAAGCCGTTGGAGTGGTAGAACAGTGTCACTCCTGCTATGAGAGTGATCGTCAGCCCTGCAAAAAGGTATTCCCGGTTCCATTTGGCGAGGAAGAAGTAAAGCAGGAACGGGGCGCCGATGAAGAGCGCTATACCCTTGTCGCCAAAGCCGCTGATCTTCGTCAGATACTTGCCTGAAAACTCTACATCCGGTCCTTGCACGAAAAAGTGGACCAGATTGAAGAGCAGGTAGTCCGGATGGAACAGACCCAGCTCTTGAACGCGGGCCTCAATCCATTTTGCAGATGGATCACCCAATGCATCCCATTCTGGTGGGAAGATATATGCATATCCAGTTTGCATAGGATCGCCGAAGCGGGCGTAATTGTAAGCAAAGTAGATGCCTACCGCGATTGCAGGAAAGACTGCGAGTTTGAGCAGGCGCCCAATACTCTCAGCATTGATTGCAAAGATGGACCTGTCCGGTGGGGTCATCAGAACAAAAAGGAACGGCATGTAAAGAATGCTCATCTGCCGGGTGAGGAATGCGAGACCGATAAACAATCCCACAAGCCAAGCACTTCTCTTGATGAGCGCTGACCAGAGTGCCAGTGACGTCAACATCGCAGCGACAGCTTGCGCAAAGAACCAGACACCATCGGCGCGGAGCACGGTGTATTGCAGCGGTGTCGCAAAAAGAAACGCTGCGACAAGCAATAGAGCCAGTCGGTAGTCCGTCTGGTAGTTGCGCGTAATTTGCCACCACACCAAGCCGGTAATGAAAAAGCAAATCAGTCCCAGAGCAATAAAATGATGAAACCCTACACCAAACAGTGCCACAAATGGCAGAGCGATTAAGGCTGGTACGGGGGGGAATATGACAAAGATCTTGTCTTCGAAAAGCGCACAGTCCAGATCAAAGCAGCGCGAAGCCTCAAAGCGGCCTTGCAAAAAAGCCTCTGCAAGTAAGGCGTAAGAATTGGTTTCTGGCTGCTCCCCAATCATGCGGAAAATAATGACTGCCAGAAGAATGGAAACCAGACCAGCAAGAATTGTTGTGAGGAGTGCGCCTCTAAAACGGTCAATCGAAATCATAATACCCCCAAATATGGGAGAGTAATAACATCACGAATCCTAGTGTCTTCTTAAAGATCCGTAAGGGGATCAAAATTGACGCGAGGCTCTCGCACAAGTAACCGCACTAAAGACATTCTCGGTGCTAACTCCTCAAGGAACGTCATTGATTACAATTCATCTCATTTCTTGATTTCACGTTTGTTGCCTGATAGGTGAAAGATATTGCTCCCACAGACTATGCCGCAATCGCGGTAGATCCATGGTGTTGGTTTTTAAAAATAAACCTTCAAAACGGCCAGGATTGAAACAGGAATATCCAGATGTCGGACTCTCCGAAAACCGCAGGTGCGAGCCTGGGAACGGTTGAATTTGTTGCCCTCATGGCTACGCTGACCAGCTTGACTGCGCTTTCGATTGACGCCGTGCTGCCAGCGTTTTCAGTCATCGGCAAAGATTTGAATGTCGGAAATTCCAACAACGTCCAGCTCATCATTTCTGCGCTGTTTCTTGGATTAAGCCTGGGGCAGTTTGTTTTTGGCCCCGTCTCTGATCGCTTTGGCAGAAAGCCGGCGGTTTATGCAGGGTCTGTTGTTTTCGCAATTGGCGCCGTCCTTGCAGCCACGGCGACATCATTGCCTATGATGATTTTCGGGCGTCTGCTTCAAGGTGTCGGAGCCAGCGCTCACCGCACAGTTGTTATGGCGATTGTTCGCGACAAGTATGTCGGCGCGGAAATGGCGCGCATCCTGTCGTTTGTAACAGCAGTGTTTATTATTGTGCCCACATTAGCGCCGTTGATTGGTCAAGGCATCCTGTTTGCTGCGGGATGGCGGGCAATCTTTGTCATCATGCTGATTATGGCGTCTGTGGGCTGCATCTGGCTGGCAATGCGTCAGCCAGAAACACTGAAACCGGAAAATCGCCGGGTAATTACGCCCAGAGTGCTTTGGGAAGGTCTCGAAGAAGTCGTAAGCCATAAAGCGACGCTGTACTATACAGCGGCTTCAGGCTTTGTTTTTGGTACGATGATGACATATCTGAGCACTGCTCAGCCGATGTTTGCAGATATTTTCAACGTCCACGAAACATTCCCGCTCTATTTCTCCGGAATTGCCGTCGTGTTTGGCATGGCGTCCATCGTCAATGGCCGTATTGTCAGACGTATCGGCTTACAGAACATGTGCCGTGCTGCGCTGACAATTCAGATTGTCACCAGCCTCAGCTTTGCGATGTATCTGCTCCTCATTGATACTACGCCTGATCTGTGGTTGTTCATGACCTATCTTTCGCTGGCGTTCTTTTGTCAGCCGATGTTGAACGGAAATCTGAACGCCATGTCCATGGAACCACTCGGGCATATCGCTGGCTTGGCTGCAACGTTGGTTGGCGCGACCACCACGTTTATTGCGCTCATCCTCTCTGTGATTGTTGGGCGTTTTTACGATCAGACCTTGCTGCCATTGTCCTTTGCGTTCTGCGTTTTTGGCGGAATCGCACTTGTGCTGGTGGTTATTGGTGCAAGGGTGCAGAAGGCAGAGAAGATCGCATCGTCAAATACGATCTCAGCTGAGGCCAGCGCATAAGCGCTGCTAGGAAAGTTCAAGAGATAGAAACTACTGTTTCTTTGGAAGTGTCCTGACCCAGGAAACAGCTGGCATTTCTACGTCTGCACCGGGGTACCAGTCATCGCGGACTTCCTCGTGACCTTCCTTTGTGCACACGATTTGCGCGTCCTTGTATTCCTCTGGAATGACGAGCTGTCCGGGGCTTTTCACGTGTAGGTTTTCAGCATATCCATCCAAAATGCATTGCGCGCCAGATGGCTTGGTTTCGATAGAAACAACATATGCATCAGAGGGAGGGTTCGACGGATCGGGGCCAAAAACATTGGATTGACAGCCGACAAGGAGCATTGCAGATGCAATGAGAACTCCGAGAGAAGCCCCTTTAGAACTGAGTGGGCTGAACTGACCGGCGTCTGATGCTTTGGCGAACCGCACGCGAATCTCCTGAGAAACTGGATTTCGCTTGGAAGCTACGCCTATTCATAGAGAAGGGTGAATCCCTCAATTCACCCCCACTAATATTACAGGTCAGCGATGCCTTCGCCTGTTATTTGTCTGACCACACAGCAAGCTCGTTGTTGTTGGGGTCAAGAAAATGGAACCGGCGCCCACCCGGGAAGGTGAAGATCTCTCGGCAGATTTTTGCGCCGTTTTTCACCAGTGTGTCCTGCAGAGCTTCCAAATCTTCGGCATAAAGCACCACAAGCGCCGCACCGCTTGCGGTGGAGGACGACAGGTCTGCCTTGAAGAAACCGCCATTGAAGTCACCATCATTGAAGGCAGCGTAGTCAGGGCCGTAGTCCTCGAAAGTCCAACCGAGTGCATTGGTGTAAAACGCCTTTACGGCTTCCAGATCAGCAGCTGGCAACTCGATGTAATTGATTTTTCCAGATTTCATAATTTCAAATCCCTAAGGAAAACAGGGGCTCTTTCCCAAAGACCTCCCGCAAATCTCCAATATTGCAACAAAACTAGTTTGGTGAGATAGATAACTCAGTCCTATCGTTATAGTTGCAAGCAAGATATTCAAATGAAGATTTTTGGTTTTCCCCTTCGTACAATTGCAGCTCTTGCTCTGGGAGTTGTTGCTTTTCTTGGTGCTACGCCGGGCTTTGCTCAATCAGCCCCCAAAGGTGATGCGGCTGTTGCCAGCAGTCCCAAGGTCACCACGCAGCAACACGGAGACTGGATGCTGGAGTGTTATGACCCCGCCGTGAATGGCATGAGCTGCCAGATTAAGCAGCGCGTGGTTCATAATGAGAGTGGCCAGAATATTCTGCTGATGACACTCACCTACAGTCCCAAAGAAAAGAGCGATATGGTGCAATATGTATTGCCGCTCGATTTTCTGTTGGCTCCGGGTGTTGGCGTGAACATCGGTGATTTTCAGGCGGTTGCACGGGTCAATCGCTGTATGGCGCAAGGCTGTGTGATTGAAGGCAAAACCGAAGAGGCCTTCATCAACGCGATGAAAGCTGCAAAAGATCAAGGACGATTTGTGATGATGTCCAGAGCAGGCAAAAAGGTTGGCATCAACTTTTCAGCCACCGGTTTTACAAAAGCCTACAACGAGATGCGAGCGCAAAACTCAAAGTAAGCTTGTGGTCACTGCGCAGCAATGCAGTTCCATTCACCGCGAAGACCCAAAACAGCTGTAGCGCCGGCAACGGTGCAATGTGAGACTTCAGTGTTGGCAAGATGCAGTTTTGAAGCCGGGTTCGGATTTGCAAGATAGGCAAGGCCAATTGCAGCTGTAAGGGCAAGCGCGGATGCGGCAACGGAGAATACCACTCCAATGCTCTGCTTGGGGTTTGATGAGGGTTGCATAGAGGTCGTCATGTAAGCTTTCTATTCTTTCAAATGCTGGAATTTATGGCAGTGACACTGCCATCAGTCTTTTCTGCAATGTAGAACAGCTCTGCAAACCGCATGTGAGCAAGATCCCCTAGTTTGCGGCGGTTATTCAAGGGATTCACACTGTTTTTTGTGATTATGTGTGACGTGAAATCCTCTGTTCTCCCTTAAGTTGAAGTGTCTTTGCTGTATTACACCTCTCGCCCTCTTGGAAGCTCCGTAATTTTTCTCTAATCCGTTTCCTAGTGTTTTATGTGTTGGGAGGCACGGTCCCATGGCGAAGTCCAGTAGCAATCCATTGATAACCGGCAGTGGTCTGTGGCAGCAGTCGCCAGAGCGTGTGTTGTTTGAAAATCTGTCCTTCGGGCTGAATGCAGGCGACCGGATTGGGCTGGTAGGCCACAACGGGTGCGGTAAGTCGACGTTTCTCAACATCCTCGCTGGTCGCGGTGAGCCTAGCGAGGGCAGCATCTCGGTCTCCCGTGCTGCTGTCGTTTCCTGTGTTGAGCAGCATCTTCCCAAACAACTGATGGAACTGACGCTGGCTGAGGCGGTTCGTGAGGCTTTGCCAAAGGATAAGCGCGACTGGATGGACTGGAAGGTGGATGTGATGCTGCCGGAAATGGGATTCGAGCCTCACCAGTCCACAGTGCTTTGTAAGGACCTCAGCGGTGGTCAGATGACACGCCTCATGCTGGCACGTGCTTTGATGATTGAGCCGAATTTGCTGTTGCTGGATGAGCCAAGCAACCACTTGGACCTGCCAACAATCATGTGGCTCGAAGGCTTCCTGAAATCATGGAAGGGCAGCTTTCTGGTGATCTCACACGATGCAACCCTGCTCGATTCCGTCACCAATCGCACATGGATTCTTCAGGATCGCAAACTAAATGCCTTTGACCTGCCCTGCACGAAGGCCTTGGCAGAACATGAAGTTTTGACCCAAGCACGTATCGCCCGGCGTGACTCTGAAGAAAAAGAGATCAAGCGCGTTGAGGCCAGTGCAAAACGCCTTGCGGATTGGGGGCGAACGTTCGACAACGAGGACCTGTCACGCAAAGCCAAGTCCATGGAAAAGATGGTCGACCGCATGAAGGACGACCAGACTGATGCCGTCGAGGCTTATCCGTGGAACCTTTCCATTGCCGGAGAGCAAATTCAGGCTGACCGCCTGGTTCAGTTGAACGACCTGAACGTGACGCCGCCTGTGGCGGATGTGTTCCTATACAATGTCGATGACATTGCTGTGCGGCCCGGTGACCGGATTGCGGTTATGGGAGCGAACGGGACGGGTAAATCCAGCCTGTTGCGCTGCTGCTGGGAGAAGCGGACGAGTGAGGCAGGCGACGTCCGGGTTCATCCACGATGCCGGATTGCGTTTTATGATCAGACACTTCAACAGCTTCCGGGGGAAGCTAATCTGGTTGAGGGGATGGTGTCTGTCGGAGAAGCCCTCGGGGTTGATCTGCGAGTTCCTGATTGCGAGAAGACCATTATTGCGGCTGGTTTCAAATACAATCAGTTGTCACAGAAAGTCTCGCAATTGAGCGGCGGTGAGCGTGCGCGTTTGTTGCTTGTCTCTCTGTCTCAGGTGCAAGCCAACCTAATGATGCTTGATGAGCCGACCAACCATCTGGATCTTTACGGACGTAATGAGCTTTCAAACCAACTTCAGTCGTTTAACGGTTCTTTCTTGTTGGTTTCGCACGACAGGCATCTGGTGGAGGCGACGTGTAACCGGTTCTGGGTCGTGCAAAATGGGCGTCTGCAGGAAGTCAATGATGTGGATGCCGCGTATGCGTTGATCGCAGAAGTTCAGGTGAAAGCCATCAAAGCTGCTGTCATTGAGCAACCTGCTGTTGAGAGTAGGATTGAGGATACGGCGCCTGAAACAGATCATTCTGGGGAAGATGAACTGCTAGAGCGGTTGATTGAGTTGGAAACGCTGATGGAAGCGGATCTGTCGCGGCGGCCTAACCGGCAGTCACCTCACCTGCAAGTGCAATGGAAAAATGAGATTGCTCAAATTCACGAGCGGCTTGAGTTGAACGGCTAAACCGGGTCTTCCTCCAGATCAGCAAGAGCCACACGGAGTTGTGCCTGATGCGTCTCCTTCAGCACGTCGAAAGCTTCTTTTCCATACATGCCCTTGAGTGTGGTCTGTGAGATAGCAAAATGTTGGATTGAACCTATGTGCTGGTAAATCCAACAAAAGAGCTCAGCATCTGAGGCTTTTGACCATCGCTTCGTCTTGTGAGCCAGCGCGCCCAGAGCATCCAGAAATGGTTTCATTGGCCAGTTTTCGGAGGTGGTCTGGGCATCCAGCAGAGCTCGGGCGACCAGCTGCGTGTCCTCCACATTGCAAAGCGCATCCTCTGAGAGGTGGAGGAAGAATATGCGCAGCTTAGTTTCTGGTGTAGTTCCCTCGACGTTTTCGATTGAACATAGCAGCCGATCAGAAAGCGCGCTCAGCACCTCCTCATAAAGCCGAGCCTTTGAGCCAAAGAAATGAAGCAGTGCCTGTTTGGTCACGCCAAGCCTGTCTGCAATGACTGCGAGGCTTGCAGCGTGATAGCCCTTCTGTGCGAAGACCGCGCTTGCCGTTGTGATGTAACGTGTTCTGGGGCTTTCTGCGTGCTGATCCAAATCCTGCTCCCTTTCCATCTGTATAGGATAAACTTGACAACTTACCAAGTGGTAAGTCTATACTTACCGATCGGTAAGTGGAGGATTTGCCATGACACGGGATGAAGAAATTAGCTTGATTGCTGAATTGCTTGGTTTGGATGCCAGAAAGGAAAAGTTTCTGGATGAGAAAGTCACGCACTCCCCGGTGACGCGTTACAACTGTTCTGATCGCTTTGCTCAGGAAATGACCGCTTTGTTTCGCAGCAAGCCTGTCGCCGCTGCGCAATCAGCAGAACTGTCAGAAGCAAACGCTTTCCTTAGTCGATCCGTTTCCGGACGGCCTGTTCTTCTGACCAGAGATGCCAAGGGCAAAGCTCATGCGTTCCTCAACGTGTGCCGCCACCGTGGTGCTAAGCTGGTGAGAGAGGAAACTGGCTGTAAACAAAGGTTTTCCTGCCCGTACCATGCATGGACATGGTCCAACCAAGGCGACTTGGTAGCGGTGCCACAGGAGCAACAAGGCTTTCCGGATCTGGATCGCTCTCAATATGGCCTGAAGGAACTTCCAGTTCTGGAAGCCCATGGTTTTATCTGGGTTATCGCTGATCCGAACGTCACACATGTGGAGGAAATCCAACAGAGCCTCGCTCCACTCTCCGATGACCTGTCTTGGCTGGAGCTTGCTGATCACCGAATTGCGGTTGAAGAAACCTTTGAAATTGCTGCCAATTGGAAGACGCTGATTGAAGGTGGGATCGAAGCCTATCATTTCCGCGTAGCCCACCGCAAAACGATTGGCCCGTACTTTCCGGAGAATCTGTCCAGCTATCAGATGTTGGGAGGGAACATGCGGTCCGTGTTACCACGCATCACTCTGTTTGAATTGAGAGATAAACCTCCGGAGGAGTGGAGACTTCGTGAGCACGCCAACATCATCTATTCTGTCTTGCCGGGAACGCAGCTGCTTGTTCAGCAAGACCATATCGTTTGGGTGCATTGTGAACCGCTGGCCGTTGACCGTACGCGGGTGCGGTTGGCGACACTGGTCCCGAATTCTATGCCGCAAACTGATGAAATGCAGAAGCATTGGGTCCGCAATCAGGCGATCACCTCAACGACCCTCATTGAAGATTTTGAGTTGGGCGAAGAGATTCAGCAAGGGTTTGCGTCCGGTGCCAACACGCATCTGACTTTCGGTCGTTTTGAGGGGGCACTTGATCGGTTTAACCAGGTCCTTGAAGATGCAATGAAAATGACGGAAGAGGCATAAATTGCAAAGTGCAGACAAAAGAAAAACCCGCTGCATGTACAGCGGGCTTCTCGCAAAAATTCAAAGCATTTAGCTTAGCCAACGAACGCGCGCTCAACCACGAATGTGGATGGTGCTGCGTTGGAACCTTCTTCAAGGCCATGCTTTTCAAGGATCGCCTTGGTGTCGTTGATCATTTCCATAGAACCACAGATCATGCCGCGGTCAATCGCAGAATCCAGCTTTGGCACGCCAAGGTCTTCAAAAAGCTTGCCGTTTTCGATCAGAGTGGTGATGCGTTCCTGACAAGGATATGGCTCACGGGTCGCTGCTGTATGCAAGCGCAGTTTACCAGCTGCGAATTCACCAACGAGTGGATCGTTCTTCACTTCCTCAACCAGTTCCTTCGCGTAGGTGAGTTCATTCACTTCGCGGCAAGTCTGGGTCAGAATAACTTCCTCAAACTTTTCATAGGTTTCTGGATCACGGATCAGGGATGCGAACGGTGCAACGCCTGTACCGGTAGAGAACATGTAAAGACGACGACCTGGGATCAGGGCGTCATTTACGAGCGTGCCGGTCGGCTTCTTACGCATAAGAACGGTGTCGCCTGGCTGAATCTTCTGCAGATGTTCAGTCAGCGGACCATCCTGAACTTTAATGGAGAAGAACTCCAGCTCTTCATCCCAGGATGGGCTTGCAATGGAGTATGCGCGGAAAACCGGCTTCTCAGCATTTGGCAGGCCGATCATGACAAACTCGCCAGAGCGGAAACGGAAGGAGCTTGGGCGCGTGATGCGGAATTTAAACAGACGGTCAGTGTAGTGTTTAACGGACACTACTTTTTCAGCAAATACGTTTGCTGGAATAGGAAATTCGGTCTTGGCTTCCTGATCAAGCACAGGAGCTGGGGCCAACGCTGCGTCGGTCATTTGCAATCCTTAGATTGTTTTGATTAGGCCATAGCCCGATACTTGGCCAGTTGTTGCCTCCGCTTTATCCGAGCCAAGGTCCGAAAAGCAACCGTTTTATAAGTAAAATTTCAGAAATTTGCTCGTGAAAGTGACTAAGTCACCGTCGGGGCTCAAAGAACTGTCAGTTTCTGAAAGAAAGCGTGTAAGGTGAGTTGGTAAGTGAATGCAGCAATAGGTGGAACTACTCAAAGCAAGCCGCCAGTAATGATTGCCTCGATTTGTTCATGAATCACCCCAACTCGCCTGCTTCAAGGTCAAAATAGCAAGATATGTTCACTCCCCTTGTGTTGTAAGGGTGGAAATGACAACAGACAGAGGAAGCTGGAGCGTGAAAGCGGAGCAGAACAAGGCGGCCTATGAGAATCGAATGCTACGTGTTCTTGAATATATCTATGAAAATCTGGATGGTGATCTTAGCCTTGATGCATTGGCTGATGTTGCCTGCATGTCGCGTTTTCACTGGCATCGTGTTTTCCAGAGCATGCGCGGTGAAACGCTGGCGAGCTCAATCCGCCGCATCCGGTTGAATAGAGCCGCGTTAGATCTTATCCAGACAAAACAAGCTGTTACCGAGATTGCGGAGAGATATGGCTACCCGAGTGCACAGAGTTTTTCTCGTGCGTTTAAGGGAGAATATGGCGTTGCGCCCGGTCAGTTCCGTGAGGATAAAAGCGTTGCTCCTGCGGTTGCCTCGGAAAAAAACGGTATCTTTTCGATGCATCCGGTGGAAATCAGAGATGTGCCTGAAAAGACATTGCAGGTCCTTTATCATCGCGGCCCCTACTCTGACATGGGTATAGTTTTCAGTAAGTTAGCTGCGATGCTGTCTTCTCGTGGTGTGATCCGTAAATGTGGGCCGTTTGTTGGCATTTATTATGACGATCCTTCAATCGTCCCGCCAAATGAATTACGCTCTCGTGTGGGTGCTGTTGTTCCGCCGCAGTTTGAAAATACTGAGGGACTTGAAGCACATAGCATTCCATCTGGACGCTGTGCTGTGCTACGCCATCAGGGGCCGTATGCAGGTTTGCAGGCGGCTTTCTGTTACCTTTATGGTGTGTGGCTGCCGAACTCAGGTGAAGAGGCCGCGGACCATCCATGTTATGAGGTGTTTTGGAACAGCCCAACCAACACCGCTCCTGAAGATCTCGTTGTCGAGATCTATTTACCGTTGCAATAACAACCTCTTAGAGAAGCATGAGCCCATCTTCAATTCTGCAGGATGTTGTTCTCTTCCTGGGTTTCCTGCTTCTCATTGATGTTGCCATCCTTGTTGATTTCCTTGATGCAGGCCTCCTGATCAGCGGCGGACATGTTGGTGAAACCAAAGTTCGGCGGATAGCCCAATGGATCGGCGCCAGCGCCGCCGGTGCGGTATTTTTCTGCGATGTCGGGACAATCAGAAACTGGGCTTACAATATCGGGGTATTCTGACTTTAAGGGATTGGCGTTTTCGTTTGCGACAGGATCATCCGCAAAGTTGTTGATTTGCGCGAGGCCGTAACCTGTTGAGAAAACGAGGAAACTCAGTGCAAGAAGGGTTGTTTTTGCTTTTGTCTGCATACCAGTTGCTCCCACCACTTGGAGAAAAGAAGGTCGCAGCCATTAAACAGGAAACCCGCAAAGGTTGTGTGAGCGCTTATGTTTTAATTGCGTTTAATTGGGTAATACACCGCTCTTAAGTTGCCAGCGGCTCGCTTTACAAGCGATTAACCTATGCGTAAGGTTTGGGTTCGCTCTGGAGGTTTTGACCTTTCACCGCGAATGGGGGGACGTCATGTTGAAGAAGATTGGCTGGGGTGTTCTGGCCGTTGTGCTGTTGCTTGCGGTGGGTGCTTTTTACTTCCGGCAAGACATTGCCGAGATCCGTGCCGTGATGGCTTATGCGGATGCATTCAAACCTGAGAACATCGATCAGAAATTCAGGTCGCTTTACAAAGAGTATTCCAGTACCTCGGTGAAAGCGCCAGATGAGACCTATGAGTTGCCGCGGGCGCATCAGGTATCACCGATGCCAGCGACCTTTATGTATAAGGGCGAGGCAGCCTCTACAGCAGATTACATTCTGGATTCTCACACCACCGGCCTTGCCATCATGCACAATGGTAAGCTGATCCATGAGTATTATGATCGCGGCAACACCGCGGAGACTCATGCCATTCAGATGTCCGTCTCCAAATCCATGGCTTCCATCCTTGTTGGGGTGGCACTGGATGAAGGGCATATCGAGAGTGTGGAAGATCAGGTCGTCAAGTATGTGCCGGAGCTCAAGGGTACGGCTTATGACGGTGTTCGTCTGAAGGACGTGCTGGAAATGTCGTCGGGTGTCCGCTGGAACGAGAACTACGCCGATCTGAATTCAGACATCGTCCAGTCTGTCGTCGCAATCCTGCTGGGCTCTCAGGATGAGTTCACCAAGGATGTGCCGCGTGAGCTGGAGCCGGGCACTTACAATCGCTATTCCTCCATTGATACGCATGTTGTGGGCTGGGTGCTGCGTGGAGCGACTGGCAAACCTTACAAAGAGTGGTTCAACGAAAAGCTATGGTCCAAGATCGGTGCTGAATCCTCCGCTGAAATCATGGTGGATCAGGAAGGTGAACCGGTTGTCTTTGGCGGGGTGAACATTCGCCTGCGTGATATGCTGCGTGTGGGAATGGTGCTGGAGCGTGGTGGTTTGAACCACAAAGGCGAGCGCATCGTGTCGGAAGAGTGGATCAACACATCGGTCACGCCGGACGAGCCGCGCTTGATGCCGGGCTACAACAATCCGCAGAGCCCCTCACCGCTTGGCTACAAATATCAGTGGTGGCTGCCGCTGGACTCTGATCAGGGTGACTTCACCGCAATCGGTATTCACGGTCAGTTTCTTTACATCAACCCGGCTCGGAATGTGGTGATCGCTAAGACCTCGACCTATCCCTCTTATCAACGCGATAAGGAGATGGTGAAGATGAAGTCGATCGCGCTGTTTCAGGCCATCGCCCGTCATTTGAGCGACGTGCCAAACTCTTAAAACGCGTTCTGATTGATAAGAATTCGCTCCATAGAAAAAGCCGGCTCTGGGAAAGAGCCGGCTTTTATAAAATCTTGGTTGCTCTGCGTTATGCAGGCTGGCCTGTTGCTGCAAGCAGAACTTCGCGGATGTTGACGTTCTGTGGCTGCTGGTAAACGAACATCACAGTGTCAGCTACGTTCTGTGGGTCCAGTACGCCGCCCATTTCTTTCTTCCACTGCTCGTAACCATCAATGATGTCCTGAGATGTGGTGTGAGACAGCAATTCAGTCTGTACCGCACCCGGAGCAATGGTCATGACGCGCACGTTGTCTGCTGCCACTTCTTCACGCAGGTTTTCGCTGATGGCGTGAACGGCAAACTTAGTGCCGCAGTAAGCTGCGTGTGCAGGGAATGTTTTGCGGCCTGCAATGGAGCTGACGTTGATGATGGAGCCACCTTTACGCGCTTTCATGCCTGGCAGAACTGCGTGGATGCCATTGAGAACACCCTTCACATTCAGGTCGATCATGCGGTCCCATTCAGTTGGATCCTGAACGGACAGATCGCCCAGCAGCATGCAGCCAGCGTTGTTGACGAGTGCGTCTGCAGGGCCGAATTTCTCTTCCGCTTCCTTAACAGCTGCAATCAGCTGCTCACGGCTGGTGACGTCAACGCCGCGGCACAGTGTGTTTGGAAGACCCAGAGCTTCCATCTGCTCAACCCGGCGTGCAAGCAGAAGAAGAGGATGACCAGCAGCGCTGAAAGATGTCGCAATCGCTGCACCAATGCCGGAACTTGCGCCGGTGATAATGATTAGTGGCTTTGTCATTTTGTTTTCCTGCCTAGTTAGCTTTTTCTTGAGCAAGATGAACTTGCGTCGTGTTGCGGCGATTGTACAAAAATGATCACGCTGATAAATATGGGTAATCCGAAATGATTGTTAGGCTGAGATGAACAATATCTACTGGAATGGCCTTCGCTCGTTTCTGGCTGTGGCAGAACATGGCAGTTTTACCTTAGCCTCTGATGAAACGGGCCTTTCAAAAGCAAGCTTAAGCCAACAAGTGAGCCAGTTGGAGGAGCAGCTGGATGTGCAGCTGCTGTTTAGAACCACCCGCAAACTGCGCCTGACTGAAATTGGTGAGCGTTACTATGAAATGTGCTGCACCGGCGTGAAGCAGATTGAAGATGCATCTGATTTGGCATCGCAGGCGACGGACAGCCTCACGGGCCCCATTCGTATGAACGCTGTGGGCGGTTTGATTGGAGAGGAGCTGATTGCACCGCTGGTGATTGAGTATCAGCACGCCAATCCGGGGATTGAGGTGAAACTGGATTTTTCCAGCATTCGGGAAGACTTGCTGGAGACCGACTACGATCTTGTGTTGCGGATGGGAGATTTAGAAGACAGCACCCTGATTGCCCGCAAGCTGCACACCATCACAACCCGCTATGTGGCGTCCCCGTCCTTTGTGGCAGCTCATTCCAAAATCCGACATCCTTCTGATCTGAAAGGTCTACCTTTCATTTCCGGCAGTGTGCAGGAATGGATTTTCACGCGCGGACAAGAGCGCATTGTGGTGCAGGCGGAAAAAGGATTCCAGATCTCCAATGGCCGCGTCATGTGCCAGGCAGCCGCTGCGGGCTTGGGGGTTGCACGCCTTGCGGATGTTTACACCGATGCACTCATCAAACGCGGCGAGTTGACGGAAATGCTGTCCGGATGGAAGCAGACAACACCGCTTTGGCTGGTGAGCCCGCCAACACGGCACCAACTGCACCGGGTGCGGGAATTGATGAATTACCTCACAGCCAACTTCAAAACCCGCTATGAGGCGGTGCTGGGTTAACGGCGGTATGTGCCAACAAAGCCATCTGGCACAACAGCGCCTGCGGGGCTGGAGTTGGGGACATTCACGCCAACCGGAATGAAAACACGCTGGATGATGATCTTGTCTCCATCTGGCGGTGGTGGGCCGGGGAGCACAGCGCCTTGTGTGGTTTTGTAGCCTTTCAACTCGCAAATGAGATTTCTGCTCTCAAATCCGGCAGGAACAACCATCGGGCCGGGCGTGTGCTTTACAAAGATGGATGACCGATACCCTTCCAGAAAACAGAAGGCACCATCAGGCGTGGTGTTGACCGTAATCAGCGTTGCCCCCGGTGGAATCTCTATGGAGGGCGAATAGGCCTGTGGCAGGCGCTCTTCATCAGAAACGCACCCTGCCAGGAGGGGAAGAGTGATTGCGAGAGTGCTTAAAGGGAGCTTGATTTGCAAGTCGTGGGCCTCTTCAGGACGATCTGCAAAAGGTAACGGGCACATGAAAAGGATGACACCCATAAGAATTGCTGAGGTTGTTTTGCTGATAGCCTCAAAAATGGTGAGGAGTGGTGGTGACCTCACCGAAAGACAAGGAGTTATCCAACACTGGATCCACTGAAGATTTTGCAAGCAGACCCGCCGTAACTCTCGATAATACTCGCAAGGACCAGACTGTTTTATGCGGGATGAGCGACTGTGACTTTCCTGAGAATGCTTCAGCTTAAAGCAAGCAAAGTTTAGATGCCGAGTAAGGTTTGCATGGAAGTTTCTGGCTGTGCAGCATGATGCACGGCGTTCGAAATATCAGATAGAGTGTTCAAAATGCACACGAACTTTGTAAGGCGGTTTAGGAATGCTCGGTTTTTTTATGAACCAGAGGATTGTATTTCGGTGCATGCAAGTGTGCTGTTTCCTGTTCTATGTCTTTGCTAGTGAAGATAATCTGGAGCTTTCATGGTGAAATCAGCAGTTTAGGTCGTGGATAGGCTGTGCTTTGCCAAAGTATATTTTTTTTGATTATTGAAGCGGGTTAAGGAATACATCTTGTTGGCATGTTGATAGTCAGACGGGTAATTTCTTCATTTTCTCAGTTTAATTTTATTCTCGAATTGAACTTGGTTCACGCATTAATGATGGACGTTGCGCATAAAACACTAAGGAAAATTCGACAGGTTTTGTACTCTTGCATCCACGAAATTAGGAAGTATCTATGAGAGAGTGAACCGAAAGGTGCACAAGGATACTTTGAGCCCATATAGCCGTTTTGCGCAGATTAACGGAACGAGAATGACAAAATTAGGTGAAGCCACGCTGAAGCTGTTGGAAAATAGCACAGTACGAAAAGGTCTTGCTGAACTCCGCGTGGGGATCGAAAAAGAAGCTCTGCGTGTTGGCAGAGATGGCTTTATGTCATTGCGTGATCACCCGGAATCTCTGGGTAAAACGCTAACGCACAAATTTATCACGACAGACTTTTCTGAGGCTCAGGTGGAGTTTATCACACCTGCTGTGCATTCTGTTGCAGAGAGCCTGGATTTTCTGAAAGAACTGCAGGCTTTTGCAGCGCGTAAGACGGATGATGGCGAGTATTTGTGGAATGCGTCCATGCCGCCGGAAATCGCCGGTGATGAGACGATCCGCATCGCGGAGTATGGAAACTCGAATGCGGCGCAGATCAAAACGCTGTACCGCAAGGGACTGGCGCATCGCTATGGCAAGCGTATGCAGACGATCTCCGGGATCCACTACAACTTCTCCATCTCCGATGGCCTTTGGCACGAGTTTCATGAGCAGTGTACCTCCGGCGGAAGCCTTCAGGACTTCCGCAGTGCCGGGTATCTCGGCCTGATCCGTAACCTGCAACGTCATGGCTGGCTGGTGCTTTACCTGTTTGGGGCTTCTCCTGCCGTAGACAAAAGCTATCTGGCCTCCCCGCACCCGACCCTGTCCATGCTGGGTGATGACACTTATTTCGGCGAATATGCAACGTCTCTGCGCATGAGCGATTTGGGTTACACCAGCGTCGTGCAGAGTGAGCTGGACATTCACTACAATTCTCTTTGCGATTACATTGAAGGCCTGCGCGGCGCTCTTGCAACGTCTGTGCGCCAGTACGAGCAAATTGGTGTGGCGGAAGAAGGCGATTACAAGCAGATCAACACGCACCAGCTGCAGCTTGAAAACGAGCTGTACGGCTCTGCACGGCCTAAGCGAAACACCAAGGAAGGCGAGCGCCCGATTGCTGCGCTGTGTCGCCGTGGTGTTGAATACATCGAACTGCGCTCTCTCGACATCAATCCGCTCAATCCGATTGGGATTTGTGAGCAGCAGGCGCACTTCCTCAATGCCTTCCTGACCCATATGACCCTTGCTCCGTCTCCATGTATCTCCTCTGGAGAGCAGCAGGCGCTCAACGATCAGCAGCGCATGGTTGCCTGGCAGGGTCGTCTGCCAAACCTGATGCTACCAGCCTACGGGGATGGTGGTATGGAACTGCGTGAAGCAGGCCATCAGGTTCTTGATGATATGCGTCTGACAGCTCAGATCATGGATGAAGTGTACGGTGGTACAGGCCATACAGATGCTGTGAACGCACAAGCGGCCAAGCTGGACAATCCTGAGCTCACACCATCTGCTCAAATTCTCAAGGGCGTGAAGCAGAAGGGCTCTTACACCGGCTTCATCGCTGATCTTTCCAAGAACCAGTCGGACCACCTGAAAGCGATGCCGCTGTCTGGTGAACGTCTGAAGTTCCAGGACGCGATGGTGTCTCAGTCCCGCGCCGCTTATGAGCAGGTTGAAACGCAGGCGAGTAACCACAGCTTCGATCATTTCCTGGATTCGCAGAACAAAACGGAAGTTTTGCCGCCAGAATGTCTGGACGGCCAGTAAAGCCTGACCCTGAACACGGAAGGCAAGGCTTGCTCCAAATCCAGCCCTACACATCTGACGACCACGACGTGCTCGCTGCGCTCTATGAGAGCGTAGCGAGCCGTACGTTTGCCTATGACTACACCAGCCTCGTAGATGCCAGCCAGTTTCAAAGCCTTGTTGAGGGGGAGGATGTCTGGGTCTTGAAGCAGGCAGGAGAGCGTATCGGCTTCATTGGCTACTTCACGCCAGAGCACTTCCTGCATTCGCTGTACATAGACTACGCCCACCACAAACGCGGGTTCGGGCGAAAGGCACTTCAGTTTTTGCTGGAAAATTATGGCTGCAGGCACGAGTTGAAAGTGCACCGCATCAATCAGCCTGCGTTGAAGTTTTACAGCGCGCTTGGATACGAGGATATCACTGCACAGGCTGATGCTCATCAAACCTGGCAGCGTTTGCGCTCACCAGAGGCAATTCTGGATCACTCACCGGCTATTGCGGTGGGAGAACAAGTCTCTCACCGACAATAAATTCAATATATCAAGCCATTAGAGCACGTCGCGATCATTAACATTCACGCATCGCGCTCTAATATCTTTGGTGGAGCGAATTCTTGTCGTCTGATTGAAACCAATCAAACGGAACGCGCTCTAAGATGGCATGCAAAGAGCAGGTAGACGATCAACATGTGCTTTGATCGTTTGCTCGGCCAGTTCACCGTCCCCAGTGCGCACAGCATTGATCAGCTGAGTGTGATCATCCTGAACGCCTTCTGAAATAAACCCGGCACGGCGCATGGCAGCGCGGTAGCGGGTGCACTGGTCATGAAGCATATGCAGGAACCGGCTTGCCCAACTGGAGCCTGCTCCCTCAACCAACGTCATATGAAACACGCGGTTGGCTTCTTCCCATTCATTCCAGAAATCACGCCGTGAAGCTTGCCATGTCCGCTCAATTTCCTGCAGAGCATGGTAGGCATCCAGCACGCTTTCGCGCCACTGAGCGTCGCCCTTTTCAACGGCGGTTCTCACCGTTGCGCTTTCAAGAAGGCGGCGCTGATCAATAATATCCTGAAACTCTTTTTGCGAAAGTTCTGGAATATAAAATCCCTTATGAGATTGCGTGGCAACCAGTCCTTGAGACACCAGACGGGAAAGTGCTTCGCGTACAGGTGTAGGCCCAACATCAAATGTGCTGCACATCTCGCGAATGCGCAATTTACTGCCCGGCTCAAGCTGGCCAGACAAAATTGCCGCCCGCAGGTGCGCGTAGGCCCTGTCAATGAGAGAGGCGGATGACGGGACGTTTTGTGCAGTGACCGATGTTACGGCTCTTTCTAAGGTATCCTCTATTTTCAAAGTTATCTGCCTTACAATTATTATCTATGCAATTTGGCGTTTCTTTTCGTCGGTATGGAAACTAGGTCATTTGTTTTGTTATCCGGCCAAGTTAAATTGCAAATATGAATTGGCCTTCTTATTACATCAATTGTAAAACAATATCTGAACTATAAAAGCAATGAAATTGCGTAGGAATGACATAACTTTCCAATAAAACGAGAGCGTTTTATTGGAAATATCGTCGAATTATCGATTATTTTTAAAAAAATGTGTAAGTACGGTCTTATTCATTGAGCATATGAATCAGACTTACTTAGAGTTCGATGAACAGAAATAGAGTTTATTCGCTATTTTAATAAAATAATCTCAACTATACTCTGCCGGCTCACTTCTTCGCGTATAAACGGCAGAAACTATTAGCAACGCTCTAAGTGGAAATCACTTATAGATCGCAAAATATCTCCCCCCAATACGCGATGAATTGCTCAGCTTATCTCTGGTGTTTCAGAAAACTTATCCTCCCTACTCCACGCAGTGTTATTGCTCTGTGAGGAGGCGTGAGAATCAGAAGCTGGATGATTGAGTCGGAGCGAGCTGACGCATGAATATGTTTCTGGAGAAATGGATCGGTTGTTTTGTCGATTTTATGCACGCCTCGTTTTTGAGTTTTTGAAACAGCATAACTAATTGAAAATAATAGATATTATGCCTCTCAGAAAAACGCTGATCATAAGTGTTAATGAGGATTAACCAAAAAGGGATTGAACTGAACTACAGGTTGGTTACCCTTTCGACGCAAACACGGGCCATATGGGCGCACTTTCCGTTTGTAGATGACTAGAACCGTTTGAGGGCTAAGCGAAGTGGAATACGGCAACAACACTCTTTTGCGTGAGGAAACTCCGTCTGAGAAGATCTCCCGTTATTCGCAGCTCCTTTCTGGCCAGCTGCACCGGTTAAGACAAGAACTTTATCCGCCTGAAGCGCATAAATTGCTGCGCTCGTTCTCTTCTGTCGATGTTGCCCGTCTTATCGGTGTTTCTGAAAGCACCATTCGCCAGCTGGATCTGGACGGCGAAGGCCCGACGCCGACCCGCCTTGCCAATGGCCGCCGCAGTTACACGTTGCAGCAGATCAACGCGATCCGTGAAGTGCTTGCCGCCCGTAAAAAAGGCGATGAAGCCGTTAATATCCTGCCGCGCCGTCGCGACGGTGAAAAGCTGCAGGTGATTGCATGCGCCAACTTTAAAGGTGGCTCCGCAAAGACCACTACCAGCACGCATCTTGCCCATTATCTGGCTCTGCGCGGCTACCGTGTGCTCGCGATTGATCTTGATCCGCAAGCCTCGCTTTCCGCGATGTTTGGTGTGCAGCCTGAGTTTGATGTTGAGCCAAACTGCACCTTGTTTGGTGCTCTGCGTTATGATGAAGGCCGTCGGACACTGGGTGACGTAATCCGCCCGACTTATTTTGACAATCTGGATCTGGTTCCGGCCAACCTTGAGCTGGCTGAGTTCGAGCACATTGTGCCAACAGCGATCGCTTCTGGCGCATCTACCGGCGAAAACATCTTCTTCCGCCGCATCCGCAACGTTCTGAACGAAGTTGATGATCGCTACGATGTTGTTGTGATCGATTGTCCGCCACAGCTTGGCTTCCTCACACTGGGCGCGCTGTTTGCATCCACCGGATTGCTTATCACGCTGCACCCGCAGATGCTGGACCTTGCAAGCTGTAACCAGTTCCTCGGCATGAGTTCTGACCTGATGGCCGTGATTGAGAACAATGGCGGCGAAATGAATCTGGATTGGATGCGTTTCCTTGTGACCCGTCACAATCCAAATGACAGCCCGCAAACCCGTGTGGTTGGCTTGTTACGTGCCCTCTTTGGTGAGGATGTGCTGACATCGCCCGCTTTGGAATCCACCGCGGTTGCCAATGCGGGCCTTGAAAAGAAATCGCTTTACGAACTGGAACCGGGCGCCATTGGCCGCGAAACGCTTAAGCGTGCGCTTGAATCCATGGATTCGGTAAACCGTGAAATTGAAGATCTTCTCCGCAGCTCTTGGGGTCGAACACTATGAACAAAGCTAAGGACCGGAAAAACGCATTAGACACGCTGTTTTCAGGCGGCGGTATGGCAGGCATGGTTGCGGATGCAACAGCGCCTCGCCCCCGTTTGTCGTCCGGTGCTATTGGCGCAGCCGAGATCAACCTGATCAAAGACGAACGCGACAAACTGCGTGAAGAGTTGAAAACGCTGAACACGCAAATGGCGACCTCCGACAATGTGGTGGAACTGAACACGGAACAGGTTCAACCCTCCTTTGTTGCGGACCGTATGGAAGTTGCGTTTGATCCGGCATTTGAGGCGCTCAAAGAGTCTATTGCGGAGACTGGACAGCAAGTGCCAATTCTGGTGCGTCCTGCGCCAGATGAAGACGGCATCTACCAGATTGCTTATGGTCACCGTCGTTGGAAAGCCTGCCGCGCTTTGGGCAAGCCCGTCCGCGGTGTCATCAAGCCGCTCTCTGATGAAGAATTGTTGGTTGCTCAAGGCCAGGAAAACCATGAACGGAAAGACCTGAGTTTCATTGAAACCTGCCTGTTTGTATTCCGCCTTGCGCAAGATTACCCGCAGACGCTCATTGTCAAAGCCATTGGCAAAGACAAGTCTCTCGTTTCCAAACTCCGCAAGCTGGCGGCAACCATGCCTGAGGAGTTTTTGCGTGTGATTGGGCCTGCCCCAAAAATCGGACGGCCACGTTGGGAAGAGATGGCAAGTTTCTTCCACGAGGGCCAGCTGGCGCCAAACCACGAAAAAGCGATTGCCTCGCTGTTTGCGCTGGACTCATTCACAGAGCTGCACAGCGATGAGCGGTTTAGCGAAGTGTTGCAGCTGCTGCAGGAAACGCCAAGCGAGATGGAGGCAGGTTCTGCGTCCTCTTCTGGTGAGATTGCTGTTGCAGCTCATACCCGCGCCGCGAAATCTTCTGAATGGCTTGGAAACAAGCATGTGCTCGTCAAGCACACTGGCAAAGCGACCGTCTTCTCCGTTGATAGCAAAACGCAGAGTGACTTTGGCTCCTTCTTGCTGAAAGAGCTGCCCGGTCTGATTGCCAAATTTGAAGACACGAAGGGGGAGGATGCCTGATGGTGTAACCCCTGAATGACGAAAGGCCCTGCTGACGGCAATCAGCAAGGCCCTAAAATCGTCGCCCAAGAGAGTGAAGAGCACTCGTCGAGGACCATCTTTAGCACGATCATCCTACGACGAACGCGCGGTGCGAATCAAGTCAGCAATGCTTTCTTGAAACCCTTTGTGGCGCATTTTTGCTTTTTCGGGCGCTCAATCCCCAATCTTACTTGGATAACACCTTGGGTCTTCCCTCGGTGAATGGGTTAGCTATGCAAAGCACCGGTGTTGCGTCCTTTCGCAAAATGACACCCGGCATGTTGGAAAGCCAGCGACTGGCAATGGCGAATGATATCGTCAAAACAACAAAAGCCGAGGTGGCGATCACGTTAAAAAAGGCAGCCCCTGCTCTGGGGATTGATGGTACCGCCTACCATATTCTCGATATTCTGATCGGCCTGACACGGGCAGATGACTGGAAACAGGACCGCCGGCCGCTGGTCGCGATCTCCAATGACAAGTTGGCTGAATACGTGTGCCGCTCCACGCGCACCGTGATCCGTGCACTTAAGCGACTGGTTGAGGTGGGCATACTGGCATACCGCGACAGTTCAACAGGCCGTCGTTTTATCTACCGCAATGGTGCAAGTGGTGAGATTGACCGTGGATATGGTTTTGACTTTTCGCCGGCACGCCAGCGGATTGATGAGATCAAACGGATTGGGGAAGAGTTTCAAGCACGGGTGCGGGCAGAGCAGGAAGCAAAGCGGACTGTTAACCGGCTGTCTCGCGCAATCGTTGACGCTTGCCGGACCGGGCAAAGCGAAGGCGTGGATTGTACCGTGTTCCTGGAAGAACTCTCTGCCATTATGGAAACGCCAATGCTGCTTCTTGAGCGGGCAGACAAGGTTTCAAAACTCTATGAACTGCTTGTGGAAGAGCTCACAGAAGACAAAACCGGGGACGAGCAAACTGCTTTAGATTTCAATGAATATGCCAAAATGTCAGGCGACCATGACATTGATGTCACCCCTTATAATATTACAACCCATCAAACTCATATAAATAGTAAAATACGGCAGCCATCTAACGATGGCTACTCAAATACCAACTCCGCTTCTAACGAAGCTTCGAAGATTGCTCTTGAAAAAGACCAATCAAGCAAATTCTCTGCCAAATCCAATGCTCCAGCTCAATTGCAATCTCGGCAATCTGGTCAGTTAGATAACGGTTTAAGTGAGCATTTATCTGCTATTTCCATTGGTTTGATTGATAGCGCAACAACAGAGACCCAGGAAATGCTGGGCATGCAGTTTTCAAGCTGGTTCGAGCTTGCGCAGTCTGGCGAGCAGCTTCGTTTGGCGATTGGCCTTTCCGAAGATGGCTGGAAGCAAGCGGTTGTGACACTGGGCGAAAAAATGGCTGCGGCGGTTCTGGTGGTGACGGTTGAAAAAACCCTGCGCGATCCTGAAGGCATTTCGCGACCGGCGGGTTACTTCCGCGCCTGTGTTGACCGCGCCAAGGACGGAAAACTCGCCCTGCACAAGTCGCTTTATGGACTGGCTCTGGGGTAAGGGTCTGCAATGCCGGTTTCTTGCGGATGGGGTAGATGGATCCGCAAGTGTGGTGTTGGTGTGCGGGTGATGAATTCGTCTTCGATAAGGTCAAGCATATTGCGTTGTTCCCGAAAACTCACCAACGCCTTTGCATCCGCAAAGGAAAACCATTGATAGGTATCGTGCTCTTCATTGATCGTAATTGGGGTATCGTGAGGAACATCTGCAACAAACACTGGCAGAATTACGAAGCTGTTCTTTTCTGGGATGTAGAAACGAATATCAGCATCTGCGGACCAAAGGTTGTCGAGCACTATGCCAGTCTCTTCTCTCACTTCGCGTAGCATTGCTTGCCAGGCTGTCTCTCCTGCTTCGATACCCCCAACAATCTGACTCCAGGTATGAACTGGTGGTTTGAGGCGGTGAAGCAGGAGAACCTGTGGCTCTTCAGTGTTCTTGTTGATGAGAAATACGGTTGCGGCGTCGCAAAAAACAGGGACTTGGGACATAATGGTCTCATTGAAAATGGTAAAGGATTCAGATTAAGCCAAGAGAAGCAGATTTATCTCTTATCCTGGTGGTCAATTACCCGCCTCCTCCTTAACATCGCTAGGTTGAACCTAGATCTTTGGTCATCACATCAGATGGCTTACATCGTTTAATTTTGCCACTCTGGAAGAACCATCCTTCTCTCGTGTCAAATGCGTGAGACTGCAGGGTCTGATGTCGTGCGTAATGTTCTGTAGGTGAATATCGCTTGAAAGGCCAAGCCACCAGTTGATGATGCAAATGATGGAGTTTGCGTGGCTAATGATTATGAGCCTCTCCATGTTGGCATTCGCTAAGAATTCCATGTAGGTCGCAATTCGAGAATACAACATCCGCCAACTTTCACTCTGATCGTAAGGAATCCAATCAAGAACTGGTTCGGTTGGTGAGCTCCAGATTTTCTGGGCTTCTGCTTTTGAGAGGTCTTTTGCCACGCCGTTGTTCAATTCACGCAACTGCCCGGCTTTGGTGAACGGATTTCCGGTTTTCTGAGTTATCCATTCCGCAGTTTGCACTGCGCGTGTCAGATCGCTGGTAAAAATTTGAAAGGCAGGAGTTGGAACAGATTTTGCCAAGTAATCGGCAGTTTGCTTTGCTTGAGTGACGCCGAGAGGTGTAAGTGTCGAATTTGTCCAACCGCCCACAACACCTTCCAGCATGTGCTCACTTTCACCGTGTCTCAGAAGAATGAGTTCGTTCAGCATTGAATACCACCAGAGTTCCGGCACTTCCATGAATAGAGAATGTGGAGTGTCAGGAGCTCAAAACTTCGCTGGCGTCCTCATTCTGCTGTGTCGGTAACTCGATCCGAAGATGTGGGCTTGCTTTGCGTGTTACGAACTCGGCCTGGAGATATTCAAGAACGCGGCGCTGGCCGGGAAAGCTGAACAGCTCCATGGCATCATCAAATGAAAACCATTGATAGGCATCGTGTTCCTCATTGATGGTGATTGGCGTTTCGCTGGAAACAAAGCTCACGAATACTGGCAGTTTTTGGATGATGTTTTTTTCCGCAACATAAAACTCCTCGCACAGATCAGCAGACCAGAGTTCGGTGAGGACCAAACCGGTTTCCTCTTTCACCTCTCGTAATGCTGCTTCCCAGCCGGTCTCATTTGGTTCAACCTTGCCTGCGACCTGACACCAGGCGCCGAGCAAAGTATCAGCGCGGCGCATAAGCAAGACCTGCGGCTCCTCTGCATTCAGGTCGAGAAGAAAAACGGAAACGCCGTTGCTGAGAACGGGAATATTGTTGGGGGTCATAAGTTGCTCATAAAATAACTGGTGCAATAGACCATGAGCATACTCAGAGAAGAACGAAAAACCAAGAGAGACGAAGGGCAGGAGATCACTCCCCTGCCCTCACGCTTAAGTTTTGGAATGAGCTGTTGAAGCCGGGACCTGATCGTCTTTAGAGAACTGCCCGCGAGTCCGATTGGCATAAGAAACCAGCACCAACATCACCGGCACCTCAACCAGTACACCAACGATGGTTGCCAAGGCTGCTCCGGAGGTGACGCCGAACAGACTAATAGCAACAGCGACGGCCAACTCAAAGAAGTTCGACGCACCGATCATCGCGCCGGGTGCTGCAACATTGTGCGGCTGGCGCCACTTCCGCATCCAGAAGTAGGTGACGAAGAAAATCAGGACAGTTTGGATGAGAAGCGGAATCGCGATGAGAACGATGTCTGCTGGTGATGAAATGATGTTGTCCGCCTGAAGACCAAACAGCAAGAACACCGTGCCCACCAGACCTGCAATCGAGAATGGTTTCATCCCTGCACTGAATGAAGAAAGGTGTTGTTTGTCTTTGAGGCCGAGCCGGGTCAACCACCCTGCCCCCAATGGCAACGCAACAAACAGTGCGGTTGAAACCAACAATACATCCCATGGGACGATGATGTTTGAGACATCCAGCAAAAACGCCGCGATTGGCGCGAAAGCAAAGATCATAATCAGGTCATTGGTTGCAACCTGAGCCACCGTATAACTTGCATTGCCCTTTGTTAGATACGACCAGACAAACACCATCGCTGTGCAAGGAGCAACGCCAAGCAAGATCATGCCTGCGATGTATTGATCCGCCAAATCTGCCGGAATGAACGGCGCAAAGATATGGCGCATGAACAGCACGGCCAGAGCTGCCATGGTGAAGGGTTTCACCAGCCAATTCATGGCCAGCGTTACGATGAGGCCCTTTGGTTTCACAAAGCAATTGCGAACCTCGGTGAACTCGACCTGCACCATCATTGGATAGATCATAAGCCAGATCAGAACTGCGATGACCAGATTGATCCCGCCGACCTGCAAGTCACCGATGATCTGAAAAAGGCCAGGTTGAAGGAGGCCTGCCCCTACCCCCAGAGCCATTGCAAGACCTACCCAGACTGAGAGGTAGCGTTCAAAAGTACCCATGATTTCTCCTGCCTATCGTCGATAGACGATGAATGTCGATAAATTTTAGAGTTTGAAGCTGCTCTCAAAGAGGAAGTTGAAGTTCTTCAACTCAGACCGATTGACTGAATAACAAATGCGCGGGCGCTGAACTTCCGCCAGTATGAAGCCTGCATCCTTCAGTATGCGAAGATGCTCAGACACAGTGGATTGCGCCAGACCGATAGAGTTCACGAGATCTCCACCGACACAACCGGGTTGAGCCGCCATAATCTTCAGCAAGCGGACACGCGCTGGATGCGCCAGGGCTTTGGCCTGGACGGCGAGCTTTTCTTCTTCTGCTTCATTCAAAGAGGCAGGTGCAAATTCCGTAACGCAGGTGTTTTCTGTCATCGTTGATTCCGTATATCGTCGATACACGATATACTCCTCTCCTCACCCACTGGCAAGGCCTTTCTGTGTTGACAGCTGTCAACTTTTTTGAAGCCGAGTTGACAGCTGAAACTCCCCTCCCCTGCTCACTTCTATCGTGCTGCGGAGTGATACTCTGGGTTGGGCTGCATGCCTGTTGCAGAGGCCATGCGGTTGGACATGGAGAAAAAGGCCGCGACTTCGCAAATGTCCCAGATGTCTTCTTCCGAGAACCCAATATCCCGAAGGCCTTGCCGGTCACCCTCAACAATCTCAGAGGACGTCTTCGCAATCTTTGTAGAAAAGTCGAGCATCACACGCTGCTTGTCAGTCAGATCAGCATAGCGATAGTTCATCACCATAGCTTCACCCAGTTCCGGCTTGTTGGAATACTCCCGAACAGCAGCGCCATGGGCGACCTGACAATACCAGCAGGAATTGATCGACGAAACGGTGACAGCAATCATCTCTCGTTCCAGTTTGGAAATGCCAGAGTCTCCAAGCATGAGCTCATTATACATCTGAGAAAACGCCCTGAGCTTTTCTGGTCGATGTGCGAAGGCAATCAGCACGTTCGGGATCAACCCGAGTTTGCTCTGACATTTCCCAAAAAGCTCCTGAATATCATCAGGTAATGGATCTGGCAGGCTAAGCTTCAAGGCAGTCGGATGCGTAAGGCTTGCGCTCTCTATTTTCTGAAAATCGGTTGTAGTCATTATATGGTCCCTCCTCCATTTCAACAGCTTAACTGTGATTGAAGGAACTGTCCTCACTACAAAAGGAGAGCAAAGAAAAGCCCGCCTTTGGGAAGAGGCGGGCTTAGTTGGAGGCTTGCTTGGGATTTAAGCGTGGGCGGAGAGCTTACGCTCTTTTCGTTTATTGGTGACGTGCACATATCTGTAGAGCTCTAAGAGTAGAAGCGGTGTGAAATGCACCAGTGCTGGCCCAAATTTGTAGTCTACCAGGACCCAATGGGCGAACACGAGGACTGCTGCTGCGTAAGCAAGTTTCTGAAGGTTCTTCCATCTGGATCCGAGCTGGGCGATGAACCAATCATTGCTGGTGACTGTGAGCGGAATGAAAATGAGAGAAGCCAGCCATCCAGTCCAGATCCCGATTTTGACGAGATCTTGCAGGATAGGGCCAAGAGATCCCTTATCCAGCAGGTAGATAGCGACATGCAGAGCTGAATAGCAAGCTGCAGCTACGCCAATATACCGCCGCCGTGCCATCAGCCAACGCACCCATCGTTGACCGTTTGTCAGGAACATCAGCGACGTGATCATGAGGCTTATGATGAGAAAACGAGCGGCAAACTCTCCAGTTGGAAGGAGAAGGTGCTCCAACTTGTCGCTTTCACGGAGAAGCTCTCCGATGATAGCAAGCCCCGGGAGTGCAAGGATAGACCAGAAGGTAAATGGTGAGTTCCAAATTGCTCGAAGGTAAGACATGGTCGCCCGGATGAGTTTGCACTGAGTTGTAAGGTGCACACTGCTGATTTCGCGGTGTTGGGGTACGTGGGAAGTCAGCAGTGTGCGGCCGATTGCGACTGCGGAGTTCGCGTTCAACCTTGTCTAAACACTGGATCAGCTCTGTCTTTTCCGCAAGAAATCAGATGTAACAAAATGTCGTGGAACTTGGTTGGGTTAGAGATCTAGCTGCTTCGTGGTGTCGGTTAAGTTATGGCCCAACATATTGGAGGCATTAGATAATTTAAGAAGCTCCGACAATGGCCCGCAAACTGTCCTTTCTGCATGTGTTTAGCGAAAGGCTTCCTCTATTACACTTTAACAAGAGTTGCGTTGTTTTTGATGCAAACGTGGTTGCAAACAGCAGTAACAGCTGAGGGCCTCTGAAAAGAAACCCGCCGCAAATCTGCGACAGACTGTTGAGTGAGTTGTGTGCTGCGAATGTTGGCTTGGATAGTATGAGAGGAAAACTGGGCCTCAAAGCATCGGATTGATACTCGGTTTTATCGGCTTTGCGCGAGATGTGCAGGTTTTTAACCTACCAAACGGACGGGTCATCAGAGCTGAATACGTGTGAGTTGCCAACTGACAACATTGCTCTGGAAGGGATATCGGCACTCAGGTTGCCCGAATTGAGTGCCGATGTTGGAGGATGTTACAGGTTCAAACGCAGAACCTGAGAACGTTTCTGGAACTCTTCCTCATCGATTTCGCCAGTCGCAAAACGTCTGCTGAGTATGTCCAGAGCTTCTGAGGTTTGGGACTTTGGCTCTTCAGGTTCAACCTTGCGAGCAGTGTTGGAACCTCCGAAATAGCCGTAGGACCGGGCGATTAAAAAGCCGATGATGAGCAGGAGAATTAGAGTGATTGGGAATGGGAAAAAGTGAAATCCGTGCATTCCTGCTTGATGAAACATAGTGATCTCCTTGGGATATTTATTAGACATCACTAGAATGGGGAGTACCGGCACAGCTTTCAAATTACATTTGTAATCAACTGTCTCAACCGCTTCACCTGCGGATAACGGTTACACTTTTATAAAAGTGGACAGCTGTCAACTTTTCGAATTGGCAAGAGATTTCCAATTTACGTCGAAACTATCCGTGGAATGAAACAGGATGGAAGGCGTGGTTCAGGTAGCATACTGACAGGAAAAAGAGGTGCCAGAATGATCAAAAAACTCCCAGAAAGTTCGGAGAACATCCTCGGTTTTGAGGTGGATGGAAAGGTCGATCTTAACGAAGAAATGGAGCTGATTTCGCAGGTTGAGAACGTCCTTGACAAACATGCAAATGTCAGTGTGCTGGTGATTTTGAACGATCAAGCGAAGTGGGGCATTGAAGCTGGCTACGAAGATTTGAAGTGGGCGATGACCCACATCAAAAGTTTTCATCGCATCGCAATAGTCTCTGATCGGAAGATTTGGGAGTGGCTCGTCGCGATTGATAGTCCGTTTGCAGCCATGCTTGGCATAGGTGAAAAGCACTTCGATATGGCAAATCTCGACAAGGCCTGGGAGTGGGTCAGAGAATAAATTAGGCCCATCGGGCGGTGAGGACAGAGCGTTGATAGAGACCTATCGCGGTGTAGTTTACCCCTATCAGTTGGACCATATGGGACACATGAATGTTCAGTGGTACACCGAGAAGTTCGATGAGGCCAACTGGCATCTGTTCTCACAAGCCGGGCTAAGCGCTACCTATTTTCGAGAGTACAACAGGGGTATGGCTGCCGTTCAACAAACCACGAAATACCATGCCGAAGCGCTGGCAGGAGACTTGCTTGTGTGTCGATCCGGGGTGACGGACATTCATGAAAAGACGCTCTATATCCTCCATGAAATGCATAATACTGAAACGCTGAAATTGATTGCGACCACTGAATTGATATGCGCGCATTTGGATAGGGAAGCCCGCCATGCCTGCCCGTTTCCGCCAGACGTGCGGGCGGCGGCTACAGCGCTTCTCGTAGAGGGGAACTAAGTCCTCCATCGTGTTTCAGGAAGGCTATTCTGGTCCTAAATCGCGTTCTAGGTCGCAGGCAATCCGCCAAACTCCCATGGTTCCAACAGGCAAATCATGGAGTTATCAAATGGCAACAAAGCACAGCACCAAAGCCCTTATCGCGATTGGCGTAATAGCGATTGCGGCTTACGTCACATTCTCAACAGGCATGGAAACCTCTGAGACACTCAGCCCTGAAGGTGTGCATTCGATCGCGATTTCAGGAAGCAATCTGGGTCTGCGCATCGTCGGAGGCAATAGCATTTCAAGCGACATCAAGCTTGATACAAGCGATGCAAGAGGTTGCTCTCTAACCGCTACAACATCCAAGAATGAAGACGGTCTTATGACCATTAAATTTGAAAGACGCGGGTCCTGGAGGCTTGGTTGGTGCGACCCGGCGGCGACGCTCAGGCTGCCGAATTCGATGAACATCAGCGTTAAGATGGACAGATTAGCGGGTGACTTTGTGGGGCAGTTTAAGGACTTCGCTATCACCTCAGAGAAGTCTGTCATCTATTTCGACGGGAGTGTTTCGCGCTTCGATTTGGTTGGAGAGATGGCCGCGGTCTATCTGAAATTTGATGCAGATGTTCCAAAGGAAAACATCCGCATCAATGTTGAGAAGCTCGTGTCCAGCATCAACTTGGCGAAGGGGTGGAAGCACGCCACGAGCATCCTGCTAGAGATCTTTTAGGCCGTCTCCACACTCTGCGCAGTACGGCTCACCTTCCGCCATACACTCGGGCTCTTGCCTGTGACACGTTGGAACTCGCGATTGAAGTTGGACTTCGTTGTAAAGCCAACATCGTAAATGATGGTGGTGATGGGCTTGTCCGTTGTCTCTAACAGAAGACAGGCTTCAGCCACTCGGAACCCATTGGTGTATTGCGGCAGGTTGATCTCACGCACTGTGTTGACAGCTGTCGAAATCTGGCGAGCCGGCACACGGAGTTTGCGAGCCAACCTGTCGAGGGAGAGGTTTTCATCCCGGTACAGGTGCTCGTTCTGCATGAGTTGATCGAGAGCTTCGACCAGCACAATCTGTTCCTCGGAGGCTGATGCGGTCGTTGTTTCAGGTTCTGGCAACTGCGGTGTAGTCGTTGGTTTGCGAGTAAACAGAACAGCGATTGTGACCAGTGCAAGCAGCATGAAGAGGTTTGCAGTGCCAACGATGGTTGCTGCATTGGTCCCCTTGTTCACGGCAAAGTCCGCTGCTACGACGAGGTCAACAAGTGCGGAAGTTGAGAAAATAGCGCCTGCGATCAGCTGGGTCTGGCGTGCCGGGAGCATTTGATCGATGGGCAGATGGCTGGCCCATTCCCACTGCCTGGTCGTTGCAGACCGGAAGAACAACAGTCCGTAGCCGAGATAGACAACAACACTTGTAAGATCAATCAGCACCGGGGCGTTGAAGCCGGGTGCGAGAGTGAGAGAGCTAAGAGTTGCAGCTGTCGCGCCAATCGTCCAGCCGACAGCCTTCTTCGAAAGGCGATCAGTGAGTTGAAGGAATGAGAGCCAGGTCGCGGGTGGCAACAACAACGCCAGCCCTATGAGCGACCAGAGGGGGAGCCCACCCATCCCCCATTTGATACCGAGTAGGACAGATTGAATTGCATAAAGGCTGATAGTCGCCACGAGCAGCGACGGTATTTTTCGTCCATACCCGACCATGAGGCGTAACAGGATGAAACACAAAAACAGGGCAGTGAAAAAGGGAAGGGGTAAGCTCGGCAACGCGCCAACTCCAATTGCGGACAATGCTCTATATCTAGTCTGTCTGCGTGGCGAGTAAAAGAGCGTGTTGCACTTCTTTTAGCGGCAGAGCTTTCTGGCAACATTCAGCACGAACATCCAGAGGATGGCTTGTGCCCAGACGATGCCGATCAAGTCCCAGCTGATCGCGGGAACAAGGAAGCCGGATCGACAGATGGCAACCGCAAGCAATTGCGTGGTGATAATTGCCATTAGCAATTTCGCTGAAGGGCGTGGTGCCTGCCAGAACCAGTGATCATGCCGGCAGACAAACAACAACAAATGCCCGGCGACAACCAGCTGCAGGAACATGACGCTCTGCAACTCCGCAGCGGGTACATCCAGCCAATGCCGGGAGGCCATCATCAGGGCGAAGTTCTCGACAACTGAAATGAGCCCAAGCACCGTTGCTGTGCGCAACATGTTTCCAAGCTGCCATTCCATCGGAGCTGGTGCAGCCTCTGTGTTGTCGTAGGCTATGGTGATGATTGGGATGTCGTCCAGCAATGCCAGCATCACAATCATGATGGCGGTCAGGGGCACCTCTTCCAACAGCAACACACTGGCTGAGACGAACACCATCAGGTTGATCGTCATAGCCACGCGGTAGTCAACGTAGCTGATCATCCGCGCGAAGATTTTTCGTGCCTCTATTACTGCATCTGTGATGACGGACAGACCGGGCAACGTCAGGATCAGATCAGCGGCAGATCGGGCGGCGTCTGTTGCACCTGAAACGGCAATACCCACATCTGCCTGCTTTAATGCCGGGGCATCGTTCACGCCGTCACCTGTCATGGCGACGTAATCTCCGGACTGTTGAAGCGCTTTGACGATACCGTATTTGTGCTCGGGAAAGACGCGGGCGAAGCCATCTGCGTTGACGATCTCCTCGCGGATGTTGGCTGGCAGGTTGTCCATGTCCTTTGCCTCAGAGAACACCTGACTGGCGCTTTCAAGCGAGGTGCCCAGCCCCAGCTGTCCGGCAATCTCTCTGCCGATGGCAATATCATCACCTGTCACCATCTTCACGGTGATTCCGGCATTCTGGGTTTCTTCAATCACAGCTTTGGAATCGTCGCGAGGTGGATCAAAAAGAGAGAGGATCCCAAGCAGGCGTAACTCGTGGTTTTCGTTGGTCTTGGCGATACCGAGTGTGCGCAAGCCTTTGACGGCAAACTCGTGCACGGCACTGCTGGCAGCGGCCTTCTCCTCCGGTGCATTTGCGCAAAGATCAATGACCACTTGCGGTGCACCTTTGATGACCTTGAACGCTCCGCTTGGACCAGAGACGCCCGCTTCCGTTCGTTTGCTTACGGGATCAAACGGCGTGAATGTGTTTTGCTTGTAAAGCTCCAGTACACCCCGCTCAGCCTTGCTGACAATCAGGTGATCAATGACGTCTTTTTCTATTGTACTGGATGCAAGGGCCGCCATGACGACGAGCTCTTTTTCACTCTTCGCGTCAAACAGAACTGGCTCGCCAAGCGTGAGTTCGTTTTTGGTGAGCGTTCCAGTTTTGTCGGAGCACAGCACATTCACCCCTGCCAGCTCTTCAATCGCCTGAAGGTGCGAAACGATGGCTTTCTTTCTGGAAAGTGTGAGTGCACCCAGAGCCATGGTGACAGATAGAACTGCGGGCATCGCAACCGGGATTGAGGCGATCACCAGCACAAGCACCAGTTCAATGATGCCCAGAATGCTCTGCTGCAAATAAAGCTGTTTGACGATGATGAGCGCAGCAAGCAAGGCTGTGCCAAGAATGAGAAATTTGCCAATGCCCAGAACGCTTTTCTGGAAATGAGAAATGTTGCCCGCGGACTGAACCAGCTTTGCCGTGTTACCAAAGAATGTGTTGCCACCCGTCGCAGTCACAAGTGCCTGCATGGTGCCCTGTTTAATGATTGAACCGGAATACGCCACATCACCGATCTGCTTATCGACCGGGAGAGACTCGCCCGTCAGGGCTGCCTGGTCGACCGCAAGGTATGGCCCTCGTTCCAAGATGCAGTCTGCCGGGATGATGTCTCCGTTTTCCAGATTGATGATGTCACCGGGAACGATTTCCTCTGCTGGAATGTCAGCCCACTTCCCGTCTCGTTTCACACGGGCTTTGAGTGCCATGGATGATTTTAGTGCCGCCAGCGCGTCAGCTGCTTTGCTGCTTTGAACAAACTCGATGCCAGAGTTGAGGATCAGCATAAACAGGATGATCGTGAAGTCGGCCCAGTGCTCGATGATGGCTGACAGGATCGCCGCAATTTCGATGAGCCACGGGATAGGCCCCCAGAATGTCAAAAGCAGCTGAGCCAGTTTGCTGGTCTTCTTTTCTTCCAGCGCATTGGGGCCATATTGCTTCAGCCGGTTGGATGCGGTTGATCCCGTCAGTCCTTCCGGTGAGCTTTCCAGGCGTTTGAATTCATCAGCTAAGCTGGGCTTATCCTGTTCAGCCATCCGGTCTTTCCATGGATTGAGCACTCATCATGGGAATATCTTCGCTGTTGCATGTAAACGGATGATGAGAACAAGGAGAGCTTCCATGAACCGTGGTTTCCTGATTGCGAAGCGTCTTGCTCAAATTATTCAGGTTTGCTGAGAGGGGAGGGGACTTGCGCCTAGCGTTGTGGTTGCGCTCACTGTGTTTCCGTAACATACTCACGGGTATGTTTTGATTTGGGAGGGAAATCATGCGTGCTGTTGTCTGCTCAGAATACGGACCACCAGAGGCTCTGCGTGTGGAAGACGTTGAACGTAAAGAGCCGAAAAAAGGGCAAGTGCGGATCGCGGTGGAAGCTGCGGGCGTCAACTTCCCTGATACGCTGGTGATTGCGGGAAAATATCAGATCAAGCCGCCAATGCCATTTGTGCCAGGTGGTGAGGTTGCTGGCAGAATTGAGGTGGTGGGTGAGGGCGTCACTCAGTTTGCGCCGGGTGATCCGGTGATGGCGCTTCTGCTGCAACAAGGTGGCTATGCAGAAGAAGTTGTGGTTGATGCGTCTGCTGTCATGAAGCGGCCTGAAGCTATGTCTGCTCATGTTGCTGCTGGCTTTACGATGACCTATGGCACGTCCATGCATGCCTTGAAGCAACGTGCACAATTGCAACCAGGAGAAACACTGCTGGTGTTGGGCGCTGGCGGTGGTGTTGGGCTCACGGCTGTCGAGCTGGGCAAAGTCATGGGTGCCAAGGTGATTGCTGCGGCCAGCTCTGCCGAAAAACTGGAAGCTGCGCGAAAAGCAGGTGCGGATGAGCTGATCAACTACTCCACGCAGGACCTGAGAGAGCGTCTTAAGGAGATCACGGGCAAGGCTGGCGTTGATGTTGTGTACGATCCGGTTGGCGGAGAGCTTTTCGAACAGGCACTCCGCTCAACAGCCTGGAATGGTCGCGCATTGGTTGTAGGCTTTGCTGCTGGCGATATCCCATCAATCCCCACCAACCTGCCTCTGCTAAAGGGCTGTGCTGTTATGGGCGTGTTCTGGGGGGCGTTCCGCATGAGGGAGCCGGATAAGGACCTTAATAACTTCTCAGAGCTGTTTAAATGGTTCCAGGAAGGCAAAATCAACCCGACTGTTAGTAAGAGCTATTCTCTGGAGGAAGCTCCTCAGGCGCTTCGAGACCTCATGGAGCGACGTGTGGTAGGCAAGGTTGTTCTGGAAACCGGGAGGGAATGAAGATGCAACCCAGATTTGCAGGTCAGGCAGCCCTGATTACGGGCGCAGGCAGCGGCATTGGCCGCGCAACCGCGATCCGACTGGCGGAAGAAGGGGCCGCGATCGCTCTGGTGGACCTGAATGAGGACGGCCTTGATGAAACCGCAGGGCTGTTGCCAGAAGGTTGCCGTGCGCGGGTCTATGTCGTTGATGTTGCGAATGAAGAAGCGGTTGAGAGCTGCGTGGATGCCGTTGAGAACACCTTTGGCGGTATAAGCGTTCTTTGCAACAATGCCGGGGTCATCTGCGAAGGTTCCTGGGGCGGCAGCCATGAGGACTTTAGCGACTGGCTCAAAGTTTATGAGGTGAATGTACTCGGCGCAATGTTATTTACCAAGTACACCCGCGAGCAACTCAAGGCTTCAGGCCGCGGTTCTATTGTGAATACTGCATCCGTTGCTGGAATCAGAGCCGGTGCTGGCGGGAATGCCTACAGTGCTTCCAAAGCTGCGCTCATCAATTTTACAAAAACATCTGCCTGCGATTTTGGCGAGCACGGCGTGCGTGTGAATGCGGTTTGTCCGGGGCTTATTGAGACCGGCATGACAAAACCTGTGTTTGATCACGCCCGCAGTGTTGGCAAAGAAGACAGGCTCGGCTCAAGAGCGGAACTGCGTCGGCATGGTGATCCTGCTGAAGTTGCAGCAACAATCGCTTTCCTTGCCAGCCGCGATGCCAGCTTCATCACCGGCCAGGCCCTCGCTGTTGATGGCGGAAACACATCCTCCCTCAACATGCCGGGTATGAAGATCTGAGATGGTTTTGGTTAGCCAAAAATGGAAAGAGCCAGTCTGCAACACCGGGCAATGCTGTTGCGGACTGGCTCTCGCTGATCCAAAGGGGTGGACCAGATGGCTTCAATTATGAAGTTACTTTAGAAATAATCACAAGTAGAATTACGGATTATACAGTTAAAGACCCCGTGTTTTTAGCAGAAAGTCTATATGGTGAGCACTGTCACCCAGCATCTCTGTTAACACCCGGTCGTGTTTCATGAACAATCCGACGTCAACTTCGTCGGTCATACCGATTCCACCATGCATCTGCACCGCTTCTTCTGTTGCCACGCGAGAAACTTTAGCAACCTTGGCTTTGGCTGCTCGGGAAAGAGCCTCTGCCTTATCGGAGGTTGTATCTATTGCGCGTAACGCGAAAGAGACGAGTGAAGCTGTTTGTTCAATCTGGCAATAAAGGTCGGCCATTCTGTGTTGAAGTGCCTGAAACATGCCGATTGGAACACCAAATTGTTTTCTTTCATTCAGGTATGCCGTTGTGCGCTCTGCAACTTCTCTTGCAACTCCAAGTTGTTCTGACGCTGCAATCGCACGACCTGAGCGGAGCGTGGCTTCCAGAACGGTCGTGCCCTTATCAAGCGGACACAGCAAATCCTTGCCATCCAGATGCAAATTGCTGATCTGAATGTTTGCGGCATTGCGGCTGTCCAGCATAGCGTTGCGCTCTACCTCAACTTCCGCCGCGCTTGGATCTACCAGAAAAAGCCCAGTGTCTTCGCCGGTTTTTGCAACAACAATCAGCCGGTCGGCGTTGTAACCATCAAACACCGCACGTTTTCTGGCGTTGAGAATGAAGCCGTTGCCGTCCGGTTCTGCCGTGGCTTTGATGCGGGATGGGTTGTGCTTTGCTCCCTCGTCGATTGCCAGTGCAATAACAGCTTCACCAGCGGCAATCTTTGGTCCCCACTCACTCAGATGATCCCCACCAGACTGGCGCAGTGCAATTGCACTCAAAACAGCGGTGGAGAGGAACGGAGAGGCCGTCAGGTTGCGGCCCATTTCCTCAGCCACAAGGCCCGCAGCGCGGTGGCCAAAGTCGTATCCGCCTGCGTCTTCTGGCAGCAACATGCCAAACCAGCCCATGTCGGCCAGTGTTTTGTGAAGCTCCTGATTGAAGCCAAGCGCCTCTTTCTGGTCGCGCAGATCACGCAGTGCCTGCACGGAGGCGTTTTCTGCCATAAAGCCAGAGGCGGAGTCCTTCAGAAGGGTTTCTTCAGAGCTGAAAAGTTCCATGTTTTCTCTCCTTAACCCAATGATGGCAGGCGTAGCACTGCTTTTGAAATGATGGAAAGCATGATCTCCGAGGTGCCGCCTTCAATGCTGTTGCCTTTAGAGCGCAGCCAAGAAGCAGACTGATTGCCGATGCCGTTGTTCTCTTCCGGCCCAGACAAGGCTTCGAGCCCTCCAGCCTGTACAACGAGGCTCTGGCGGCGTTTGTTCAGTTCTGTGCCGAGATACTTCAGCTCTGCAGAACGGGCGCCCAGCTGGTTACCTGCGCGGTGGAAGTCTTTTGCGGCAGCAAGGTGTGCGGTCAGCGCCATCTCATCAATCAGGAACTCCCCGATATCAGCACGAAGGAGCGGATCATCCAATCGGCCTGTCTCATCCAGCCCGATTGAGTGGATCGCAGTCTCATAAAGGCCAGCGGAACCGCCAAAAATCGCATCCAGATTGCTGACCATTTCGCGTTCATGGGTCAGCAGATACTTGGCGATTGTCCAGCCGTTGCCGCGCTCATCAACCACATTCTCCATAGGCACCTTCACGTCATCGAAGAAGGTTTCGCAGAACGGAGAACTGCCGGAAATCAAGCGGATCGGCTTGGTGGAAACGCCCTTACTGGTCATATCAAACAGCAGGAACGAGATGCCTTTGTGTTTCTTCGCATCCGGTTCGGTGCGCACCAGAGCAAAGATCCAGTCAGCTTGATCCGCATAGGAGGTCCAGATCTTCTGGCCGGAGACGAGGAAGTGGTCGCCCATATCCACGCCTTTGGTTTGGACTGATGCCAGATCGGAGCCGGATCCGGGCTCTGAGTAGCCCTGACACCAGCGAATTTCACCGCGGGCAATCTGGGGCAGGTGCTGCAGCTTTTGCTCGTGAGAGCCGTATTTCAGCAGAGCGGGACCAAGCATCCAGATGCCAAAGCTTTCCAGTGGAGACATGGCGTTAATACGCGTCATCTCCTCTTTGAGGATCTTGACTTCGTCACCGTTCAGGCCGCCGCCGCCGTACTCTTTCGGCCAGCTTGGCACGGTCCAGCCACGCTCGGCCATGCGCTCCAGCCATTGCTGTTGTGCTTCGGACTTAAAGGTCCAGTTGCGGCCACCCCAGCAGATGTCGCTCTCTGTGGTGACTGTCTTGCGCATGTCTTGCGGGCAGTTCTCTTCCAACCAAGCCCTTGTTTCCATGCGGAAGTCATCAAGTGATGTCATTGCGTTCTCCCTGTTTTGGAGTGCAGATGCAAAGGATAAGGAGAGCGGTGGCTCTCCTGCCTTATCAGATCTTTTCCTGAGTGTGTTTGCGCAGCTCAGAGCGGCCAATGAAGTTGCGGTGCACGGCATCCGGGCCATCCGCAAAGCGCAAGGTGCGCAGGTTCATCCAGTTGGTTGCCAGTGGGGTATCCTGAGAGATGCCCTGACCGCCAAACATCTGCATGGCTTCATCCGTCACCTTGAGCGCCATGCGCGGGGCGACCACCTTGATCTGGCTGATCCAGAATGCTGCTTCGCGGGCGGAGGCATTGTCCATCATCCATGCAGCTTTCAGGCAGAGGAGGCGGGCCTGCTCAATCTCCATGCGGCATTCTGCGATGATGTCGAAGTTGGCGCCCAGTTTGTAAAGCTGCTTACCAAAGGCTTCACGGTTGATGGAGCGCTTACACATCAGCTCAAGCGCTTGTTCCGCTTGTCCAATTGCTCGCATGCAATGGTGGATACGACCCGGTCCAAGGCGGCCTTGTGCCACTTCAAAACCGCGCCCTTCTTCCAGAAGCAGATTCTCGACAGGGACACGTACATCCTCAAACCGCAAGTGCAAGTGTCCGTGAGGGGCGTGGTCATGGCCAAACACCTGCATCGGGCGCAGCTTGGTGATGCCCGGTGTGTTGGCGTCTACCACGATCATGGAATGCTGCTGATGCTTGGTGCCGTCTGTCGGGGTGTGAACCATGGTGATGTAGACCGCACAGCGCGGGTCGCCAGCGCCAGAAGACCACCACTTCTCGCCGTTCAGCACGTAATGGTCTCCATCTCGCACGCAGGACATGCGGATGTTGGTGGCGTCGGATGAGCCGTGGTCTGGCTCAGTCATCAGGTAGGCTGAGCGAATCTTGCCTTCCAGCATGCGCTTCAGCCAGGTTTCTTTCATCGCCTCGGAGCCATAGCGCTCAAACACCTCCATGTTGCCGGTGTCAGGGGCGTTGCAGTTGAATACTTCTGGTGCGAGCGGAGATTTGCCCATCTCTTCAGCCAGATAGGCGTATTCAACGGTGCTGAGGCCGTAGCCGCGCTTGGAGTCTGTCAGCCAGAAATTCCAAAGGCCTTTGGCGCGTGCGCTGGCCTTGAGACTTTCCAGAATTTCTGTTTGCCGCGGAGTATGTTGCCAGCGGTCTCCCACTGGAATTTCATCATGAAATTCATCCTCGAGGGGCATGATTTCATCGCGAACCATGCTGCGCACTTGTTCCATGAGTGGCGCTACACGCTGGCTTACTCCAAGGTCCATAGCTGGACGTTCGGCTAATAAAGTGTCGCTCATGATTGACCCTCCCAAGACATCTGAGCTCTTTTATCTTTACAGACCCGTGGGGAAATTCCACTTATTATCAGAGGGATAAGTGATCATGAGCTCCCACACAAAATCAAAATCCCAGGCCGGAGAGACAAAAGAAACGAGCTAAAAATTTTGCTTTACAACTGTTGATATACGGAAACATACTACTGAGTATGTTGTCAACTGCGCGCGAAGATGAGCACGCTTGACCATTGGTTTAAGGTGGCCTCCCCAAAACGTGGGTGGCGGTATCTGAATGAAGAAACGCCTGAATCAAGTCGCGTGAGAGGCGGTGGCAGATCGAAGAACACTATGGGAGGTAGGGTGTCTTCATGGGATATCTTGAGGAACTGTTTGGTGTCGCTGGCAAAACAGCGCTGGTAACAGGTGGTGGAACCGGCATTGGCCGCATGGTTGCCACTGCACTGGCAGAAGGTGGCGCCCGCGTCTTCATCTGCTCGCGCAAGCTGGACGTGGTTGAGAAGACAGCACAGGAGATCAATGCGAACCTGAAAGCCAACAATCCGGCGGCTGCCGGATCTGTTGAAGCGTTTCAGGGAGATGTTGGCTCTGAAGAGGGCGTGTTGGCTCTTGCTGAAACTGTGCGTGAGCGCAGTCCAAAGCTTGATATTCTGGTCAACAATGCTGGCATCACCTGGGGTGAGCCACTGGGCACCTTCCCGTATTTTGCGTGGAAGAAGGTGATGGATGTCAACGTGGCAGGCCTGTTCCATTTGACGCAGACGCTATTGCCAGAGCTGAAAGCCAGTGGACGACCGGAAGATCCGGCCCGGGTTATCAATCTGGGCTCGGTCATGGGCTCCACGCCGATTGGGGATGGCGCTTACTCTTACTCAGCCTCAAAGGCCGCAGTGCACCAGCTGACGCGTATCCTCGCAAAAGAACTGGCGAAAGAACACATTACATTCAACGGTTTCGCGCCAGGACCGTTCCAATCCAACATGACAGCGTTTGCAACGGGAACGGACGAAAAAGCAGCGCATGTCGGGAAAGGCGTGCCACTTGGCCGGATCGGGCACCCTGATGACATCGCGGGCGCGACGCTCTTCCTTTGTGGCAAAGGCGGGTCTTATGTCACGGGAGAAGTGATCCCGCTGGATGGTGGCATTCATATCGCCACAGGCACCAATTTGTTTGGACAGTGAGGGGCTTATGGAACTGACCATAGAAGAACTTGAGGCCCGGGTTGGCCAGCAGATCGGCTTGTCTGACTGGGTGGAGGTGGATCAGTATATGATCTCCACCTTTGGCAAACTGACCTTTGATGAGCAGTTTATCCATATGGATCCTGAGCGCGCCGCGGCTGAAACCCCGTTTGGCGGTACCATCGCCCATGGGTTTCTCACACTCTCACTCGCCAGCAAATTCGCCATAGAAACCCTGCCGGATGTGAAGGGGCGGACCATGGGCATCAACTATGGTTTCAATAAAATCCGCTTTTTACATCCTGTCGCCAGTGGTAAGCGCATTCGGGGACGTTTCACTCTGGATAATCTGACCCGCAAGGGAGATGGTCAGATCCTTCAGGAGTTTGGTCTTTCAATTGAGATTGAGGGTGTCGAAAGCCCCGCGTTGGTCGCACAATGGCTGACAATGACGTTTTTTGAGGAGGTAGCTGCATGACGCAGGACACGATAAATTTTGCCGGTCAGGTAGCGATTGTTACGGGCGCAGGCGGTGGGCTTGGTCGTCTTTACGCGCTGGACCTTGCTGCGCGCGGCGCTGCGGTGGTGGTGAATGATCTGGGCGGTTCTGTTGATGGCTCCGGTTCGTCCGCAACCGCTGCTGAAACGGTTGTTGAGGAGATCAAAGCAGCAGGCGGTAAAGCAATCGCCAATGCTGCGGATGTGACGGATGAGACTGCTGTCAACGCTATGGTGGCGGACACTGTTGCAGCATTCGGGCGCGTTGATATTCTCATCAACAACGCTGGCATTTTGCGCGATAAATCCTTTGCCAAGATGGAAATGTCCAACTGGAACAAAGTGGTAGACGTGCACCTCAATGGCGCAGCGCTCTGCACCAAGGCCGTCTGGAACGTGATGAAAGAGCAGGGCTATGGCCGCATCATCATGACTACATCTCCATCCGGCATCTATGGCAACTTTGGGCAGGCGAACTACGGCGCTGCGAAAGCGGGCCTTTGGGGCATGATGAATACGCTTGGCCTTGAAGGGGCAAAAAGCAACATTCACATCAACTGCATCGCACCTTCTGCCGGCACACGCATGACAGAAACTATTATGGATGCTGGCACGCTGAAGATGCTTGCGCCAGAGAACATCACGCCTGCAGTGGTGTTCCTGTGCTCTGAGGCTGCGCCAACCCGTAAGGTGCTTGTGGCCGCTGCCGGCACTTACACACTAGCCGAAATGGTTGAAACACAAGGCATTCATCTGGCTGAGGGCAACCGTACACCAGAGGCAATTTCTGCCAATTGGGGCCGTATTGCTGACCGCACGGATGCGGAGCCGGTGAACAGCGCCATGGAAGGTGTCGCCAAGCTGGTAAAGGCAATGGCCAACGCCTGAGCCTAAAAGCCGATAAGGAGCCTGACTGTTCACGGGACGGAAGAACCGTCAGGCAACCGGATGTTTCATGGAGGAGGGGAGCCCATGACGAACGCCTTGCATACATTAGAGAAACCAGCGCTACAGGCCTATCTGAAGCAGCACATACCGGAGTTTGGTGAGCTTCTGGAGATTGAGAAATTTCCGGGCGGCCAATCCAACCCAACTTACAAGCTGGCGACCTCTGACAAGACCTACGTCATGCGGGCTAAACCTCCGGGAACCTTGCTGAAATCCGCCCATATGGTGGATCGCGAGTATCAGGTGATGACGGCTCTGGCGGGCAGTGATGTGCCTGTGCCCAAGACCTATCATTTGTCTGCGGAGGATTCTCCAATCGGCACAATGTTCTTTGTGATGGAGTATGTTGAAGGGCGGATTTTCTGGGATCCTGCGCTGCCAGAGTGCTCTAATGAAGAGCGTATGGCGATCTTCGCAGAGATGAACCGGGTGTTGGCCGCGCTGCATGATGTCTCTCCCAATGCCGTTGGTCTGATGGACTATGGCAAGCCCGGCAATTACTTTGAGCGGCAGACCGGACGCTGGATCAAACAGTACAAGGCCTCAGAAACCGTCATGATTCCAGCCATGAACCGGCTGATGGAGTGGCTGGAAGCGAACATGGTGGAGGATGATGGTTCGACTTCTCTGGTGCACGGGGATTACCGACTCGACAACCTGATCTTCCATCCCACAGAGCCACGGATTGTGGCTGTGCTGGATTGGGAGCTTTCTACGCTTGGCCATCCGCTGGCGGACCTTGCCTACCAGTGCATGCAGTGGCGTTTGCCGTCTTTCAAAGGTTTGCGCGGTTTGGCAGGGCTGGATCGTGTGGCGCTCGGTATTCCGCTTGAAGAGGAGTACGTACGCCAGTACTGTATGCGTCGCGGGCTTAGCGAGATTGAGAACTGGGAGTTCTATCTCGCGTTCTCTATGTTCCGATTAGCCGCTATTCTTCAAGGGGTTGTGGCCCGTGCGGAAGCGGGTAACGCCTCCAACCCGCAAGCCGCAGAAATGATGCGAAAAGCTGTCCCTCTCATCGCCGGTATGGCGTGTGAGGTGGTTGGCGAACTGGTGGAGTAACGAGTGTGAACAAGCGATCCGGGCGTTGTATGTGCGGGGCGGTGTCCTACAAAATTGAGGGCGCCCCGGTGGTTACGGCTCAATGTCATTGTGAGGAATGCCGCAGGGTGAGTGGGACCGGCCATACGGTTGGTGCCATGTTCCGGGCTGATCAGGTGAATATCTCCGGCGAGCTGGGCGAGTATCTTTACACCTCTGCCAACGGCTCAAAAGTCACCAAAGCCTTCTGCCCAGGTTGCGGAAGTCCGATCTATGGCCGCAACACCAACGCACCTGACCACATGACGTTGCCGCTCGGTTCCATGGACAACGCGGATGATCTGGAAATTGAGGTCGTCATCTTTGACCGCGACAAACCGCATTGGGATGCCCTGCCAGAAACAGCGGCGATCTTCGAAACCCAGCCAGACTGGAAGCCTGAGAAGGCGTGAAGCCTAAAAGAAGTGCTCCACAAACAACAATGCCCGCCTAAATAGGGTTAGGCGGGCATGATAGCGAAGTTCAGTTAAGGGCAGCCGCAGGGGCTGAGTACTTCGAGATCTCGACAAAACGGCGAGAGAGCTGGTGCTCAGGGGCTGCGAAAAACTCTTGTGTTTCCTTGTGTTCTACAATCCTTCCGCCATCCATCACCGCGATGTCATCGGCCAGTTTTGCCAGTGTTTGCAGGTCGTGTGAGATGATCAGGAGGCCCATGTTCATCTCTGCCCGCACCTTGCGCAGCAGGGGGGTTATTTGCTCCTGCGTCACCAGATCCAGCGCGGAGAGCGGCTCATCCAACACAAGAAACCGCGGTTTAACCGCCAAAGCGCGTGCCAGCGCAACACGTTGGCACTGCCCACCAGAAAGCTGATGTGGTCGCTTGGCTGCGCAGGTTGCATCCAACCCAACCCTATCTAACAGGTCTTGTGCCTGTCGCTGGCGTTCAGCCTTGGGCAGCTTATGGATGGCTTTGAGCGGCTCGCAGATTAGGTCCAGTGCACTCAAGAAAGGGCTCAAAGCTGCCAGAGGGTCCTGCCACATGTAGTGGATGATATCTCCGGTTTTGCTGAGGTCGGGGAAGAAGATCTGGTCGTTGTGAAACAGCGTCTCATGCGGTGCGGGGATGATCCCCGTCATCGCCTTGGCGAGCGTTGACTTTCCGCAGCCGGAGCGGCCTACAAGGCCGGTTGTGCAGGAGGGATGCAGGGTTAGGCTGACTTTGGAAAGCACCTGATTGGAGCCATAGGCGATGGAGAGGTGTCTTGCTTGCATGGTCATAGCTGAAGTCTTTCCATAGCGTCTGTAATTTCTGCGGTCGCACGGTGGCAATCCGGGGCGATTGGTTGGTTCAGATCGCAGGCATCAACGAGTTGGCCAGCGTCCATCACCAGCACAGAGGTGCAGGTTTGGCGGACAATGCGCAGATCATGGCTGACGAACAGCAGAGCGGAGCCGGTTTCCTGTTGCACCACGTTGAGAGCCTCTAGCGTTTCGTGCTCGGTGATGACATCAAGGCCAGTGGTCGGCTCATCAGCTATCAAAATAGTTGGCTTTAAAATCAAAGCCATAGCCATCATCACCCGCTGCTTCATGCCGCCGCTCAGGGCATTGGGGTATTGCTTCAGGCAGTGCTGTGGCAGTGAAACCGCTTCGAGTGCCTGAAGGAGAGCATGGTGTGCAGATTGACCGTGCAGTGAGACGTTTCCAGCAGTTTCAAGCAGTTGTGTTTCAATGGTCAGGCTGGGGTGCAATGCGCTGCCGGGGCTTTGGAAAATGCAGAAGATGCCTGTGCCTCTGATCCTCTGTTTCTCAGCAAACGGCATTGCCAGAAGGTCGTTGCCTCGAAACCGGATGGACCCGCTTGAAGCTGCCAGAGGAGCACGCAACGCGCCTGTAATCGCGTGGCAGGTCAATGACTTACCGCAGCCGGATTTGCCAATCAGGCCCAGTCTCTGGTTGGTTGCAAGATCAAAACTGACGCCTTCAACCAGCGGCTCGTTGTTCTGCGCACTGTTGGAAATGGTGAGGTTATGCACCTGAAGAAGGGGGATTTCTACCATCTGTAGGGTTTCCTCTTGTCCAGCTGAAAGCGGATACCTTCGCCCACCAGATTGAAGCTGAGAACGGCGAGGATGATGACGATGCCGGGTGCCAGCACCACGCTTGGGCGCTCTGCGAAGAAAGGCCGTGCTTCGTTGAGCATGGCGCCCCACTCCGCAGCAGGTGGTTGTGCGCCAAGGCCGAGGAAGCTGAGGGAGGAGAGCACCAGCAATAGCCCAGCCATTTCAAGGGAAAGAACCACCAGCAGCGGGGGTAAGATTTGCGGAAGGATGTGCCGCCCGATGATGCTGAGCGGCTTTTGTCCGCATTGGCGGGAGGCTAAAACGTACTCTTTGGAGGCGGCTTCCAGCGTTAACGTGCGGACCAAACGGGCGAGGCTGGGCCACCAGGCGAGGGCGACGCCGATGACGGCGGAGGTGAGGGAGGCGCCCAGATAGCCGATGATGGCGAGGGCGAACACCAGCATGGGAAACGCGAGGAAGATATCCGCAATCCGCATCAAAACCGCATCAACCCAGCCTTTGCAAAGGGCGGAGAGCAGGCCCACGGGCAGGGCGATGGCGAGGATAAGTCCGGCTGTTGTCAGTGCTGTGCCAAGGGAGAGTGCGGTTCCTGCCATCAGGCGGGAGAGGATACACCGGCCCAGATGGTCGGTTCCTATTGGGTAAGTCAGGCTGGGAGCGCTGAGACGGTGCAGCAGGTCAATCTGGTTGGGTGGGTTGGGGGCGAAGGCTTCGCCGCCAATGGCAAGCATGATGAAGAAGCACAGGAAGAGCCCACCCAACAAAAATGTGGTTCTGCCTCTGAGGAGCTGTGTTGCCCGCGAGAGGGGGGTAGATTTTGCACTATCAACGTACGCCATGGTCATCCTCCTTGATGTGAGGCATGAGCCAATGGTTCGTCAGGTCCGCCGCAAAGTTTGCCAGAAAGAACACCAGCCCCATAAACAGCAGATACGCCTGCAGGATCGCAAAGTCCCGCTCCGCGATGGCTTGCAGCGCCAGTTGCCCCAGACCGGGCAGGTTGAAGATATTCTCGATAATCACAGACCCACCCAGCAGGGAACCGAAAGAGATGGCCCAGTTGGTGATGAGTGGCGGCAGAATGGACTTCAGCACGTGACGGCCCAAAATAGCGCGGCGTGACAGGCCTTTAGTGATGGCAAGGCGGATGTAATCTTCGCTCATCACGGCGATAATCCGCTCCCTCACAAGGCGGCTCATCACCGCCGCGTTGCCGAGGGTCAACGTGATCACGGGCAGGATCAGGTCCTGCGCATTGCCGAATTGCAGCAGTTTGAACCACCCAAGACCCAGTGCGAACACCGCCAGCAGAAACAGTGCCAGCCAGAAGGAGGGCACGGAGACCAGAAACATGGTCAGCACGTAAAGGCTGGTAGAGACCGATGTGCGCTGTGATACAGCAGTTACTGTGCCAAGCACCAATGACAAGGCCAGCGAGCTGACGAATGCCAGAACGGACAGCGTTGCCGTGATGGGCAGGTGCTCTTTAAACAGCTCCAACACAGGACGGCCTGAGGCTATGGAGGTGCCCAGATCCAGCCGGAACAGGTCCAGCAGCCAGATAAAGTAGCGCTGGATCAGGGGCTTATCCAAGCCATATTCCACCCGCAGCGCCTCCACCTGCTCCGCGGTGAACGACACGCCCAGGCGGCGCAGCTCCATCTCAATAGGATCACCGGGGGTGAGGCCGATGATTAAAAAACCAATCAGGGTCATGCCAAACAGAGTTGGAATTCCCGAAAGCGTGCGCTTGAAAACAAACTGCTTCATGTGCTGATCTTTCGTGAAAAGGCAGCACAGATCATGGTGTTGCAATGACCTGTGCTGCGCATCTCTTATTTGGTTTGGATAACCTGACCGTAATCGATCCAGTCAGCGTGCTCGAACATCGGGATGCTCAGACCCGGACGGGACAGATTGAAGTTTGGCACCATCAGGATTGGAATAGCAGCCAGTTTGGTCTGCACGATTTCGCGGTGCGCTTCGCGAACAAGTTCAATGACTTCTTCGCGGCTCTGCGCCTGACGGGCATTGTCGAGGATGGTGTCCAGCTTGCCACCCGGTGCGGTGTACTGGTAGCCCCACGGGGTTTTGGAGTGGAACAGGTTGTACAGCAGGTAGGTTGGGTCTGCGTTGTTGTTGGAGGCAAACTCCATGTACAGATCCGCTTCTCCGGTTGCCAGATAGGTGTCGTCGTAAACGCCTGAATCATCAACCTGAACCAGCTCAATGTCGATGCCGATGCCGCGGAACATCTGCTCCAGCAGCTCTGGCATTGGGCGTACGCTGGAAACGTTCGGGTAAGCGGCTACAAGGCGCAGTTTCAGCGGCCTGCCGTCTTTGCTGCGCATGCCATCGCTGCCTTTGGTCCAGCCAGCTTCATCCAGCAGCGCTTCTGCCTTCTGGGTGTTGTAGTCAAAGCCGTCCACGTGCTTGTCGCCAAGACCAAACATCCAGTCTGGCAAAATGCCTTTTGCAACAACGCCTTTGCCGTTGAACAGCACTTGTGCCAGCTGCTCGCGGTTGATGGCATAAGCCAGTGCCTCCCGCACGTGCTTGTCCTTCAGCGTGTCATATGGCGCTTTGCCGTGCAGGTTGGTCAGCAGCGCCACGTAACGGATTGGGCGAGACTGGTGCACCACCACGGAACCGTCTTTTGGCAGGCTCAGCAGCATCTGAGGAGTGACTTCAGCGACGATGTCGACCTCTTTGTTCTGCAGGGCCAGCAAACGCACCTGATCATCTGCAATGAAATGATAGGTTATGTTTTCAACCTTCGGCGCATCCCCCCAATAATCCGCATTGCGTTTCATGCTGATGGACTGCTTTGGCTTGTAGCTATCCAGCAGGTAAGGGCCTGTACCAATTGGATTTTCTGCACGTTCACCGTTGATGGAAAACAGCGATGCCCCACGGTGGGTCATGTTTTCAATGACAAGAGAGGAGTTGATCTCGGACTTGAACGTGAAGGTGTAAGGCCCGGTCTGATCAAAGCTCTCCTGATCAATCTGCAGGAAGTCGGAGCGGCCCTGATCGTACAGCTTCAGCGCATCAATGGCGGCTTTGGCGTCAAAGGTCTGCCCGTCGTGGAACTTGATGCCTTCGCGCAGCTTGATGCTGTAAATGCCGTCTTTGTAGTCCCAAGTCTCAAACAACACGCCTTGCGGAATGAAGTTTTCGTCTGGTTTAACAGCCGTTTCAACAATCTGCCCGGCTGGTCGACGGGTGGTGAAGTTGAACTTCTTCGGGTCGACGCTGTAGCGATCTTTTTTCACCGCAATGCGCAGCTGTTGAATGTCTTCCGCCTGTGCTGTTGGCACGCCGGAAATCAGAGCAGGAAGAGACGCTGCGAGCACACCGCTGACGCCAAGGAGTTGCTTGAATTTATTCATTTCAGTTCCAATCATTATCTGTAATCGAGCGAAAATCAGACAAAGACAGGAGGCGCCCTTGGAGCATGGCTTCGCCGCAAAATTGCGTAGTGTCCCACCTCGTTGTGGGCAAAGACATGCTTCGGTTGAGTGATTTCAAGGATGAACACGCCCAAAGGAGCGGAAGAAGGAGACTTTAGCGCGGCAAGGGAAAAAACGCAGAACGCATTGTTCTTTTTGTCTTTTTGCTCCTCATCCTCATCAGAAGTTTCAAAGAAGATCTGCTGAAGGCCCTGTGCAGTACAGATCGAAATTTCAAAACCATCCGCGCCCGCGCGCGGCATCATGCCGGGTGGCGCAACAAGCTGCAGGATCACAAACCATGTTGCGAGCCAGCAGGCCAGTACGGTGGATGGTTTCAAAGCCAAGTGAACGCACCTTGCATTTGATGAGCAATCAGAGCCAACCTCAGACATTGCCGAGATTGAGGGATGAGCTGTTGCAGGCGTTGAGCTCTGCAGGTCCGAATGCATGCAAATGTGGCGCTGGTTTTTCTACAAGCAGCCTGCAGAAAACCTGAAATTGCCATGGGTTTGCATGACGGAACAGGAATGTCCTTTGAGAAAATAGCCCTTTTATGTCAGCAAATTAGCCACAATAAGAAAGGCTGGGACAAACCAATTTATGCTCAGACGGGAGGTGCTCTGGGTGCTGCGATGCGCACTGTTGTTTCAGCAAGCGCAACGCTTGTTGGCAGTGAAACTACATCGATAGGAAGGGGTGACCCGCCAAACTCTGTGTGAGGAGACGTGCTGAGGGCCTTTGCAACAACACTGCCAAATGCGCAGTTGTCGTAGGCCTTCTGTTCTTCAGCTTGCGGGAGTTCGTTGCCTTGCTCGTCAAGAAGGACTGTTCGCATACCTTGCGCGGTGCAGATGACAATCTCAAAGCCGTCCTCACCGCCGGACACCATCATGCCGGGAGGCGCAACAAGCTGCATCAACACAAACAGTGCAGCAAATACAGTCGCTTTGGCTTTTGTCAGTTTCACAGCAAACTCGAGTGACGCTAAGTACATTTCCGCCTTAGGCCACTACAAAAACCAAGTCAATGACTTTTACTTATATGCACTGCGACTCTATGAAAATATTTTAACAAGTTCTGTCAGGTATTTAGCTCGTAGAGTTATTTTAAAACTCCGAAAAACATCATGATTTCATGGCGTTGTTGCACGCTTGTGGGGTGCTGAGGATTGCTGCTGGGTGAAGAATGCTCAGGTGAGCGTTAAACTGCCGCGGCTTGATAAGCCTGAGTTGCATTGAGCAGCAATGCAGATGGATCAGAGGCGGTTTCAGGATATTCCTGAACCTGCAACAGAGATTGTAACCCGCTGATTTCGCTGGTTTCCTGCTCTTCCTCGCTGCCGCCAAGGTTCTTCTCGCGCAGCTCGGTATAGGCCTGTGCCAGATTCGTCTGGGCTTGCGCTGCAACGGCCTGATCCTGACCGGATGGCTGAGCGGGCGCGAGGGCTGCTGCGATGACCGTGTTCAGCTTGGCAATGCTGGCTTCCGGGTCACCGGAAACGGGGGCAGAGTCGATTGAGACTTCGCCGCCAATGGCATAGCTGTGACCATCCGGGCCGCGAGTCTCGGTATAACTCGGCGCTCCAGCGTAGGCACCGCCTGTTGCTGCATGGGCTTGTTCGTGCGCGCGAACTTCCGCATCACGTGTCTTAAGCTCTTGAACCTGCTCCTGTTCTCCATCGGAAAGCTGTCCGTTTTCATTCTTGGACTTTTCAGAGGAAGAGGAGGCCGCTACCGGGTTGGCAGAAAGGTCGCTTCTGATGGTGACGGAGTCTTTTGGAACCGCATGTTCAACGGAAAAAGACGTGGATTCCTGCTGGTTTACGCGTGCGGGCTGAACTGCGTTGTAAGACGCTGAGCGAGCCAGTCCGGTAAATGAGGATCCAATTCCATCTATCATAGGTTGAACTTATACTAGGGACTGGTGCTTCAGGTAAAGGAATTTCTGATACACAATTTCGTTAGGTATGCTAGGGTTTTGGCTCAGATGGAGGCTGTAAACCTGTGTATTTACAGCGCATTCCTGAAATGTGCCTGTTGGTATTCGGGTAGGACTGGGCGCAAGAAAGATGCTTTAAAGCAGTTTGTCGGATTCAGATTGCAAGTAAACTGCGTTAAAGGGAAGGCAGCGGGAGCCTTTAGGGGAATACGGGAATGATCGAAGATTTGAGCCGGTCTCAGCAGGAGATATTGGACGCTGCTGCGGAGTGTTTCATGAGAATGGGGCCGGATGTGGCTTCCATTGATGACATTGCCGGTCTGCTTGGGTCTACAAAGGGGCGTGTTTACCACCATTTCCGCTCCAAGGGTGAACTGCTTTATGCCGTCCGCCTGCGCTCTGTTTCCCTGCTTATGGAACGGGTTAGCCCCATTGCAGCGCAACACATCCCCCCTGTCGAGAAGCTGCGCGCCATGTCCATTGCCCATGTGCTGCGCATCCTCAAGTTCCTGAGCTATCACCGTGTTGTCAGCGAAGACACCCGCATGTTTTTTCGTGGCGCGGCCAAGCCTCATGAAACACAGATGATCGAGCAAATCATCGAAATGCGCCGTGCCTATGAGAACCTGTATCGCGGTGTGCTGACGGAAGGCATTGAGGCTGGTGTGTTTGCAAAGCAATCGGTCTCCATCACACTGCACTCCATCATCATCCTGATGAACGGCCCATGCTTCTGGTACTCACCGCGCGCCGAGCAAACCGACAAGGATCTGAAAGAAATCGCCCGCAGCGTTTCTGACCTGGTGCTGCGCGCCGTGGTGGCTGATCCAGCGCTGCTGGAAGAGACTTAACCCCCGCGCTAAACGGGGATATCTCGTTTGCGTTGAAATGTGCGTTGCTTTGCGCGATTTAGCGTTTTTCTGCGTTGTTATGTTTTTACGGATTAGGCCGGTTAGACGTTTCAGTCTGCGTGCAGACGATCCAGCAAAGGGCACTGCAGATTACCGCTAGCGCAGTTTCCCATGAGCTCTTCGAGCGCTTTTTCCAACTGTCGAAGGCTTTCGATTTTTTGGCGGACAGACTCCAAATGCGCCTTGCTCATGTCATGAGCGATTTTGCAGTTCTCGTCTTGCTGCTCACCGAGGCTGAGAAGCGCTTGTGCATCTTTGATGGTGAACCCCAGATCCCGGCAGCGTTTGATGAAGCGTAACTGCCCGATCTCCTTTTCGGAGTAGGCGCGCCGTCCGTTATCCCCGCGGGCAGGTTTGATAACTATGCCTTCGCGCTCGTAATAACGGATCGTTTCAATAGCAACGCCACTGCGCTTAGACGCTTCGCCAATCGCGAACATGTGATCACTCCTGCCTTGATCCACTTGAGCTGGTCAGGACATGGCGCCTGATAGCGCGTCCGTGGCGCAACATCGGCAAGACACGCCGGGAACTGCCTGCAGGAAACTCGGACTGGCCGCTTCAGCAATACCGCTTCGCAGTTCGCAGTCTCAAAAATGGTTCAAGACTTCGCCGCAATATCAGGACCTGTTTGGAAAGCGCCACAAACCAGTGCATTTGGCATTGCCGAAACCAGACTGCCATTGAAGATATGCTTCATGAATGGGGCTCTGCTACAAGCTGAGCGCTTTACTTCACCAGCTTTACGTCTCTTGATTTTGTAATCTTCTTTGTTTCAGCAACAGCTTCATCACCAATCTTCTTGGCCTGTTTGTTCTCATCCCCTTTTAAGGATGCATAGCTGCGGTCCATGGTGATATCGAATGTCCCATTCACTGATGGTAATCCCACATCTTCGTATCTAAAAGTCCAAACGGCCTTTTTTCCGGCACTTGAGGCGTTGTGATAAAATTTTGGCTTGGATTGCTTGGCAACCCGCACAACAAAAGACCCGGATGGCAACTTTAAACGAGCACTTAGTTCATGCGCCTTTTCAAAGAGCTTCATGACCATTGGCTTGATTTCATCCGCTTGCTTTTGCTTGTTCTGATCCCCTTTTTTCGCTTCAAATAACAAAAAATTTCCAAGTTTCTGCAGCGTTAGATCAGCCAGCTTGCGGGCTTGTGAATCTCCGGCCAGTTTCGCGCGAGCCTGAAGGATCTTGATACTTTGCTTTGCTTCATGTTCGCTTGGAATACTGCTACTCGACCACTTCTTGGGGAGTTCAGGTGCTTTTATTGCAGTTGGCATCCTCGGCAACCTCTTTATAGACATTCCTCAAGTGAAACGCTCAAGGCTATAGTCATTGGGTTTTGAAGCACGATCAAGAGATTGATTTCTGTTAGGCTTAAAGGTCGTGATTAGATGTTTTTTGAGGGATTTATAGAAAGAAATGATTAGAGGGGTACAGCGCTCTTGCTGAAGCGTGACTGCAACCTTTTCACTCTTCAACACGATCCTTCTCATAGGTTTTTGCAACCGGGAACTCTGGTAGCCAGGTTTCGCGGCGGGTGGTCCAGAGCTCATAGGTTGGGGTCATCTGGTTGGGTTCGTCCAGAGCGCCCAAGTGGACCTCGACTTCGCCTTCACTGGTTGAATAGACGGAAGATCCGCATTTTGGGCAGAAGAAGCGGCCCTGATAGGCGTTCACTTTACCCTCAATACTGACCTTCTCCTCAGGATAGACCGCCGAGGCATGGAAAACGGCGCCGTGATGTTTACGGCAATCCATGCAATGGCAAACGCCAACCCTGTCCGGCTCCCCAGATGCCACAAGCCGAACCGCCCCGCACAAACACCCACCCGTGATTTGCTTCATCTCAACACTCCCCCGTTATCCGTCGGGCAGGGTACTGCGTGACATGTATTGAGGGCAAGGAAGTTTAGAGCAGCGCTTTACACTAATAAGGTTGGGGCAAGCGCAGAGTATAAATATGCATTTAGCATAAAAATATTCTCTAGCCCTTTGTGAGAAAATGAAAAAACATGTTTGTGCCGTACTGGCTTTATCTTTGTTAGCTGCAGGTTGTACCACAACCGCGCAACAAGGCCCTCGCCCAACCGTTGAAGAGATTGTTGATCGCAGCAACAAAACATTCTCTGCTTCAATCGGCGGAGCTATCGACCAATGTATCGATTTTGCGGCGAGTAACAAAGCACCAGATAAAGCGAAGTTTGCAAAGTATGGATACAAGCCAACCTTTGGTCTGGGCTTTCCTGCCTACTTCCGTCCGAAGGACGAAGGAGGCAGCAGATTCCCGGGTTCAAGGGGGGTGACCTTTGTCTTCCACTCTTGGATTGACCGTTGCATGGTGACCAGCAACGGTGTTGGTGGTGGCGTGTATATGCTGGCCGGCTGGATAAGAAGTGAGCTGGTTAAGCGTGGTTGGAAAAAAGTAAAAAGCGACAGCAAGTATAGATATCGCTATGTCAAAAAAGGCGTTGAGGTTGAAGTCTCTGGCTCGCAATCAGGTGGCTTGGCGCAAGTCGTATTGCATCAGACAGACAAGATGAAAAACTAGGCTTTGTGCCCGATTGGAATTGCTTTTGGATGTTGGCGAGAGTTTTGCCAGCATCCTTGAAGTGGCTCAATCCAAACAGCCCCGCACCATCATCCATCTCACGATAAGGGCGGATACGATCATTTCCAGCCAGGCCAGCGGCAAGGTGGTCAGGACGACTTGGGTGGTGGCCAGGTTCATGTTCCAAAGGCCAAGCCAGAGGATGACGAAGATTGTTGCCCAGATTACGCTGCCTGCGTAAAGCGCGTTGCGGATGGTTGGGCCGAACCGTTCCAGCAGCACCCAGCTGAGGCCGGTTGCTGCGAGCACCAGCACTGTGTCCCACACGCCCCAGATCATAAACACCGGCAGGTTCATGGGGGCTACGTCCTGAATTTGCGGAAGTGAGCTGCGCATCAATGGCATGACGAAGGCGAAATAGCGAAAGACCTCGGAAGCATTGATCCAAAGCAGGTTTAGCAGCAGGGCGAGCCAGAAGGCTCCTTTGAGATTTGGGGGAGCGATAGCAGTCATGGGGCCGAAATCCGTGTTCTGATGGTTTCCAAAAATTGTCTGGTGCTGGCGCGCAGAAAATCACCGTCTTGGGTGAGGCGGGAGGTGGACCAGAGGCCGTTGGTGAACACCACCAGCACTCCCGCAAGCAATTCCAGCTCTTCAGCGCTCAGCTGGTGCGGTGCAGGCGTTTCGTTGCGCAACGCATTGAGAAAACCCAGCTTGAGGCGGGCGTTGTGTTCTTCCACCTTGGCCAGAACGTCCGTGTCGTGCGGTGCAACCTCGGTTGCTGAGTTGGCGACAAAGCATCCCGGGCCCGGAAGGCCGGTTTCCTCCGCCCGGCTGATCTGCGCTTCAAAATAGGTTGCGACTTGCTCCAGCGTTGCATCAGGCTGCTCTACCTGAGTGAACGCCGGTGAGACAACGAGGTCCTGATAGCGTTGGAAACACGCGAGGAACATCTGCTTTTTGCCGCCGAATGCGCCGTAAATGGCGTGACGGGTGGCCCCTGTTGATTTCACAAGGTCATCTAGGGAGGAGGCATGGAAGCCGTTCTCCCAAAAATGCTCCAGTGCGCGGTCGGTCAGGTTCTGTGTGGTTATGTTGGCTTTTCTTGGCATGACTCAGTTGATAGCAGAATGATCGTTCTGAATCAAATCAATCCCACAGGAGACGGTGATACTGATAAGCAAGCAGACGATCACCCAGCCTTCATCCCACCTATGAGAAGCACTAGGCCAACAAGAACGACTTGATGGATTTGGAATGGTGGCTTTGAAGAAGATGATAGTTTGGCCCGCAGCGGCGTTGTTGGTGCTGGTGCTGGCCGGGTGTGGCTCGATTGAAGATGACTACGAGATTGCACGGTTTGAGGCCGTGGATGGAGAACTGCTGATGAATGGAGTCATCAGCTCGTCCACGCCGATTGATTTGCGGGCGGCTTTGGATGAGAACCCGAAGATCAAACGCATCGTCATGGTGGATGTACCGGGTTCCGATGATGATTACGCCAATCTGGAGGCGGGCCGCATAGTTCATGAACGCGGGCTGACCACGGTTATTCCGTCAAACGGTATTATCGCGTCTGGTGGGACGGACTTCTTCCTTGCGGGTAAAAAGCGAGTTGTGGTGAAGGGCGCGCGCATTGGTGTGCATTCATGGAGTGCTGAGGATTACAACGCGCTGGACTTGTCCAAAACGCATAAGGAGCACGAGAAGTATCTCAAGTACTACAAAAACATCGGCATCGATCCGCTGTTCTACTGGTACACACTGGAAGCCGCGCCGCCGGAAGATGTGCATTGGATGACCGACAGCGAGATGAAGCGCTACAAGGTCGGCACCCAATATGCCTCCCGACCATAAGGGCCTTTAGCGACACAAACATACATCACGGGTCACGTAACAGTGGTCCGTGATGCTTCCGCTCTTGCATCCCTCTCAAACGCTTTTTAAGGATACTCTTATGAGCTTAGGGAGCCTGTGATGACTGGGACCGATCTTCAAACCAAAGGCATGCTGTGTGATCCGGGGGATCACTTCAAAGGTATCTATGAAGTGGAGCGCAAATACGCTGTTGCCGATCTTGAAGTGATCCGCAGTCAGCTGGAAGCGCGTGGAGCCGTGCCCTTCACCCTTGGCAATACCGAGCAAGACATCTTTTATGACCTTGCAGACAGGCGCCTTGCCAACAACAACCAGCAACACGTGCTGCGTGTCATGCGCCCGTCAGGCCGTGCACTCTGGATCAGCAAAGGGCCGGGGCCGGACAAATGTATCTCCATGGATATGGCAGATGCAGATCAGACGAACGCCATGATTCTGTCTTTGGGGTTTGAGGAGGTCGAGCGGCTGGAAAAGAAGCGCGACATCTACTTTCTCGGCAAGTTCCACATCACGCTGGATGAAGTCCCTGACCTTGGCCGTTTTGTTGAACTGGCTATCATGACAGATGACGCCGACATGCTATCTCAGCACGAGCAGGAGATCGGCGAACTGGCCAACAGCTTCAACCTCTCCTCAAACGCCCTGCAAACCCAATCCTACCGCGCCATGCAGCAGGCTTTGAAAAAGGCCTGAATTCATTTCAGGATTTACTGATTTAGCTTTAAAACACACCCATTTGCGGGGTGTGTACTGTGGGCCTGTGCGCATCCATTTGAAAACTATGGTGTTCATACCCGTAAGTAATTGTGCCCGTTTTTCTATTCTTGAAGGCCGAAAATATTCGCAAGGGTAATACTGGGGTTAAGTTTCGCTGTTTAGTTGATACTAAAATTATGCACTAGGTATAAATGCATAATGAATTTATTTTTGGAATAGTTATGAGTGGAATATTTAATGCAATCAGAGTGGACCTATATACGTGACGGTCATTTCAGAAAGTACTTTGACGCATCTGCTCCACTCTACGTAAACAACGAAAACGTCTCTGCTATAATTAGCAATATTGAATACAACCAAGAGCTTCAGGTTCGGATTGCCAAAATACTTCCAAAACGGGATTTTAGCGCTTGTTATACTTCTTTTAGAAACGAAGCCTGCACGATATCCGGAAATTTTCTTTTACAAGGCTCGTTGGTTGCAACAGTCTCCGGGGTTGGGCAATTTAGTCTGAGTGCGGATCGGGCTAATTTTGTCAGATACGGCCCCTCTACCACCAAATTTCAGATTGCGCGCGGCACCGACCTGCAGTTGCTCTCCTATTCAATTTCAGAGGAGTTCCTCGCACGGGCTCTTGAAGACGACATTCCTGCCACGTTCCTTCCGTTTCTGAAGCGAAGCGAGCCGGAGTTTAACCTGTTGGAGTTTCGCCCGACACCAGAGATGCGGCGGCTTGTGCGGTCTGTGATCAGCAGTCCGCTGGTTGGGACCATGCGGAACCTGTTTATTGAAGGCGCCGTGCTGCAATTGCTGGCTCTGAAAGCCAACTTTCTCAGCAATCAGGTGTCGGCTGGCGGAATGCTTAACGAGTACGAAGTGGCGAGTGTGCAGCGAGCCTACAAGCTGCTGATGGGCAGCCTCAGCACGCCGCTGTCTTTGAGTGATCTGGCGTACAAAGTGAACCTTGGCGAGAAGCGCCTGAACAGCGGTTTCAAGAAGATTTTCGGAGGGACGGTTTTTGAGGTCTACCGCAATGAGCGGCTGGAGATTGCACGCAAAACGATTGAGCAGAGCGATGCCTCGCTCTCTAAAATCGCGCAGCACATTGGCTATCGCCACTACAACAATTTCATAAGCGCGTTCACGCGGCAGTTTGGGGTGTCTCCTGCAAAATACCGGAGGCATTCGCGGGATAATAAAAACACGGAATAGGTCATTAATTTAAAAAATACGGGGTGAGGCGGAATGTCGGAATTGAATATTATCAGAGAGGACGAAACCTCTTTTCATCAGGAATTAGAAGGCCTTCAACTTGCATCCTGCCAATTGAAGAACCTCGTGGAAGCTCTGAACATCGTTTTGACTAGCCGGCTGGAGCACACACGGGAATACGACATGCTGCTCACTATCAATCACGCAATTATGGGACACAATGAGGACCTGCAGGATCGCAGTCTACGGGTTCTCGCCCTGCTTCAACATTCAGGTGACCCTACCTACGTAGATTGAGGGTGATTGCAGCACCACGCCCCTGTGCCGGGTGATGCGGAGAGGGAGTTCAACGGGTCAATTAACTGGCATCAGATCAGACCTGCCCGTTGGCATCCCGTCTCTGTCTGTTCAGGAATAGCATATAGAAAAAGGATCGAGGCTATGCACCAAGACAATCCTCGGCAACAACAGCAACTGGTTGAACCGGGAAGCATTCGTATTTCTGGGCTGACGGTGAGAGAAAACCCGCGTATCAACCGCATTCAGTTTGTGTTTGATGAGCAACCCAGCGAGGAGATCTGCCGAATCTTAAAGAGCAATGCGTTCCGCTGGTCGCGTCATGAAGACGCCTGGCAGCGGCAACTCAGCCTGACCAGTCGCAAAATCGCAGTAAAAGCCCTGCTGGAAATCAAAGCCCTCGCGACACCTGCCAAGCGGGCACGGTGACGGGAACCGCACGCCTCTGCCTTTGTCGCCTGCTCTCCCGTTTCTGCCCACCATACGTGCATGGCGTGGTATCTTGACATTGGTGCATTCGCGCCGCCATCATTCTTCAAATTTTAGCTATTTGAGGTGGTTTGCCTTTATTTGAGGGCAACGAAACTGCTTTAAGCCGTTGGTCCTGCGTGTTTGTCCCAGGCATTTCCTTGGGCCAGCTCGTAATGTGCACCAAAGCATTGGGGTGAAGATGATTGAGATTCCAACACTTCTCGAAGCGCGGTCTGTTCAATCTAAGCGATTGACCACGCGGGTGCTGTTCTCTGGCCCTGAAGACGGTGTGCCGATCTTCTTTATTCATGGCAGTCTTTCTGCTGCCACGTGGTTTGAAGAAACTATGCAGCGCTTGCCCGAGTTTTTTCGTGCCATTGCGCCAGATTTGCGCGGGTATGCAGGCGCTGACCCTGCCGCTGTGGTGGATGCAACCCGTGGCACCAAGGATTTTTCCGATGACCTTGCCGCGCTGATGGACGAGTTGGGGATTGAGGCTGCGCATATGGTTGGCCACTCGCTCGGCGGCGGAGTGCTCTGGCAGTTTCTTGCTGATTATCCGCAGCGAGTGCTGTCTCTCACGCAAGTCAGCCCGTCCTCTCCCTTTGGCTTTGGGTGCTGCAAAGCGGATGGCTCGCCGTGTTTTGAAGACGGGGCAGGCAGCGGGGCTGCGGCGGTGAACCCTGAGTTTGTGAAGCTGCTTATGGGCAAAGACAGCAGTACGGGGAGTGATTTTTCTCCGCGCAACATCCTCAATACGTTTGTCTGGAAGCCGCCCTTCCAGCCCACGCGGCTAGGCGATTACATGACAACCGTGTTTGCGCAGCATACCGGCGACAAATCCTATCCGGGGGATGTGGTGCCCTCGCCCAATTGGCCGGGTGTCGCTCCGGGCCGTTATGGCAGCACCAATGCACTTGTACCCACCCGTCAGGCAAACCCTCTGGGGTTCTGTGATGTTGAGGCCAAACCGCCTGTGCTTTGGGTGCATGGCGCGGATGATCTCGTTGTCTCTGATGCCTCCATGTTTGATCTGGGCTCATTAGGCAAACTCGGTTTCCTCCCCAGCTGGCCCGGCGAAGAGGCCTTCCCACCGCAGCCGATGGTCACCCAGACCTCCCAAGCGCTGGACCGCTATGAGGCAAATGGTGGAAGCGTTGAGCGTTACGTGGTCAGGAACTGCGGCCACACCGCCTACATCGAAAAGCCGGAGGAGTTTGACGCGGTGTTCCATGCTTTCCTGATGAAACATGTGAGTGTGACTGAGGCGAGTTGAGGGTGTGAGCTGAGAGTACTCGAAACTAGTAGATCTCGCCCTTTAAAATAAACCAGTGATAATAAGCTAGATAAATCATAATGTTGTCGGTCTGTTCCTGTCAGCATAGGCTCTCCTATACCACCCCTTTGCGAAGCAGCAGCACGCGCCAGTCCGTGCAATTGGAGAGGTTAGGCACTCCGACAGAAGCAAAGCCTGGTCAAAGGAGGTGGTGGTTAGGTGAGATTTGAATTGAGGTTCAAAGTAAAAAGAGCCCGAAGACGACTGGCAGTCTACTTTCGGGCTCTTTTTAGGATAACCTAACAACCGGAGCGGGGAGTTAGCGCTTCCCGTTCCACTTGCCTAATATAACGCGTCTTCCTTAAGTCTTCAAGAAACCTGAGGGGCAGTAAGCCCCCTGAATGCTCAGAGGTCGGTGTGCTGCTATCGTGACTTTAGCTCCCTATAAAGGTAGAGATGCTCTGTATGTATGCAGGCGATACTCTCAGCTTTGATGCTAGTGAGGCCAATACTAAGGGGAGTGTTATGTGGGTTGGAAACGGTGAGTTTGATAGCTACGGGTATTTGAAAACCGCGTTTATCAAAGGACAGATGGACGGAGAGCTGAAGCCGGATATGTGCTATCGGATTTTTGATAGGGGCGGTACAAACACTTCTCAGCAGTTTCATTTTGTGCCCGTTGATATGAACGGAAATGAGTTAGGGCCTTCTGTCCTCAATACTGCTGGGAATATTGTTTATTCCATTTGGGAGAAAGGGCATCTTTCGCAAGACTGCAACATCAGCAATCTGTTCATGGCGTGAGTTTTGAAAGCGGGCCTACAGTCCCTCTACAAACTCCTCAAACTCAGGGTGTTCCTGCCATGAACCGTCGGGCCAGAGGGCTTTCATGGCTTTTACGATGGGATCGCTCCAACCTTGCTTGCCTTGGGATTGTGCCGCCAGCAGTTCGTCGCTGATCATGCCGGGGCGGGTGCGCCCAATGACCTCGATCAGAGCTTTGGCCTGTGCCAGATCCTTCGTCACCTTTGTCGCTGTATGCGCGCGCTTTTGTGAGATGATGAGCTTGTGCACGGCATAGCGTTCTGGTCGTGGCACATACACCGGAATGCCCGCCCCGAAGGGCAGGGCGGCAGGTGTGGACTCGTCAATCAACCAAGCCAGATATTGCAGGCTCATGGCTCCCGCATCCAACCCCTGTAGCTCCAGCGGTTGCTTTTCGCCGCGCTTGCGGGTTGGGGTCAGCAAGTCCACCACAAACCCGATGCGAGAGCGGAAACGCGATGGCTTGGCGCGTCCGTCCAGTTCCGGAATAGGCTCAAAACTCGGGTCGGCGTCTTTCAAGATCGAGAGCATATCGATGCCCTCATCTGCTTTGATGGCCAGTGAGGCAGCCACCAGATCTGCATCATCCGTCGCCAACTGTGTGGATGGTAACGTACACCCCAACAGCAGCGGGTAGCACTGATAAGCCAGCGTCCCCACCAGAATGGCGCCATTGCGGAACAGGCCATGATAGGCCATGGCATCCAGCACGCGGCCCGCATAGCTGTGTGTCGACAGCACACCGACTTTGTTGAGTACGCTCAGGTCCTTACGCCGCGCTCGCGCCCGCTCGCTGGCATACTTGATCTGCTCGACCTTCGCCTGTGTTTCCGGCTGCAACGCTGGCCCCACATACAGGCTCTTGCGCCCGGCACCGACCGGCATCTTGACGAAAATGTTCTCCACATTCCCCTTCGCCTGCTGATAAACCGAGCCCCGCAAAGCCCTGCTGTCATCATGCGTTTTCTGAATATAATCGGCGGCGAGATTCTGATAGGCGAGAGGAAGATCTGTCATGTAGGCAGTATAGACAGTTTGTTCCTAAAGTGTCTATACCATTATATAGTTCCAGGTGTATTGAGGCCGGACCTGATGAAATCGATTTTCCTAAGTAATGAACTGCGTGGCTTATTATAATTCATGTGATTTATGCATGTATTGTGGTAGAATACTTGCAGCTTTGATTGCGTTGTTTTCTTTGAAATAGATTCCGTTGTCAGGTTTGCTGCAGACTTTCGATGAAAGTGCATGATGCTCTTCTGCAGACTCGGATTTACCGAGATGTCCCATTATTTCCAGAGAGGGACAGAAACATGAATTCTGTTGATTTAAATACTAGCAGTGTTCAGCTGTTCGAAACACAGCACCCTGTGCAGCTACCCAACTCCTCTGCGGTGCAACCGGAGACCGATGAGGGCCTCAAGACCCTTCGAGCGAACGCATCAGGGATTGACTTTAAGCCTGTTGCAATTGGTGAAGGAACTTCGGATAGCCTGATTTCTGAAGAAACTAGAAATGTGCTGGCAGAGATGTCGCTCAAGTATCATGCTGCGGAACTTCAGTTTGAGTTTGCTCCACTTCGAGCCGCGTTTACCTCTATGAACTCCTCACTTGCGGAAAACAACGGAGACTATTCAGGTCTTGCTGATCGCCTTGGAAATTTTCAGGAAGGCATGCAGGGCATTCTTGCTAATGGCATAGAATTTAACCCAGCCAATCCCTTCCTCCGGAATGAGGACCTTCTCGAGGAGCTGGTAAATATTCTGCCAGATAGCACTGATGGTGAGCCAAACGATTTAACTGGCGTGCAGACTTGGGTTCTTCAAGGGAAAGCTGCTGAAAATGCAGGTTTGGCAGGGATAAACGTACTTACATTCGATTTCTCAGAGATGCTTGAGGGTGATGATGCCGAGAGCGTTGTAAGTGTTCTGGGAGAAGCCGTTGCTAGCTGGCAAGGTGCACTTGATCAGGCTTATAACAGCATTAGTGTGATCCGTGATGAGAAGATTGCTGGGTTGTCTCAGCCAGCGGAACCAGTCGATTCTGAGGCTGCCGCAAACGTTGATAAGGACATGAATTTAGATCTGGCGCGCGAGAAAGCGCAGCACGTTCAGACTGAGCTCGCCAAACAGGTCTTCTCATTGGTCAATGCGACATCTCCAAGCGCTCTGGCGTCCTTCAGCTTGTAAAATATTGGAGAAGCTGCGCCTGCTGCTGGCGCAGCTCTGAAGATCTGGATGCTCAGAATCGGTATAGACATTTTGATTTGAAAATGTCTATACCGATAGCCACATGACCAATCTTCCCGAACCCCCAAATGCTTTGAGTGTAGAAACAACCTATACTTGCAATATTGGATCCTCTCCCCAAATATTGTTTAGGTCGGGAAGAGGGGAGGAGCTATTGGAAAATGAAGGCGGAAAGAAGAGGCCTAGTAAAACACTTGTGGTTACAGGCATACTTGGCTGGCTTCTTGTCATTTGAGAGTTTCTGTATTTTCTCACACGCATTCCCATCCTCATAATACTGGGAACAGGTGCAGCCTTCTTTGCCCTCGAAAAGGTCTTAGATGTCGTGCTTGGGCGTATCTTTAGAAGAAAGCCCAAGCAATAAATCCCCCGTAAACGCTCTGCCAAATAGAGACCCACACTCCACCTTTGAATGGCTGACGGGGCTTGGCAAGTTCTGTTAGGCTTCTCCTGAATTTCAGGGGAGGGGTTTATGGCGGTTGGTTTTGAGGTTGAGGGGACGACGGCGGTTATTACGCTGGATAGACCTGAACGGCGCAATGCGGTGGATGGGGAGACGGCGCAGCTGCTGGTGGATGCCTTTACTCGTTTTGATGAGGACGACAGCCTCTCCGTTGCCGTGTTCACCGGGTCTCAAGGCACGTTCTGCGCTGGGGCTGACCTTAAAGCCATTTCAGAAGGCAAGCTTAATACCCTGCAAGAGGAAGGCGATTTCGCGCCGATGGGCCCGTCTCGAATGCGGCTATCAAAGCCAGTGATTGCGGCGATTGAGGGCCATGCAGTGGCTGGCGGGTTGGAGCTGGCGCTTTGGGCGGATATGCGCGTTGCCGGAAAATCTGCGGTGTTTGGCGTCTATTGCCGGCGGTTTGGCGTGCCACTGATTGATATGGGTACCATCCGCCTGCCGCGTTTGATCGGCCAATCCCGCGCCGCAGATATGATCCTGACAGGACGCAGTGTGAGCGGCGAGGAAGCCGTGGCTTTTGGCCTCGTCAATCGCCTGGTGGAAGACGGGGAGGCTCTCACCAGGGCGAAGGAATTGGCGGCGCATATGGCGCAATTTCCGCAAATGTGCATGCGCAGTGACCGGCTTTCCATGTTTGAACAGTGGGACATGACAGAAGCAGAAGCGATCAGGAACGAGATGCGGCGCGGCCTTTCGGTAATCTCCAGCGGAGAGACCGTTTCCGGCGCAACGGCTTTCAGCCACGGCAAGGGACGCCACGGGGTAGGTGTAGAAAGCTGACGAGCACATTGATTGCGACTGGGTAAACGCAGGCTGCACAATTTTGCGGGCCTCGCTAAGACTGCCTACACCTAAACTCCAATAAACATTACTTAGCGGAAGGCATTTTTCTTCGCATGATATATTGTATCTCTCAGGACCGATTGTCGGAGGAATGCCGTGCCTGCCCAACCCCAAAACCCCGCTGGAAATCAGGAAAACCTGCCGCCAGAGCAAGAGCAATGGCTGGATGCTGTGGAACGGGCATTGAATGTCCGGCTGGGTGAGATCCCTCCGCAAGGTGACAATGCCGTTGAAGACATGATTGTTGATGGGCCTGAGGAAGAGCGCGGCGAGTTTATGGCCATCGTTGAGGATGAAGAGCAGGAAAACATCGAGGAAGGCATTGAGCAACGGCCCACGCACGATCAGCAAGGCCGCATTATCGAAGAGCAAGGCGAGTTTTTGGCGCTTGGAGATGATGAGGACGAACGCGACATTGAGCGGGGTGTTGAGCAGCGCGGTGTAGACTTGCGGCAACCGGAAATCCCGTTTGAGGCCCCGCCGCCTTACGATCCTCCGCCACCTTATGAAGCGGGCGAACAGGAGGATATGGATGACGAGGAATTTGAGGAACTGGAACGGCCCGAGCATCGCGAGTTGCACCAGCATGATCCGCAGCCAGGAGAGGGCGAGCAGCCACCGGAACGCCGGGTTTACAACGAGATGCCGCAGGCAGGTAGCCCTATCCGCCTGAACCGGAAAAATGATGGCACCATGGTTATTGATCGACGCTCTGTTCCAGCCACGATTAAAGCCAAACGGGAACGCAGTTTAGGTCGGCGTGATAAGGTGACTTATGAACCTACTGAACATTCGATGAATGTAGAAGGTCTGCTCACACCGCCCAATAAGGTTGGCAACGAGCGGCTGCAAAGTGTGTTCGCGAGTGGCGCGACAGGATACCTGCAAAAGTTCCCGGATATTGAAGATTCCGCTATCAAACGATGCCATGCGATGGAAGAGGCAAATGGTTCATTGCAGTTTGTTGGTGCCGATCAGATTGTGCATGAGACCAAAATCTTGACCGCTCTCTCTCATTTTAAAGATGCGAAGGGGGCAGAGAATATCATCGAATATCGAGGCTCTGGCATTTCGCAGTTTGGTGATCCGTTCCTGATCATGGAAGAAATGAATGGCGGCACACTTGCAAATCGTATCCCTGATGATCGCGGTCTGGAAGAGCCGCAACTGAATGATTTTGCAAAGGGCGTTCTCTCTGGCATGGCGTTTTTGCAAAATCGGAACATCATTCATCAGGACCTGAAGGCTGATAACATTCTGTTTCGCGAAAATGACAGCACTGTGCCGGTTATCAGTGATTTTGATACAGCCTCAGCACATGAGGGCATTGCCTCTGACCACGAAAATGGCCGGGACTTTGGCTATAGGAGAGGTGGTTCTCCCGATATTCAACCGCCGGAAGTATACGATGAAAATGGCCAGATGACCGGCAAGATCGACTCCTGGAATGGCGGAGTTCTGATGTTACAAGCGGCAATCGGTAATGAGGGGCGACAAGCTTTCCTCGATGAGACCGCAGAGTTTCGTGCACAAGACGGACGCAGAGATCAGGGGCTTTATGATGCCTTTCTTGAGCCGCGCATCGCAAATGTACCGCCAAACATTCAGGCCGTGATCAAAGGACTTCTGAAGATCGATCTGAATGAGCGAATGACCGCTGAGCAAGCATTGGCGCTGATTGAAGATCAGCCAGAGGATGAGCAGCAGTAGCTGCAATTCTCATTATTTTGGTAGGGCTGCCTATACGCTGTTTTGGCTGTTTGCTTTTCAGCGCATAGGCGAACAACGATACTTCCCGATACTGCAGGCTGAAACGAGGAGATCTCGAGTGGTTCGCAAGGCTGGTGACGTTTTCCGAGGTGACAATGGCTGACTATGACACGTGGATGAGAGCTGTCGCCAGAGTCCTGAGCATTGATCTGCCGCCAGCACAAGCTGCAGCGGGCTCTGCAAACGCACGTGAAACGCCTCCGGATAACAGCCCCATCAAGGTGCAAACCAAACCAGACGGAACCATGGTCATTGAGCCGGACTCCGTGCCCTCGGCCTTTCAACATGGCAATACAAATGGTGGCAAACAGCCCTATGGCAACATGTTTGGCATTTCTGAAGAGCATGCCATGGATGTGACAGGCAAGGTCAGTCCTCCTGTCACAGGCGGTGCGGCCAATGCGGAAAATGTGCTGTCTTATGATGCGTCTGGCGTGGTGCAAGACTATCCGTACATGGAAGATGCTGTGATCAAGCGGCCAAACGCGTATTCCGCCGGACCGGATTCCCCGCCCACCTTTGTCGGGGCTGAGCTGTTGGTGCACGAAGCCAAGATTCTCACCGCACTTGGTGAGTTTGATCAGGCGCCCGGCAGTGAGAATATTCTGAAGCTGAAAGGCGCAGGCCTGACGGAGTTCGGGGAGCCATTCGCCATCCGTGAAAAACTGAAGGGTGGGTCGCTGGATGACCGTCTCCCAGAAGACAAAGGCATGGATGAAGAGCCGCTCAACGACTTCGCCGGGGGCCTTCTGGCCGGAGTTTCGTTTTTGCAAAAGCGGAACATCTTCCATCAGGATCTGAACATCGACACCATTCAGTTTCGCGAGGAAGACAGCACAGAACCGGTGATCACCAGCTTTGACTATGCAACGGCGCATGAGGGTGTTGCCGCCGATTGTGAGGATGGCCAGCATTTTGAAATGGAGATAGGCGGTACGCCAAACAACCAGCCGCCTGAACGGTTTGTTGATGGGGCCGAGCTGTCTTCTAAGGTGGATTCCTGGGCAGGTGGTCTTGTGCTTGTTGCGGCAGCTGCTGGCAAAAATGCGCAGCAGGAGCTGATTGATGAACTTCAGGAGTTCCGCAGTGGCAGCAGCAATGATCAATCTTTGCTGGATAAAAAGCTGGAAGCGCGGTTGGACGGCACACCGGACAACATCAAGGGCGCGATTAAAGGTTTGCTGAAGCTATCTCCGGAAGAGCGCTTGTCAGCTGAAGAGGCTTTGGGTGTTGTCGGCGAACGCGCAGAATAAGGCTGAAGTGAAAATTTATTCCTGAATGCAGCTGGTAGCACAGGGTCATTAGATTATTCTTCTGCTAAAGGCCCTGATTGCGCTAAACGCTTTTATGCACTATGCCAAGAATATACGCATTCTTGGGGGCGTTTCGGGAGGAAACCATGACAACCGCTGCTGCCAATTGGATCGATCGATTCCAAGGCCTTTCCAAGCTGGAAAATCACATCAGGGACATTCTGGTTAATCGTAGCACCATTGTCTCTGTGCCTGCCGACACCATCATCTTTGGTCCTGGTAAAGCCCCGGAAAACCTCCTGCTTTTGCTTTCAGGTTCCGTGCGCGTGCAGCAGCTTTCTGAAGGTGGACGCGAGATCATTCTCTACCGTGTGCATGCAGGTGAAAGCTGCGTGCTAACGACGGCCTGTCTGCTGGCCTATGAGGATTATTCAGCAGAAGGCATCGCGGAAACGGATACGCAGGCGGTCGCTATTCCGCGCATGGTGTTTGATGATCTCATTGCCCAATCCGAAACCTTCCGCCGCTTTGTGTTCTCCGCCTACTCCAAGCGCATCACGGATCTGTTTTTGGTGATCGAAGAGATTGCGTTCCAACGCATGGACATCCGCCTTGCGCAAAAACTGCTGGAACTTGCTGGCAGCAGCAAGCAGGTGGCCACCACGCACCAGCAAATGGCAGCAGAACTGGGCACGGCGCGCGAGGTCATCTCCCGCCAGCTGCGCGAGTTCCAGCGCCGTGACTGGATAACCCAATCCCGCGGAACCATCGAGATTGTTGACCGCGCTGGACTGGAAGTTCTGGCAAAAGCCTAGAGCGTATTCCCGAAACGCGGTTTCGATTTAAGGATGAGAATACGCGTAAAAACTAGGCTTCAGAGTTTAAGAGAAACCCTCGGGTCGCGAGCCATCCATTTTTGAACTTCATGATGCTCGCGGTCATAATCATGATCCGCCCGCGCCTTGCTGGGCTCAATGTGGTTGGTGTTTGTGGGGGAGGCGAAGAAGTCAAAGCCGTAGATGTTGATATGTTTGTAGCCGCCCAGCTCTTCCAGCAGGCCCAATAGGCGGAAACCGGTGCTCGGCTTCTTCTCTGTACGCGCTTGATAACTCCTCAACTCTGCGGGTTTCATCAGGTAGACAACATCGTTATGTCTGGCGAGCCAATGGGGCAGAGAGAAACTACGTTCAGCCGGTGTCCAGATAACCCGCCGCGCCTGCTCGCCATACACAAAGCTTTTGGGAATATCGAGGCTTGTTGCCACCCATGAGAGCTTCTGCCCATGGCTTTTGGTGTGCGGAATTGTACTGCGGTTCAGCCGGATCACGATGTCATGGCCGTCAATTTCAGGTCCATACTCTTTGTTGCTGAGGGATTGTGCGTTGCCAACGACGGCGATGCGTTTGCCAGCAATATCGTTCTGCAATTCGTGTTTCGGCACGTACCCCTTCAACATCTTCATCCGCAGCATGCGCAGAATGTGTTTGCGCTTTGCCACCGAGTTGGCGCGCCTGCGCTGTCGGTAAACCTGTCTCAGGTTCTGCCGCGCTTCAGCAGAGGCGTCCCACGTGACATAAAATTGCTGGTCGTTATTAGTGCTGCGCAAAACCTCAACATACGGGAAGTGCTGCGAGAGTTTCTCCTGCCACCACGGTGCTGAATGCACGGTGCAGTGTGCGTTGGAGCCGTCCGCCAACAAGGCTGTCGCGTAAAGGGTTGGGATATGGAAGATAACATTGTCTGATCTGGCCTGAATGTCCGCCAAAACGTCGTCCAGTTCATCCTCCGGCACGTGCTCCAGCACATCTGTGTTCAGGACAAGATCGAAACGCCCATCGGGCATATCGTTGTATTCTGAAATGCAAGGATCGTAGCGGTGTGAGGTGCATTGCAGGTTCGCCGCAAGCTCTTCAATCAATGAGCTTTTTCCGCAGCCGTAATCCAGAATTCTTGCAGGCTTCACGTCTTGTGCCAGCGGCAGGATAACGTCCATCAGGTAGGATGAGGAGGTGCCGTACCCGGGGTTTGATTTGTGAAGCTGAGTGTAAAAATCTTTGTTTGCTACGGAGACTTCGGTCAACTGGAACCCCAACTGCTTTCTGGCGCACGCCTCGGGCAATCGAATCTTCCGGCTGTGCCCTTCAACGCTATGCTAGCCAGAAATTGGATCTCTGAAACCTATGGATTGTTCTGGGATAGCCAGCTGGCATTATGACCTTTGGGCATTTCGCATTGATTTTTAAGGCGCTTCGAAGAAAAGAAGGGTTTGGAGCGGAGTTTGGTGACTTCGTCACTGAAGCCTTTGCGAAGACTCGTTATCCGTTAGGCCACGTACCTGGAGGACGAGACTATGATGGCTAACGTTGGAACTATTGATCGCATTCTTCGTTTTATTGTCGGTGTTGTGCTGATTGCACTGCCGTTGTCTACCAACATTTCTTTGTTTCTGCAGCCACTTTTCTTTTATGGCGCAATCATTGTTGGCATTGTAATGCTGCTGGTTTCCGCCGTGCGGATTTGCCCGTTCTACTCCATTTTTGGAATTAAAACCTGCCGCGTTTAAGCATGTTTCCGGAGATCACAAACTGATTTCCGACAAAAAAATATAATAAGAAATGCTTAGGCGGCTGTGCAGGCGGTCGAACACGAAAACAAACAAGTGCACGTACCATCGACCGCCACTGCGCACGCGTTAACTTATTGAGGAAGTTATGACGAACTACCCCGTGAACATGGCTGTCGAGCCTGAAGTCAGGGCCTTTTTTGACCCCGGCACCAATACAATTAGCTATGTAGTGAAGGATCCTGCCTCATCTTCTGTTGCCATCGTCGATTCCGTTATGGACATCAACTATGCAGCGGGCCGCATCACCTATGACAATGCGGATGAGATCATCAAATACGTGCAGGACAATGGCCTGGCGGTTGAATGGCTGATTGAGACCCATGTTCATGCCGACCACCTCTCTGCTGCTCCGTATATTCAGGAGAAGTTGGGCGGCAAAATCGGCATTGGTGAGAACATCACCGTGGTTCAGGACACATTCGGCAAGGTGTTCAACGAAGGAACTGAATTCCAGCGCGACGGAAGCCAGTTTGACAAGCTGTTCAAGGACGGGGACAGCTATCAGATCGGCACCATGACTGCGTTTGCCATTCACACACCGGGTCATACTCCCGCTTGCATGGTTCACGTTGTGGGCAATGCGACGTTTGCGGGCGATACCCTGTTTATGCCGGATGGCGGCTCTGCTCGTGCGGACTTCCCGGGCGGAGATGCTGCAACGCTTTATGACAGCATTCAGAAGGTACTGTCGTTGCCTGACGAGATGCGCCTGTTCATGTGCCACGACTACGGCCCGAATGGCCGCGACATTGAGTGGGAAACCTCAGTGGGCGCGGAGAAAGAACATAACATCCACGTTGGTAAAGGCCACTCCCGCGAAGATTTCATCAAATTCCGCACCGAGCGTGATGCACAGCTGGACGTACCAAAGCTGATCATTCCGTCTTTGCAGGTGAACATGCGTGCAGGTGCAGTGCCGACCGATGAAGACGGCGTTCCAATGCTCAAAGTGCCAGTCAACGCACTTTGATCTGATGATGTGAGGAGGGGAAACATCATGCACATTAAGAGTATCAGCTCATCACTTTCTGTCTGTCCGCAGATTACTGCGCAAGACGTTCAGAAGATCGCGGACCTGGGCTTCCGCAGTATTGTTTGCAACCGTCCGGACGGGGAAGGTGCAGACCAGCCGGTGTTTGACGAGATTGAAGCAGCTGCGAAAAAGCTGGGTCTGGAAACACGCTATCTGCCGGTTATTTCCGGTAAGGTGTCTGACGAAGACGCCGAGGCCTTTGGCAAGGCCATGAACGAAATTCCGCGCCCGGTGCTGGCCTACTGCCGCACTGGCACGCGCTGTGCCACGCTGTGGTCTCTCAGTCAGGCTGAGACTTTGACCGTGGCCGATATTCTGGCAGCCACTAAGTCCGCTGGCTATGACATGGCAGGCGTCGTGCGCCGCATTGCCAATGGAGGCAGAACACCAACGGACCGTGCAGATGCCTCGTTTGATGTGGTGATTGTGGGCGGCGGTGCTGCTGGCATTGCCGTGGCCGCGAGTTTGAAATCCCGTAAGAGCGATCTTGAGATCGCTGTCATTGATCCTGCTGATATTCATTACTATCAGCCGGGTTGGACCATGGTTGGCGGTGGCATCTTCAATGCCTCCCAGACCGCTAAAACCATGGGCTCGCTGATTCCGCGAGGCGTGCACTGGCTTAAATCCGCGGTGGCTGCGTTTGAACCGCAAGACAATGCGGTCATTCTGGATGGTTGCCGCGTCGTGAAATACGATCGCCTTGTGGTGTGCCCCGGTCTGAAGCTGGACTGGCACAAGGTGGAAGGGCTGGTCTCCACGCTTGGCAAGCACGGCGTCACCTCCAACTATCGTTACGATCTGGCACCCTACACGTGGCAACTGGTGAGCAACATGAAAGAGGGCCGTGCGCTCTTCACCCAGCCGCCGATGCCAATTAAATGCGCCGGAGCACCGCAAAAAGCGCTTTACCTTTCCGGTGATTACTGGCGCAAGCAAGGCGTGCTGAAGAACATCGACATTCAGTTCCACAATGCGGGCGGCGTGCTGTTTGGTGTGAAGGAGTATGTACCTGCGCTGGAGAAGTACATCGATCTGTACAACGCAGACCTCAACTTCTTCAACAATCTGGTCGCCATTGACGGCCCTGGGAAGAAGGCCTGGTTTGATGTGGCCAAGCCGGACACGCCGGTTGAGCGGGTGGAAGTTGACTTCGACATGATCCACGTGTGCCCACCGCAATCTGCACCGGACTTCATCCGTGTCTCGCCACTGGCGGATGCAGCTGGATGGGTGGATGTGGATCATATAACGCTGCGCCACAAAACGCACAGCAACATCTGGTCGCTGGGTGATGTGATGAACGCACCCAATGCAAAAACAGCTGCCGCAGCTCGCATGCAAGCACCAATCGTTGCCGAAAACCTTGTTGCAGACATCGAAGGTCGCTCACAACCAGCGATGTACAACGGCTATGGCTCCTGCCCGTTGACCGTGGAGCGCGGAAAGATCGTGCTTGCTGAGTTTGGGTACGGCGGCACCTTGCTGCCAAGCTTTCCGACATGGCTGCTGGATGGCACCAAGCCGACGCGCGCAGCCTGGATCCTGAAAGAGCAGATCCTGCCACCGGTTTACTGGTGGGCAATGCTGCGCGGCAAGGAATGGATGATCAAGCCTGAGAAGGTTAGCGCTAGCTAAAATAAGCATTGCGGCCTTTGCTGAATTAATATCATGTATCCGGGGGAGCTGCTTCCCCGGATTAATCTATGCACTTTGAAGGCAGACCCATGTTCTCCTCGGCCTTTCGGCGATATTTGCCCGTTTTAACTTGGGGCAGAAACTATAATAAAGACAGTTTTTCTAATGACATGATTGCAGCAGTGATTGTGACGATCATGCTGATCCCGCAGTCTCTTGCTTATGCTTTGCTCGCTGGCCTGCCGCCGGAAGCTGGGCTTTATGCGTCAATTCTACCGATTATTTTGTACGCCATCTTCGGCACCAGCCGTGCGCTGGCCGTGGGCCCTGTCGCTGTTGTTTCGCTTATGACGGCAGCCGCGATTGGCCAGATCGCAGACAGTGGCACAGCAGGTTATGCCATTGCTGCACTGACCCTTGCCATGCTGTCCGGCGGTATTTTGCTGCTGATGGGCGTGTTCAAACTCGGCTTCCTTGCCAACTTCCTCTCCCACCCTGTAATTGCCGGTTTCATCACGGCCTCAGGTGTTTTGATCGCCAGCAGCCAGCTCAAACACATTCTGGGCGTGGATGCGAAAGGGCATACGCTGGTGGAGATTGTCTTTTCCATCTGGGATCATCTGGGCGAAGCCAATCTGGCGACGATCCTGATTGGTGTTTCGGCCACTTTGTTCCTATTCTGGGTGCGCAAGGGCATGAAACCGATGCTGCTGAACATGGGCCTGAAGCCACGCCTTGCAGATGTTTTGACCAAGGCTGGACCGGTCGCTGCCGTGGTGGTGACGACAGCTGTGGCGTGGATCTTCAGTTTAGATCAAGCCGGAGTAAAGATTGTCGGTGCTGTGCCGCAAAGCCTGCCGCCGCTCAGCATGCCAAGCTTCTCCAGTGAGCTGATCGGCGCACTGTTTATACCTGCGCTGCTGATCTCCATTATTGGTTTTGTGGAGTCCGTTTCCGTGGCGCAAACGCTGGCAGCCAAAAAGCGTCAGCGTATCGATCCTGATCAGGAGCTGATTGGTCTGGGTGCTGCCAATCTTGGAGCAGCCTTCACAGGTGGTTATCCTGTAACGGGTGGGTTTGCCCGTTCCGTGGTCAACTTTGATGCGGGTGCTGAAACGCCTGCTGCTGGTGCTTATACGGCGGTTGGTCTGGCGATTGCTGCTGTTTCCCTCACACCGCTCATCTTCTTCCTGCCCAAGGCCACATTGGCTGCAACCATCATTGTGGCTGTGTTGTCTCTGGTGGATTTCAGCATTCTTAAGCACAGCTGGAGCTACTCCAAGTCTGATTTCTCAGCCGTGGCTGCCACCATTTTGCTGACCCTCGGCTTTGGTGTTGAGACAGGTGTTTCTGCAGGCGTGATCCTCTCCATTGGGCTTTACCTCTACAAAACCTCCCGGCCTCACATTGCAGAGGTTGGGCTGGTGCCGGGGACCGAGCACTTCCGCAATATCAACCGGCATGAAGTGCTGACAACGCCAGAGCTGCTGACTATCCGCATTGATGAAAGCCTCTACTTCGCCAACGCGCGTTTTCTGGAAGATTACATCTACGACCGTGCGGTGGATGATGAGTGCCTCAAGCATGTGGTGCTGCAATGTTCTGCGGTGAATGAGGTGGATCTGAGTGCTTTGGAGTCTCTGGAAGCCATCAATCACCGGTTACAAGACGCAGGCATCACGCTGCACCTTTCAGAGGTGAAAGGCCCGGTAATGGACCGCCTGCAACGCTCGCACTTTCTTGATGAGCTGACGGGCAAAGTGTTCCTCTCCCAATATCAGGCCCAAGAGGAGCTCGCCTCCGTCTGTACCCGCCAAACCGCTCAGGCGCCTGCCTGATTCACCCCCCTTATCAGGCAGACCCAAGAGACCCCGTGGATCCCCTCCACGGGGTTTTTATGTTCGGGGGTGTAGTTAGCAACGAGATGATCCAGCTCTCCTACTTGCCGCCATTCATCAGCTCACAGGCATTCGCAGGAGCAGCGTGCCTGTGGACCAAAAGCCAACTATGCACTAACGTTCAAGTCGAACCACTCAAGCGGCGCAGGGCAATTGAGTATAATCATACACTTAAAGCATACCAGCTCTCTCTTGGTAACGAGGCTAGGGATGGTGCGCCTTTTTTCGGAGAAATTCCATTGTCCGACATTGCCGGGGCCACATTCAAAGCACCTGAAGTTGCCGGTTTTTACCCGCGCCGCCCTCCTTACGCTCAGCAAATTTACGAGTGCATCATTGATCGGTCTTCCGCAACACACCGCTTATTGGATCTGGGCTGCGGCGAGGGCAAAATTGCCAGACCAATGACGAAAGTCTTTGATCAGGTTTGTGCCGTCGACCCCTCCGCTAACATGATCAAATTAGGCCGGTCCTTGGAAAACGGTGGGACAGACAACCTTGAATGGGTGGAGGCGACAGCCGAAAGGGCGCCTTTGACGGGTAAGTTTGACACAGTCACTTTTGCATCAAGCATCCATTGGATGGAACCAAGCAGGCTGTTCCCTAAACTTGCAAACCACTTAAGTGAAAATCATATTCTTGCAATCATTCAGGGCGATGCAGCGTTTCAGCCGCCGTGGCATGATGAGTGGCAACAATTTTTGGCAAAATGGGTGTCTCAAATCACAGGTGAAGAGGTAAATTCTAACAAATGGCGGGCGACCCAAGCCAAACATTTGGACTATATCAATCTCCTTGAAACCAAAGAGTATGTTTCGCAGCCTTTCCGGCAAACCGTTGAGGACTTTATCTTGTGCCAGCATTCGCGTGATACTTTCGCGCTGGCAAAGCTGGGCGTCCGCCGCCAAGACTTTCACAATGAACTTAAAGCCCTTTTGCAGCCTCATGCTAATCGCGAGGGTCAACTGACATTTCAAGTCAAAACCCATTTGACAATCGCTAGGATTAAGTGAGCTTCGGCCCTCCCAATGCAAAGGTCATCCCAAAAACCTAGCTGAGCCTGAATATCCTCGCCAATGATCAGGCTGCTCGTTTCAATACACTCCCGCTGATGGGAATTAATGCAGAAAAGACGAGAGGGTCAACATTACGCCAACTGTTGCTTAGGGGCAGTCCGAGAGAAATAGCGGGTGTTGGGCGTTGGGGCAGGAGTAGTAAGCTGGTGGCTTACTCCAGGCTTTCGATCCGTTCATGGGCATCAATTGCAATGAAACACGAAGAGAAATCACAGCTTCAAAAGGGAGCCGCAGGCTGGTTTTTGCTGGCGACACTCGGGGTTTCCTATGTGATTTCGGGCAGTTTTGCCGGGTGGAACTATGGATTTGCGGTGACGAACTGGTTCGGCATGGTCATCGCAGTGGTATTGATGGGGCTGATGTATTTCTGCCTTGTTCTGTGCCTTGCAGAGATGTCTGCCGCCTTGCCGAGTGCCGCAGGGGGCTATCGGATCTCGCGGAAGGTGATGGGAGATACAGGCGGCTTTGCAACGGCGCTTGCGGTTTTGCTGGAGTATTCCATCGCGCCAGCCGCGATTGTGATCTTCATTGGACAGTATCTTGAAGCGCTTTGGGGTATCAATGGCCCCTTGGTTTATGCAGTGTTTTACGTGGTCTTCATCGGTGTGCACCTGCTTGGAGCTGGTGAGGCCCTGCGTTTTATGTTGGTTGTGACGGCTTTTGCTGTGCTGGCGATTGTGGTGACGTTGGTGGCGCTGGTGCCGCATTTCAGCTTTGCCAATCTGGCGGCCTCTGTTCATTTCAGCTCTGATCAGCAAAACCTGCTGGCATTCGATGAAGTTTCAGTCTGGGCAGCCCTTCCGTTTGCCATGTGGCTGTTTCTAGCGGTGGAAGGCGTACCTCTTGCAGCGGAGGAGGCCAAGAACCCAGCGGTTGATCTGCCGCGCGGTATCATTGGGGCCATGTTGTTTCTACTGGCCAATGGGCTGCTTATTGTTGTGTTTATTCCCGGTGCTGCGACCGCTGTGGAAGTGGGAGATTACGGCGCGCCACTGGTAGATGCGCTTGATCATGTGTTCGGCGAAGATTCCGTTCTGGCCGCCATAGTCAATCTGATCGGGCTTACAGGACTGATTGCTTCGTTCTTCTCTATCATTTTTGGATACAGCCGCCTGGTCTTTGCCATGTCGAGAGAAGGATATTTGCCCCGGTTCATGTCCGCGATCAGCTCACGAAAGGTGCCACACTGGGCGCTGATAATACCGGGTGTGATCGGCTTCCTCTGCTCGCTGACGGGTAAAGGAGAGTTAATGATCAACATTGCAGTGATCGGTGCGACGCTCTCCTATGCGCTGCAAAGCGTGAGTTATATCTTGCTAAAACGAGATTATGCCGAGTTGCACCGGCCTTATCGTGCGCCGGGTGGGCAAAAAACGGCGTATGTAACGCTCGCTCTTTCGCTTTTGGCACTTACTTCGTGCTTTGCGTATGATCTTGTGGCTGCGTTGATTGCTTTGGCCCTCATGGGGCTGGGTGTTGGCTATTATGTTTTGCTGGGTCGAAGAAGGGCTTAAGACTCTCACCTCAGCCTAACGCTGGCTTTTCGCCATAGAGCTTGATGGCCTTCACTTTACCTGAGAGTTCGGTGACAGCCTTGTCCAGCATTACATCTGTTGAAAGCCCAAGTTGTTTGGCCAGTTCATCCAATGCAACGGGTAGCTCGTCTTTGATGAGCTGTTTCAGGACGGCATCCTCATAGGTCATACGGTCCAGAACGGTCAGCGCAGTGAGACCGCTGTTTCCTGCGTACTCCAAATAAGCTGCTTCTGAGACCGCGCCAGAGATACAGGCGGACAGAAGATCCTGATGCATATGCAGCCAGTCCGGTAAGTCCTCCGCCAGCATGTCTGAGATCACAAGTTTGCCGCCCGGCTTGAGCACGCGGTTGATCTCAGAAAACACAGCAGCTTTGTCGGTGGACAGGTTGATAACGCAGTTTGAGATGACCCAGTCCATGGACTGAACCGGGAATGGCAGATGCTCAATAACACCTTGATGGAGTTCAATGTTATGGAGGCCATGCTGCTCGCAATTGCGTTTAGCCAGCGCAATCATATCCTCACTGACATCAATGCCGATGACTTTACCCGATGGACCTGTCTTCTCGGCGGCAAGGATAAGATCCAGTCCCGCGCCGGAGCCAAGATCGAGCACCGTCTCCCCTTCTTTGAACTGCGAGAAAGCCAGCGGATTACCACAGCCGAAACTGGACCCGAGCAAGTGCTCGGGTATCTCTTGCGCATCATAATCAGGAGCCAGTGCTTGCTGGAAGGTGTTTCTGCCCTTCGTGTCCGCAAGCTTGCCGGAATAAAAGGCGGCGATGTTTGAGAGGTGCTCTGATTTCTTCACTCGGTCGGTCAACGACGTCACCCTCCTGCTGCTGCGCGTTATAGCTCTGTGTAATCCTAGTTTACGCTGTACAGCAGGGGCAAACTTCATGGTCTGACAGACAAAACAAAGCGTTAAGCGATGGCTGCTTTTCACGCGAGTTATCGGGAAGCCTCATGAGATTGCGAGACCTGATACCCAAAGATGAAGCTAGGTGTTTTGTGCGGGAGATGATCCGGGGACGCGCAGTGTTTGCGGGCTTGTTAGGCTGCTATCTGCCACTTCCTTGCAAAGCAGCAGCGCGTGTCAGTCCGCGCAATCGGAGAGAGTTAGGCACTCCGATCGTAGCAAGGCCTGGTAAGGAGGTGGTATGTTGGATGAACCTTGCGATTAAGCTTAAGTTTAAGCTGCGCATGACAAGAGCCCGGAATCGACTGACCATCTTCTTCCGAGCTCTTATTAAAGTCATCTAGCGACGGGAATGGGGGGCGAGAGCCTCCCGTTCCTATCTTCCTCAATATAGACCCCAAAGCTTAAAGCTTCAACCATGGGTCTTGGCAGGGCAAATCAGCCGGTTGTCTCATCTGGCAGCAAGACTGCCATGCGTTTGGTGAACTCTTCCCAGTTGCGGGTGAAGCCGATCAGAGAGTAGTTCAGCGCCAGCTTTTTGCGGTCATTGGTCTTGGTGACTACAATGGACATGGCCTTGCCGCGTTTGAGGAAGTTGACGATGGTCTTGTTGGCGTTAAACGCCGCCTCGCACCCGTCTGGCTGACAGGTGATCAGCTTGGCGTCGAACAAGGCATCATCATCAATGCCAATCTGGATACCGCTGGGGATGTGGATCCCGAGCGGCAGCTTGATAATAGCTGCATACACATCTGCTTCGAGTTTGCGAAACATGATGGAATTTACCAGCGCACCGTTCTCAAGCCGGATTTCAGCGTAGACCTGACACAGGTCACTGCTGCATTTGACTGACCAATCCTCTTCATTGGAAGGCTCAGTGGTGCTGTACGCATTTACACCCTGAAAGAAAAAGAGCATTGCCGCTGTCAGCAGGATCCAGATTGGTTTCATGATCTACATCCTTGTTAGAAGGAGAAGCCCAGGCCAGCACCAGCAGTGACGTTGTTGCTGAAGTCTGTGGCTACAGAAGCTGTAACAGCCATGTTCTCGGTTGGCAGGAACGCCACTTTCAGAGCAGATGCAGCTTTGCCTTTGAAGTGTCCAAAACCACCGGAAACGGAGATACCGTTTTTGCCACCCTGAAGGACCGGCGCATTGGCAATCGCCACCGCCATCGCCACACCGCTGCGCAGCTCGTCAACATCCTGTTCCAGTGAGACGATGCTGGAGGTGTTGGAAGAGATGTTTGCGGCGTTTGTGGAGATATTGGCGGTATTGGTCGCAATATTCTGCTTGTTGGTATCGATACGATGGGAGTTTGAACTGATGAACGCCCGATTAATGTGAATATTGCGTGCGTTCGAACCGATGAATGCGCGATTAGATTGGATACCGCGTGCGTTTGAACCAATGAAGGCACGATTAGTTTGGATGTTTCTCTTGTTACCTACGATGTCTCTAGCGTTGGCGTAGATCCGACTAGTGTTGTTAGATATGCGACGATTGGTGTGACCAATATCAGATTTGATACGTGAAATGTCGCTATCGTTACTGGTGATGCGTTTTGCTTGAGCATTCAGTGCGCTCTGATCTGCCTTATTATTGATCTTTGTTGCGAGCGTACCGCTTAAATCTGATTCATCAATATCACTTATGGTTGCAGTGATATCTGTTGCTCTACCAGATTGACCAGGATGGAACTCAGTTCTTTCAGCATCTGTTCCTGCATCTACGGTAATTGTTTTGTCATTCGTTGTCACAGTGCCATCAGAAACATCGATTTTTGCAGCTTGAGCGGTGCTCATGCCGGCAACGAGGGCCACGATTGCAGCAGAAAGCTTCAAAGCGTTCATCTTTTTATGTCCTTTCAGAGGGGCGAAGCTTGTATGTGCTTTGCCCGGTCTAAAGTTTTCAGCTGCAACGTCATGCACGTACACCTGAATTGAGGACGAGTTTATTAGTTCCGCAAAAACAATGGGTTGCAGATGGGGTGTGTTCTAATACGCTCGATTTTTAAGGAGCATATGGCCCCCAGTTTTTATCGGAGTGTTAAAAAGCACTGGTATAAGGCTGGAGACCTTCCCTAAGGAAATTAGGAGTAACCCTAGGGTGAAAATATTCAAAAAATTTCAGGCAAGACTTGCAATGGTTAATATTTGTAAACTCTCGCAAAATTGCGGGAATTGAGGTGACTCTGAGGCATTTTTCAGAAATTTTCCTCATGAGTATATTTCATATAATTTTAATTGATAAAATTATGGAATAAATGTGGACAAGAAAAAACCCCGTGGTTTCAAACCGCGGGGTTCTTTTGTCTGAGCATGTGATGGGTCTTAGAACTCGCCGCGCGCACTTGCAAACACGCATTGAGTTCTAAAGTCTTTGCTTGAGTGAATTTGCGAGATTTGACCGTAACCAATCAAGCAAGCTTCACTCTTAATGACCCTCTTTCAGCAGGCTCAGATCAGGTAGCTTGTGTGCGATGCCTTTGTGGCAGTCGATACAGGTCTTCTCACCAGTCACGAGGAATTTCTCATGCTGCTCAGAAGCTCTCAGGCTCTGGCGTGTAAAGTCCATGGATTCTTCACTGTGACAGTTACGGCATTCAAGAGAGTCGTTGGCTTTAAAGCGAGCCCATTCGTGGCTTGCCAGCTCAAGACGCTTGTCCTCGAATTTCTCCGGTGTGCTGATTGTGCCGAAGATCTTGCCATAAACTTCCTTGGATGCCTGAATCTTACGGGCAACCTTGGAGGTCCAGTTGTGAGGTACGTGACAATCAGGGCAAGTCGCACGCACACCAGACCGGTTGGTATAGTGAATGGTGGTCTTGAGTTCCTGATAGACAGTGTTTTCCATTTCGTGACACCCAATACAGAATTCTTCTGTGTTGGTGACTTCCAGGGCGGTGTTGAAACCACCCCAGAAGATGATGCCAGCGACGAACCCGCCAAGTGTCAAAAAGCCGAGGCTGTAATGGACACTAGGTTTGCGGATAACCTGCCAGAACCGTTTGATAGCTGAAAACATACGGTGTGCTCCTACTTGCCGGCCTTACCTTCGAGCACGTCATCAACGTCAACGAAGGTGTTCTCAACCAGTGGCTTGGCTTCAGTCTGAGGCACATGACACTGGGTGCAGAAGAAACGGCGAGGGGAAACAGACGCCAGGAACTGATTATCACGGTTCATAAAGTGCGTGATGGAGATCATTGGTGCCTGAGACTTTTCAATTGCCGTACGGCTGTGACAAGTCATACATTTGTTCAGGCGCTTGTCGATCTGGTAGCCGTCGATCTTGTGAGGGATCAATGGTGGCTGCTCAGGGTAGTTACGCACCTGACGTTCGTCAGAGTTCACCACTTTCGGGATCCGCGGTGCGGCATCCTGAGTCAGGATGTCCGCGTTGCGCATTTCGGAGATGGTGTCAGCAGCAAATGAGCTTGCTCCACCAAAGACAGACACAGCGATAAAGCTGGCTACAAGGAGTTTCAGAAGTTTCATGGCGTACCTCACACGGCTACGATCTTGACCGCGCACTTCTTATAGTCGGTCTGTTTTGAAAGAGGATCTGTTGCATCCAGTGTCACCTTGTTGATGAGCTGGCTTGCATCAAAGAACGGTACGAACACGAGGCCTTTTGGCGGCTTGTTACGGCCACGGGTCTCGATGCGTGTTGTGATTTCACCGCGACGGGAAACAACGCGCACTTCAGAACCACGACGCAGACCCTTCGCTTTTGCATCATCAGGATGCATGTAGCACAGAGCATCTGGAACAGCTTTGTACAGCTCAGGAACGCGCTGGGTCATAGTGCCAGTGTGCCAGTGCTCAATCACACGGCCTGTACAGAGCCAGAAATCATACTCTTCATCCGGGCTTTCTGCTGGCGGCTCGTAAGGAAGCGCGAAGATGCGTGCCTTACCGTCTTTATGACCGTAAAACTCGTAGCCCTTGCCTTCGCCAACGTATGGGTCAGACCCTTCGCGGAAGCGCCACTGGGTTTCTTTGCCATTCACAACAGGCCAGCGCAGGCCGCGTTCTTCGTGGTAACGCTCGAACGGTGCCAGATCGTGCCCATGGTCACGGCCAAAGGCAGCGTATTCTTCGAACAGACCTTTTTGAATGTAGAAGCCGAAGTCGTTTGCTTCGTCGTTCTTATATTCATCGCTGGTTTCAGAAAGCGGGAACTTGTCGACGTTGCCGTTTGCAAACAGGATGTCAAACAGAGTTTTGCCGCGTACTTCTGGTTGTTTTGCAATCAGTTCTTCAGGCCATACGTCTTCAACTTTGAAGCGCTTGGAGAACTCAACGGTCTGCCAAAGGTCAGACTTTGCCTCGCCCGGAGCAGAAACCAGCTGGTGCCAGAACTGAGTACGGCGTTCAGCATTGCCGTAAGCGCCTTCTTTTTCTACCCACATTGCGGTTGGCAGAATGAGGTCAGCAGCCATTGCGGATACTGTTGGGTACGGATCGGAAACAACCACGAAGTTCTCTGGATTTCTCCAGCCTGGGTAGATCTCTTCAACAACGTTAGGACCAGCCTGCATGTTGTTGGTGACCTGGGTCCAGTAGAAGTTCAGCTTGCCGTCTTTGAGCATACGGGACTGCTGAACTGCGTGATAACCTGGCTTTGCCGGAATAGTACCGTCTGGGAGCTTCCAGATTTTCTCAGCGTACTTACGATGAGCTGGGTTTTTCACCACCATGTCTGCTGGCAGACGGTGTGAGAAGGTACCAACTTCACGTGCTGTACCACAAGCGGATGGCTGACCGGTTAGTGAGAACGGACCACAGCCTGGCTTGGAGATTTTGCCGGTGAGAAGGTGGATGTTGTAGAACATCTGGTTGACCCAAACGCCGCGGGTATGCTGGTTCGCACCCATGGTCCAAAGGGACATAACCTTTTTGTCTGGATCGGCGTAAAGCTTTGCCAGCTCCAGCAGACGGTTTGCAGGAACACCAGACATCTTCTCAGCGTATTCGAGAGTGTATGGCTTAACGAATTCTGCATACTCTTCGAAGCTGATTTCCTTAGAACCACCAGCTTTGTCAGCGTTTTTAGCTGCTTGCTGCAGTGGATGCTCAGGGCGCAGGCCGTAACCGATGTCCTGATTGCCAAGGCGGAAGTTGGTGTGCTTGCTAACGAAGTCCATGTCTACGGCTTCGTTCTCGATGATGTAGTTTGCGATAAAGTTCGCAATCACAAGATCGGTCTGTGGAGTGAAGACCATTGGGATGTCAGCAAGGTCAAAGCTGCGGTGCTGGTATGTAGAAAGAACAGCAACTTTAACATCCGGGTTAGACAGACGGCGGTCAGTCAGACGGGTCCACAGAACCGGATGCATCTCAGCCATGTTGGAACCCCAGAGCACGAATGCGTCTGCGTTCTCAAAATCGTCATAACAACCCATTGGCTCATCGATACCGAAGGTACGCATGAATGCGCCTACAGCAGAAGCCATGCAGTGACGTGCGTTCGGGTCAATGGTGTTGGAGCGGAAGCCAGCTTTCCAAAGCTTAGAAGCTGCATAGCCTTCCCAAACCGTCCACTGGCCTGAGCCGAACATGCCAACCGCGTAAGGGCCGTTCTTCTTCATGGCTTCTTTTGCTTTAACAGCCATGATGTCGAAAGCTTCGTCCCAGGATACTGGCTCGAACTCGCCTTCTTTGTCGTACTTGCCATCGGTTTTACGCAGCAGTGGCTGCTCAAGACGGTCTTTGCCGTACATGATCTTGGAAAGGAAGTAACCTTTCACACAGTTCAGGCCGCGATTAACCGGGCTCTGAGCATCACCATGTGTTGCAACAACGCGGTCATTCTTGGTCGCAACCATGATGGAACAACCGGTACCGCAGAAGCGGCAAGCAGCTTTGGACCATTTCAGGTCTGTTTTGCTTGCATCCGTTACAATGTTTGCTGCTTGCGCCGGAAGGCTTGCCCCGGCTGCGGCAGTTGCCGCTGCAACAGCCTGCGCCTTAATGACAGCGCGTCTTGTTAGTTTAATCATGAGCAAGTCCCCTCGGGTTGCATGTCACCCTGATCAGAAATCACAATTGAATTGAGGTCGGTGGTGTCGGTTTGGTGGAAGATGAGCGAAGCAGTAACCACGCCATCTAACTGCTGCATGTCACTCAATGCGTTCGCGAGGTCGCGTTCGCTCGGTGTTTCCAGCGTCACAATTATCTTTGTAGAGTCAGATACTTCTGTAATTTCAGCAGAATGTATCTGTTCAATCGCAGCGCATATCTGCTCTCGCTTGGCAGGATCGGCCTGGAGCAGCACACTTGAAATGTGCCAGACACCGGCTTCTTCTTCGCGCTCTACGGTTGTTGCATTACGCATTTGCTAAACTTTCTCGGCTCTGGTCGTTCATGACGATCGCATCTACGGGGCAGGAAATGAGACAAGCTCCGCAGCCATTGCATTGGTCTGCATCCAGTTGAATCTTTCCTGTAGGTGCGACACGCATATCGAACCGGAGGGCTCTTGGATCGCAGCTGTCGGTACAGGTCTGGCAGGAAACGCCCTTTCCAAGCAGACATGCCCCTTGCTGAATTTCTGCTGTGAGCCTCCAGGGTGCCACAGTCAGATCAAACAGACCTTCCTCTGGGCACGCTTTTGCGCACTCTTCGCAGAACGTGCATTCTCCAACGCCGGTTTTGAGGTAAGGCCGATTATCCGCGCTGAACAAAATAGCTTCCGGGCAGGCTTTGACGCATTCAAAGCAGCCGATGCATTTGTCTTCAATCCGCTGTTCCGTTGTCCAAGGCGGACGAACCGGAGACACCACCTCTGGGGTAGCGCTTAAGCGGGTAAAGAATGCTCTGCGGGATAATTTGGCCACGACTACCTCTTAGAAGGACGGTGGGCCAAACAGGATCTGCGACATCCAGATAAGGAAGCCGTATCCGCCAACAGCTGCAGTCATCAGAACTGGCGCAAGAACAACTGCCAGAAACAGGAATGCTACTCTCTCGCGGCCTTTGCTCACTGCTGGAGTGGTGGTCTGGGTATTTTGGCTTAAGCCAGCCATGTGCGTACTCCGTACTAACAGCCGCCTCTTGCAGCTATTTGATTGGAGCAGACACCGTAACGTTATACGTGCCCGCTCGTACGCGCAGGAACCTAGAGTAAATGTAAAAAGCACAAATTGAGTGCAATCAATTCCGGATTAGTAGATTTTTTCTCTTTGATATTCCGCAATATATAAGTGCATGCTGCATTTCTAATATATAATTTATATTAGAATATTCTAATATTACGAAATTCAATACTTAAGTGATTTCTTATATATATTTAATGCTGGAATTCTGCGGATTCACAGTGGGTTAACTAGCAGATTTCGTTAGGGCAGTCCTCAACAGCAAACGGCCTCCGCAAGGGGAGGCCGTGTCGTAAGGTCCGTTTAGGCCTTTTCTAGAGGAAAACCCTCAGGTTTTGTATCTTTGTCATTCTCTGGGGATTTTTCTGAAATCGCGTGTTTTTCCTCCGCTTCCAGGGCCTCTTTTCGCTCCATTTGCGCATATTCCAATGCCTTATCGCGTTTGCCGAAGAGAAAGACGCGAATATCTTCCGCAATTGCGACCAGTACTGGAATCAGGATTAAAGTAATAAGTGTCCCGAAAATCTCCCCGTATGCCAGAGAGACGGCTGCTGGTATCAGGTACATGGCCTGCTCGGAAGTTTCGCTCATGAGCGGCATCAAGCCGGCGACCGTTGTTGCTGTTGTCAGGAAGATCGCCTGGAAGCGATCCACGCCGCTACGCTCCGTTGCTTCAATATGGTCTACACCGTCCTCACGCAGGTGAAGGTAGTGCGTGACCATGACGAGAGAGTCATTGACGATCACGCCGATCAAAGCCAGCAAGCCGAAGATCGACATCATGCTGAACGGGATGCCCATGATGGCATGGCCGAGGATTGCACCGACCACTCCAAACGGAACCACGGACATGATGATCAACGGCTTGAAGTAGGACTTCAGCGGGATCGCCAATAGAACAAAGATGAGGAAACAGGTGATGAGAAGGGCGCGGTTCATATTGCCCTTAACTTCACCCATTTCCTCCAGCTCGCCACCCTGCTTGATTTTAACACCGGGATACTTCTGTTGTAGTTGGGGCACAACGGAGGTGAAGATATCCTGACCCAGCTCAGCAGGAGCAACGATCTGTTTATTGATGTCAGCTTCGATTGTGGCGACCTGATCGCCGTTTCTGCGGTGCACGTATCCGGGCACATAACGCGCTTCGATGTTGGCAACTGATTGCAGCGTGACCCAGTTGTCGTTGGCCCCGCGCAGACGGGACTGCAACAGGTCCTCAATGGCATCACGTGCATCCAGCGTGTTGCGAACAATCACGCGAACCTCTGAATCGCCACGTTGGATGCGCTGTGCTTCCCCGCCACCAAACTGGTGCGCCACCTGACTTGCCAGCCGCTCTGGTGTGAAACCGAGATGACGTGCTTCCGGTTTCAGTGTCAGGCGAAGTTCTGGCTGGCCGGCTTTGAACGTGTCGCGCAGGTTGCTGACGCCAGCTCGCTTGCCAAGCTCTGTCATGAGCTCTTCACTTGCCAGCTGCAACTGCTCAGAGTTTTCACCGAACAAACGGATCTTGAACCCACCACCGATCTCTTCAAAGCCCGAGAAGGTGAGTTTGGAAACACCTTCCAAAGTACCGGTGCGGTCCTGCCAGTCGCGCAAAATGTCACTTGTCTTTGCATCCCCGCGCTCGTCCAACGGGCGCAGCTCAGCATAAATGGTGGCATTTGTGCTGTCGGATACGATGCGGAAGATGTTTTGGAACACACCGCCCACGTCCGGCTGCTGCTCGGCATATTGCCGGTCAACAGCATTTGCGATGTTTTCAATCGTGGAGATGTTGTTCTGTGTCAGATCGAACGGTGCGCGTGGATCCATCTCCATGTTCACCACAATGTACTGACCGGGAATCTCCGGAAAGAAGACAGAATGGATTTTGCCCTTCCACATCAGGCCGAACACGAGCACTGCCACAGAAATGAAGCCAACCAGAACCGCATAACGTTGCCGGATGGCCCATCTAAGCACCGGGAAATAGATGGTGTCGCGGAACCAGAACAAGCTGCCACGAGCCACACCCTGCACCTTACCCCAGCCTCGCGAGAAGATGTTCTGCTTCTTCTCCTCCAAAGAGATGTAAGCGAGGTGAGCGGGCAGAATGAACTTGCTCTCGAAAAGGGAGAACAACAGAGCCAGAATAACAATGCCTGAGAAGCTGCCGAGGATCTTACCCAGCTCACTGTTCATCAGCAGCATCGGGAAGAATGCCGCCGTGGTTGTCAGCACGCCAAATATCGTCGCAACGGCCACTTTATGTACGCCTGCCGCCGTACCTTTGCGCGGGTCCGCATAGCGTTTGCGCTGCTCAAAGACGCTTTCACCAACCACCACGGCATCATCAACGAGAATACCAAGTGCGATGATGAGGCCGAAGGTTGTGATGTCGTTGAGTGAATAATCGACCCAACCAGTTGTCGCCACAGCAAACGCACCAGCCAGAGAGATTGGAATGCCCATCGCGACCCAGAAGGCCAGCTTGATGTTGAGGAACAGCGACAGAATCAACACCACCAGAGCCAGACCCTGAAACGCGTTGGAGCTGAGCAGGCTCAGGCGATCCTCGATGTAATCACTGGAGTTGCCCCAAATCCCCACCTGTACACCAGTCGGCAGAGTTGTGCGGAAGTCAGCTATGATGGCCTGCACATCCTCTGAGACATGAATAAGGTTGTCTTTGCGACCAATCAGCACTTCCAATCCAACGGACTCTTTGCCGTTGAAGCGTGCTTCCATATCAATGTCAGCAAAGGCGTCTTCCACCTTGGCAATATCGCCAAGAGTGGTTGTGGTGCCGTCTTCCCACTCAATGATCGGAATGCGCTCAAAATCGGCTTTATAATAGGCCTGAGTATCTGCGCGCAAAGAGATATAGCCGCCTTCGGTCTTCAGCGTTCCGCCCTGATAGTAAAGAGAAGACTCGCGGATACGGTTCATGACCTGCTCAGGGGTCAGGTTCAGACGTTCCAGCGTATATGGCTCTAAACCGATCTTGATCTGTTCGGTCTGCAAACCCCATTGTTTGAGGCGAGAAACTTCTGGGCTGGCCAGCAGCTTGTTGCGCAGTTGACGAGCGATGCGCTGTAGGGTTTTGAAATCCGCATCTCCGTAGACCTGCACAAACATGGCTGGCATATCCATGCTCTGTTTTTCAATGACAGGCCGTTCCGCTTTCTTCGGCAGATTGTAAATGCCATCAATTTTCAAGCGAATGTCATCCAGCAAGGTGGATAGTTTGGTGTCGCTTGTCTTTTGAACGGAGACAACAGACGAACCCGGTTGTGAAATTGAGCTGATGTTTTTGACGCCGCTCAGGCCTTCCAGCGCCTTTTCCACCTTGCGGGTGATTTGCTTATCAACCTGCTCCGTGTAGCCGTTGGGCAGTTCGGTCGTGATTGTCACGGTATCCGCAGGCAGCTTGGGAAAGCCCTCAATACGGATGTTCATGAGAGAGGACACCCCGACAATCAAGATGAACGCCATGATGAGGTTCGCCGCGACCGGGTTTCGAATAAACCAGTTTGTGAGCCACGCCATGTGTTAGTGCCCCGCTGGAGTTGGGGCGACGTGCTGGCCCGGTAAGAACGCGGCCATCGGCAGCTGAACAACGCGCTTCTCATCCATCTCTTGCAGCTCATTCGGCATCTTCACGATGATGTCTGTGTCATTGCGGAACACGACAGAAGCTTCAAAGCGCTGCAGCTCGTCCTTGTTGTTTAAGAACCAGATGAACCCTTCCTGAGTGAGCACAGTCGCAGGCAATTTCAGGCTGTCGTTGACTGTTTTACTCTGCAGTTCAACTTTCACGAACTCGCCCGGCAAAACAGTGGTTTCTGGTGATTTCACGATCTCGAGGAAGAGCTGATAACGTCGCGATTTAGGGTCAAGGAAGCCACCACCGCGCTGGATTCTGGCAAGCCCGACCAGTTCCTTGTCAGCATTATAGATCTTCGCCGGAAATTCCTGCCACGCCTTTTCCAGCAGGTTCCATTGGGCTTGGTCCAGAGAGACGGTGATGTCCAACTGCTCAGCGTCCAACAGGGTGAACAAGGTATCGCCTACAGAGATGCTTTGGCCGATGCTCACATGGCGTTTTGTCACAAACCCGCTGAAGGGGGCCTTGATGGTGGTCGTGTTCACATCATACTGCGCGACTTTTACCTTCTGGACAGCAGCTTCCAATGCTTTTTCTGCAACGCGCAGTTCCGGAATATGGACGGCCATTTCCGGTGGGGCTTCCTTCGGGTTCACTGCGCGCCAGTTTTTCAGCGCAAGCACATGCTTGTTCTGCTTTTTCTTCAGATTGAATTCTGCAGTCGACTGCTGGTATTTGGCATCTTCCAGCTGGGCTTCGTAAGTGTGCTTTTCCAGCTGCGCCATCACCTCATTCTTGGAGACTTTCTTACCTTCAAGGGCCTGAGGAGCCACGGACAACAGCTTGCCAGAGACCTGCGCCTTTAGATCCGCAGTCCAACGCGGGCGCACTTCGGCAAAAACAGAAATATGTCCGGTGTTATCGGCTGCCTGCGCAGTCACATAGCTGACCACAGGCAGAACAACGTCCTTTTCTCCGATGTCGACATCACTTGTGTCTTCAAGCGAAAGAACATAGGTACCGACAGTTCCCAGTAGCACCAATGCCGCTGACAACCACACAATCCGTTTGGACATTCAGTGCTCCTGAGCAATATGTTTAATTGAGGCAGGTTTCAGAGTTTGGTTTAGGCCTACGGAATGCCCGATTATCGCTGAGTGAACGCCTCTAGATCATCTCTGATCTTGATTTATGAGAAGGTTGTGTATCATAATAATTATATGTGAGACAAGTGCGTCTCATAAAATGAGGATGAAATGTTATTGCGTGATAAAAGGGCTGTTAAGTCCCGCAGGGCCCTGATTGAAGCTGGCTTGGCAGAATTACCAGTAAATCCAATGGCTTCACTAACGGAGATCGCTGAGATTGCCGGGATTGGTCGCGCCACGCTGTATCGACATTTTGCGTCTCGGGAAGCGTTGATTGAGGAGGTCCTGAAGGTCAGCTTTGAGGATATTATTCACGCGCTGACGCCTATGGAGAAAGAAGGTCTTCGCGGGAAGCAAGCGATGATGCGGGCTGTTGAGCTGATGCTTCCGCTTGCAGACCGGCTACGTTTCCTCTCCTCTTTTTGGCTGGATGGGGAACGCGTTCTGAGCAAAGATCCACGCTATGCCCTTATGGAGCAAGAGACAATCACCTCGGTTGAGCAAGCGAAAGAAGATGGCGACATTCGCAAGGAGCTGCCGACGCGGTGGGTGATGAATACCTATGACGTGCTGTTGTTTTCTGCCTGGGATATGATCGTGAAAGAAAAGGCGGATATCGGAGAAGTCACGGCATTGCTCATGACGACCTTCTTTGATGGCGTCGGACCAAAGCCCCGCGAGACTCAAGACTGATCAAGCCGCATCTCGCGCTGTGGTGCGCGTTTGAAAGGGCCGGTGGCCGTTGCAATCAGCTGATCATTCTCGTCAAACAACTCCGCCTCGGCAAAGAGTGTTGATTTGCCGCCACCAACGACTTTGCCCTTCGCAACCAACCGCTTGCAGATGGCAGGTGCGATGAAGTTGACTGTCAGTGACAGCGTCACAAACGGTTGCTTCCCGGTGGGATCCACCGTTGCGTTGCAAAATCCACCGCAGGCATTGTCCAGCAACATGGTCACAATCGCCCCATGTACCACTCCACTGCGATTGGCAAACCGGGCATCAATATCCAACGCACAGATTGCCGTGCCTTCCTTTGGGAAAAGCTCCAGCTCATATCCGATAAACCGCTGAAACTCGGTTTCATCGCGAATGGATATGGAATTGTCGGTGTTGGATGAGTATGTCACGGCTGCCTAGGTCCTCCCACAGGTGCAAGGCATATCAATAACTTACTCCTCCTAAGAAATCTATTTGGCCTTCTGGCTACGGTGTCAGCATTTCCATGCGCTTGTGGAATGCGTTCCAGTTACGGGTGAAGCCGATCAGGGAGTAATTGAGAGCCAGCTGCTTCCGATCTCCTGCCTTGCGGACGAGGATCGACATTTTGTCTCCCCGCTTCAGAAAATCCACCACCGTTTGATTTGCTGTAAAGGCAGCTTCGCACCCATCAGGATTGCAGGTGATCAGCTTGGCCTGAATGATCGCCGCTTCATCAATGCCGATGTTGATGCCGCTTGGGATGTGAATACCGAGGGGCAGCTTAAGGATGCCCGCGTATGTGGTGGCATTGAGTTTGCGAAACGCGATGTTGTTAAACAAGGTGCCGTTTTGCAGCCGTATCTCGGCGTACATCTGACATTGTTGCTTGCTGCATTGAACGGACCACTCCTCTTTTGCCTGAGCAGAAGTGGGTGCGAGAACACCCCCGCCATGGAAAACCATGGCGAAGGCTACGAAGAAAAATGAAAGAAGTCGGCTCATGTGCCTCTCCTTGAAAACTTAGAATGAGAAACCGAGACCTGCGCCGGCGGCGACGTTGTCGTCAAAGTCGGTCGCGACGGAGGCGGTGATCGCCATGTTGTCCATTGGCATGAAGGCGGCTTTCATAGAACCAGCAGACTTGCCTTTGAAGTGCCCGAAACCACCAGAGAGGGAGAGGCCGTTGTAACCGCCCTGAATGATCGGCGCATTGGCAATCGCGATTGCCATGGCAACACCGGACTGCAGCTCATCAACGTCCTCTTCCAATGAAACGATGCGGGAGCTGTTGTCAGAAATAGCTGCGCTGTTGGCAGTAATACGCTCAGCATTGCTGTTGACTGCTGCCACAACACTGTTACGGGCTGTGCCGGTAAAGGTGGAGTTCAGATCAGCCAGAGAGCCGACCTTCTCGTTGAGCTTGGTCACAGCCGAGACAACGGTGGTATCCGCCGGGGTTGGTGCCTGAAGGTCGCTTGGCAATGTGCTGATGTCGCCAATTTTAGCATCTACCGCGTTGAAGGATGCCAGAATGCCATTCGCCAGACCTTCGCCGCTTTCCAGTGCCTGAGCTGTTGCACGGCCAGATGCATTGGCGCCATTGGCCGTGGTGAAGGTGCTGTAGTTCTCGTGTGGTAATTGCTCCGCCGCGTAGTTGTCTACTGCAGTATCAAGCGTACCCAGATCTGCCGCCATGTTCGCAGGCAGCGCGCCGCTTGTGAAGTCACCCGCCACTGGATCTGTCGGAGCATCCATGGTGATCTCTTCGCCAGCAGCTGCTTTTGCCTCAACGTGGTCCAGGTAAGCTTTCCACTCGGTTTTGGCTGTTGCGCCATCTTTGAGCGCAGCTTCAATATCGCGGACTTCTTCCAAAGGCGTGCCTGTGTTGTTCTTCAGCGGATCTTTAACGCCATCAGATATTGCCGCTGGTGCTGTTGTCTGCACTGTTCCAAACAGGGTCTCAAAGTCGGAAATAGTTTGGCTGTTACTGGCAATATCTGCGGCGTTGCCTTTGATTTCATTTGCGAAAATGCGATCAACGTCTGCGCTGTCGGCAATACCGGTTTGCGATGTCTCAACAAGGGCTGTGTCAGCGTTGTCTGACGAGCCTGTGTAATGAGTCACCACATTGCTGCCATCTGTGGTGATAGTAATTGTGCCTGCGTGTGCCATGCCTGCACTCGCCAGCAAGGCGACCAGAGCACATGAATATTTGAGATGAGTCATAGTATAAACCCTGTTTTAAACAATAGAAACTGAGCTAAATACTGCTGCCGGAAACTGTGTAATTGGCATGCAGAAATTGTTCTGTCGCGTCAGGCGAGCAGTTGTTTGTATGCAATTTGTGTTTGTGTGAAAGAAGCCTGCGATCAATGGGCTTCATCATGTGCTTACTTATATTCTCTGGAATTCGTGAAGAATATTAGTGAAACTGAGCCCGTAATATTCAACGTTATTAAAAGTCGGGAATGAGAAGCCAGAGATATCTTGGTTTTCACTGGTGTGATCCTGCAAAAAATATCTGCAGACTGGGGTTTTCCACCTTTTCTAATCCGCCTGAATCAAGGGGGTATAGTTGACAATAACTAAGGGAAGCTGGTCCGGATCTTTGGCGCTACATATGAAAAAGACAAAATAAAAACCCCGCCTCATAAAGAGACGGGGCTTTTTGAGTGTGCGAGCGCCACATGAACATGTGCCCGTGTGGGGCCTATTATTGTTATTGTTCGTTCTTATTGTTTTTATTTGGCTCTAAATGGCTTCACCCATGGCAAAGCCGCTTAGATTAGTCGCTCGCAGGAAAGTTTTTCTGCACGTTGTCCAGATCGAGGACGGTTGGCAGAGAGGCCTCGTTGCCGAGGAACTGAATGGCGTGTGCGGAAGCCGCACGAGCCAGTTTGAAATGGTCTTCCCAGGTTCCCTGAGGGTCTGCCAGGTAGCCGTAAACATAGGCGCCGTGGAAGGTATCACCCGCACCGTTGGTGTCGATGACGCGTTCTTTTGGCACTTTCAGAGCTGGTAAACGCTTGATCGGGCACTTGTCTTCGTACCACAGCAGGCCTTTTTCGCCCTGAGTGACACCACCGACCTTCACGCCTTTGGCACGCAGGTATTCCAGTGTGTCTTCCGGGGATTTTTCCAGCTGCTCACAGAACAGCTCAGAAACGATCGCGACATCAATGTAGTCGAGTAGCTCCTCGGTGTTCTCACGAACGGCACCGCCATCCAGAGACGTCAGGATGCCATGCTTGCGGCACAGCTTTGCGTAATGCAGAGCAGCGTGTGGGATGTGACCGTCTACATGCAGCGCCTGACAACCAGCGAGGTTGAGTTCAGGAACCGGATGCAGGAAGTCGTTGTCACGGCAACGCACGATGGCACGCTTGCCATCCTTTGGCATGATGAAGGAGAGAGAGCTTTCCTTCACTTTAGCACCGTGGATCGGAATGGAATACTTGGCCGCCATGTCGCGGAACATGCGAGACAACCAGTCATCTGCCATGGAGCACAGCAGGTCAGGTGAGATGCCCAGCTTTGCGCAGACGAAAGCCGCGGTGACAGCGTTGCCACCAAAGCTGACGGCGTAATCCTGAGCAATTGCCTTCTCATCACCTTCCGGCATGGTCTCTGACAAAAAGGTCACGTCAATATAGGACTGGCCAATAAATAGCGCTTTCATCCTGTACTCCATTAAAGTCCAGGCCACACCCCCAACGTGTGGCCTGTGAGGTCATTCTTACTGCGCCAGGGATTTACCAGTGCTGCGAAGGTCTTCAAAGGCTTCTGTCAAACGAGTGACGATTCCTTTTTCACCTTCACGCAGCAACTTGCGCGGATCGTAGACCTTCTTATAAGGGACACCGGTCTCTGGGTCGATCTGGTGTTTGAACGCATTTGGCGTTTCGAACACATAAGCGCCCGCCTGTTCGGAGAATGCGAACTGGGTGTCGGTGTCGATGTTCATTTTGAACACGCCGTAGCCCAGGCTTTCTGCGATTTTTGCTTTTTCAGAGCCGGAACCACCGTGGAACACGAGTGGCAGTGGGTTTTCACCCAGACCGTGGGTTTCGCGAACCAGTTTCTGGCTTTCACGAAGAATCTCAGGGCGCAGCTTCACGTTGCCTGGCTTGTACACGCCGTGCACGTTGCCGAAGGATGCTGCCACAGAGAAGTGGCCCAGTGGGTCGAGGCGGTTGTACGCTTCCAGTACGTCTTCTGGCTGGGTGTACAGTTTCGGATTGTCAGATCCGATGTCGTCGTCGGAACCAACGCCGTCTTCTTCACCACCGGTGCAGCCGAGTTCAATCTCAAGGCTCATCTGCAGTGGAGCCATGCGCTTCAGCAAGCGCTCACTTTCAGACAGGTTGTCTTCCAGAGTTTCCTCAGAAAGGTCCAGCATGTGAGACGTGAAGAGTGGACGACCATTTGCACGGAAGTAGTCTTCACCGTGCGAGATAAGAGCTTCCAGCCAAGGCACCAGCTTACGGTTTGCGTGGTCTGTGTGGAGCACAACGCATACACCATAGTGTTTTGCCAGCAGGTGCACGTGTTGGGCTGCGGAAACTGCGCCAAGAACACGGGCCTGGAAGCTATCCGGCATGGCTGCTCCAGCATAGAACTGTGCGCCGCCGTTTGAGAGCTGTACGATTACGTCGGATTTGTTGGCTGCTGCAGCTTCGAGCACTGCGTTGATTGAGTTGGAGCCAACTACGTTTACTGCTGGAAGAGCGTACTGCCCTTCGCGTGCTGCCTGAATGAGGGTTTTGTATTCTTCGCCAAAAATGACGCCTGGACGCAGCTTCGTCACCTTAAAGGTCTCCCGATCGCATGTTGAGTGAGTAAAAAGCGAAGCCCGGGAGGAGGGAATGCTGTCTATAACAGCAGGGAACGGACTTCGCTTTTACTCATGTGGTTCGGTTGTTACGCACCAGCTAAAAGGGGGTATAGCTGGCAGTAAGGCCCCGAATTAGGCTTGCCGAGGGTGGCGGCAAACCTTGCAGGTGAAAAACTTTTCACCGGGTGCAAAAAGATTTGAAGGGAAAGTGCATCGAAACGCGTTGGAATGAAATAAGTAGGAATACGTAGTTGATGCAATCGCACGAAAGCGTGGTTTGACCACGTTATAACGATTTAAAATTCCCTCAAATGACAAATCACAAACTAACTGAGGGGAACGTGCGGGTTAGTTGCAATATTATTTGTACCAAAGCGCTTTGGCGAGACATATATCAGTATTACCTCGAGTAATAGGTATTGAACCCCATGACAGATTGTCGCCGAATATTGTGCGCTTAAGGGGAAAACCCGGGTGATTTTTCGGTTTTGCAGGCATTTTGCCGGGACACTACAGAAAAACCACCCGAATTGACGATTAGGTCAACTTGATGAGTCGCTTACTTTACTCGTTTAAACGACTCGTATTCTCCGCGTGTTTGCAGTGATAAAGTAACAGGGCTGTTAGTTCTGTTACGCCAGAACCAACCATGGTTGCCATCAAATGCTGCCGTGATCTGTCCTTCATCCTGCGGCACGCCGCGTCCTTTCACATAGGAGATGGAGCGACCACCCCCGTCACCGTGTGTGTCGAAGTTCAATGTGCCTCCGTTTGCTGTCCAGCGAAACGCTGCACTCTTGTCGGCCTTCATCACCAGCTTCACCTCAACACCCTGACCGGGATCAAGTTGAATGGTGGTCTGATCGCTTTTGATGGCAGGTGTCGGGGCAACAGGTTGAGCCGCGGGTACTGCAGCAACAGTTTTCGCTGGTGCAACAGTCTTTGTGTCAACTCGGCGGGAGGTGGCAGTCACACGCTCGCGCAACTGCTGTTTCAGCATCACCTCAGCCAGCTTGCGTTCAATCTCGTCAACGCGGTTGGTCAGTTCCGGTGAAGTGGTTGCCGCTGGCTGAGTGAAGGCTGTCGGTGCAGAAGCCGCAGTAGCCGCTGCATCGGCTGCACTTTCCTCTGCCAGCTGGGATTTGATCTCACCCATCTCTGTCAGGCCCAGAACGCGGCCCATGCCGGTGGCATCTACCCCGTATTCAGAGGGCAGGATAACTATGATGAGAAGAGCCAGAGCAGACAACGCTGCGATAATGGTGGAGCGTTTCAGCTGCGCGGAAGATGGCAGCTCAGTGCGCTTTGGTGGAGTTGTATTATGCATGGTGCCTCACATTAAAAAGATAGAATGAGGCCCGTGAGCTGGTATCCTACCAACGCAAAGCCTGCTGTCATCATGGTGGTGTTCAGGGAATAGGCGTAACGCCAGAAGGTCTGCGTGCGCCGCCAATAGCCCATGACAATGAGAATGCCGCTCAAGGCCAGTAACTGACCCAGCTCGACGCCCACATTGAAGGCGATGAGGTTTGGCACCAGACCATCCGGTGAGATCTCGTATTCGAGGATCTTGGTGGACAGGCCAAAGCCATGAAAGAACCCGAAGACCAGTGTGGTGAGGCGGGTGTTGGGCTGATACTTAAACCAGACCCGGAAGGCGCCCATATTATCAAGCGCTTTATAGACCACTGAGAAGCCAATGATGGCGTCAATGATGTAGGCGTTGATGCCAATGTTGAAGTAGACTCCAAGCAGCATCGTGGTGGAGTGGCCGATCGCGAACAGGCTCACATAAACGCCGATGTCTTTGGTCTTGTAGAGGAAGAACACGATCCCAAGCAGGAACAGGATGTGGTCGTACCCCGTGACCATGTGCTTGGCCCCCAGATACATGAAGGGGATGATGTTGATCCCGGAGATCTCTTGAATATAGCCCTTGTCACCGGTCGCGATGCCATGGGCTGCCGCAGGCAACGTGAGTGCCAGCAGCAGGATGCAGGAAAGCAGCAGCAAACGCACGGGCGTCCACCGCTCAGCGCCTGCGCGCTGAAGAGGAAATGTCATGGAAAATCCATCTGTAGTTTATAGGATTGGTGCTACAGAAGGAATGGTCGGGGAGGGCGCTCCAGCCTTGAAGCGAGGTCATATCGCAAGCTTTTGACGGGCTGCGCTACATGCTTGCCAACCTCAGCAGAAATCACAGGACGCGTGAAATGTGCTTCAGCCGGTGCTTCATGAGAATGATCAGCAGAATTATGTCCGTGCAGATGTCCGGAGATTTGCAGGTCATCTTCAAACACGTCGTGGCTGTGGCCTGCTTCCTGATCATGCGTGTCCGCAACCACATGCTGCTGATAGGTGGTTTGCGCCAGAGCACCCAGATCATGCGAAGGCGTTGGCCGGCCCATGACAGAAAACACGAGCATCAAAGTGATGCACGTGAGCAGGGCAGATCTCAGCAATGTCACAACACGAAACGGCATGCAGTTGTCGGTCAACTCTCAAACATGGAATGCGCTGAATAGTCAGAGGACTATGGCAATACCATGGACCTTGGCAGAGAAAAAGACAGGAAAGTTGAGTGCCTTGGAAAACCCATGCTACCACGATAGCTTATCAATGATTCTCGTATTTATTGCCAAGAAAAAGTTAGAAGCTTCATGCCCAAAATAAACAATACCGATGCCGTTGCGGCCAGCAAGTACCTAAGTTTCATCCTTCGACATAAGCCAGAGGAAATCGGTTTGCAGCTTGACCCGGAAGGTTGGGCAAACATCAACGAGTTGATCGAACGTGCAAAACCTCAGGTCGAGCTGACATTTGAAATGATTGAGCAAGTGGTGATTGAAAGCGACAAGCAACGTTTTAAGCTGTCAGATGATAAAATTCACATCCGCGCAAATCAGGGACATTCCGTCAAAGTGGATCTGAAACTTATCCCCGTGACGCCGCCAGGCGTCCTTTATCATGGTACAGCTGAGCAAAACTGGGACTCAATTATGAAGCAAGGCCTGAAGGCCCAATCGCGTCATCACGTTCACCTTTCCCAAGACAGAGCGACAGCGATCAAAGTTGGTCAACGCCATGGCAAGCCCATTGTGCTTCTGGTCGATTCAGAACGAATGCATCATAGCGGTGTGCAGTTCTATCAATCCGACAACGGGGTATGGCTGACAGATGTTGTCATACCCGAGTTTATCTCGAGATAACCTTCGCTTAGGGTCTCTATTCATCGCCTGACTGACGTTGTATGCATAGGGGGTATTACTGACTCGCGTTTCAGTTCTTGCGCTTGGCGATGATGCCAGAGCGTAGGTGATTGAGCGTGGAGGTCACTCCTTCTCACCAGATTTCAGCCGGTACCCAATGAGCAAACCAAACATTCTGATATTTATGGTCGATCAGTTGAACGGAACTCTGTTTCCTGATGGTCCGGCTGATTGGCTGCATGCGCCGAACCTTAAGAAGCTGGCGGAGCGTTCGACCCGTTTTAAGAATGCCTATACGGCGTCTCCGCTGTGTGCGCCGGGACGGGCCTCATTTATGTCAGGTCAGTTGCCAAGTGCGACTGGTGTTTATGATAATGCGGCAGAGTTTGCATCCTCCTTGCCGACGTATGCGCATCACCTGCGCCGGGCAGGGTATCAGACCTGTTTATCGGGTAAGATGCATTTTGTTGGCCCCGATCAGCTTCATGGATTTGAAGAGCGGTTGACCACAGATGTTTATCCGCCTGACTTTGGTTGGACGCCTGACTACCGCAAGCCAGGTGAGCGGATTGACTGGTGGTATCACAACATGGGGTCTGTAACCGGATCTGGCACCGCCGAGATCACCAATCAGCTGGAATATGATGATGAGGTCGCGTACCACGCCACGCGTAAGGTTTATGATCTGGCGCGGGGCAATGATGAGCGGCCATGGTGCCTGACGGTATCATTCACTCATCCGCATGACCCTTATGTGGCACGGAAGAAATATTGGGATCTCTATGAGGATTGTGAGCATCTTCTGCCAGAGGTTCCCGCAATGCCTTACGAGGAGCACGATGCGCATTCAAAACGCATTTTTGATGCCAATGACTGGCGTTCCTTTGATATCAAAGAGGAAGACATCCGCCGGTCCCGCCGCGCTTATTTTGCGAATATCTCATATATCGACGATAAAATCGGTGAGGTGATGACTGCGTTGGAGAGCACGAGGCAAGAAGCGATCATCCTGTTTGTCTCAGACCATGGCGATATGCTCGGTGAGCGCGGTTTGTGGTTCAAAATGTCGTTCTTTGAAGGCTCCGCACGCGTGCCCTTGATGGTTTCTGCTCCACAGATGGAGCCCGGTTTGGTGACGACACCCGTAAGCAACATTGATGTGTGCCCGACGCTATGTGACTTGGCGGGCATCAGCATGGCAGAGGTGATGCCGTGGACCACCGGAGAAACGCTGGTTGGACTGGGGCAGGGTGAGACGCGCACCTCACCTGTTGCGATGGAATATGCGGCGGAAGCTTCTTATGCACCTATGGTGTCACTGCGCGAGGGCCGTTGGAAGTTCAACAAATGCCTGTTGGATGAAGATCAGTTGTTTGATCTGGAAGCAGACCCACATGAGCTTCATAATCTGGCTCAAGACCCTGAACATCAAAGTGTCGCAGACGAGTTTCGCACAAAAGCTGCTGCGCGTTGGGATCTGGACCGTTTTGATGCAGATGTTCGTGCCAGTCAGGCGCGTCGATGGGTCGTTTATGAAGCGCTTCGTCAGGGCGGACATTACCCTTGGGATTACCAGCCCCTGCAAAAAGCCTCCGAACGCTACATGCGCAACCACATGGATCTGAATATTTTAGAAGAAAGCCAGCGCTTCCCTAGAGGCGATTAGTTTTAGTTGGAGGGGTTGATTGAGGTCCCACAGAAACGACCTCAATTGACTTCAATAGGTTCGCTGAGCTCCAGCTTTTGCGTAGAAGCAAGTACAGCATGTATTTGCAGCAAGAGAAGCCCGAAGCAACTGATGGCGAAGACGAACCAATAGTAGTTTGAGGCAGGAAACCCCACGATGAGCATGGAGAGCAGGAAACCGAAGAGGGTTCGCTGGACGTAGGTCAGGGAGCTGATGACAGAGAGGTAGCTGCCAAAAATATCCTTTTCAACCTTGCTCATAACATATGTGTTGAAAGCGACGCGATTGGCTGACCCCATAGCACCAAGTATTCCCATGCCAATTACAATGGTTGGAAGAGTTGGGAACAGGCTGATTGTGAGCAGCGCAAGACTGAAGACCGTTAGGCAAATGCGCATTATCCTTATGGCGGACCCTGTTGAAACGAACCGGCTGATGAGAAAGCCGGAGAGGGCTGCTCCTAAGCCATAGGAAATAGAGAGTTTTGCAAGGGCGGATACATCCAGTTTGAGTACACCGCTCAAATAGATGGGATGCACTAGGTTGAGCATCATAACAGCCACGAATGTAATGTTGGCGCAAACTCCCAGCAGTACCAAATCCTTCCGTTTGAAGATACTGCGGAAGACGGTGCGGGAAACGCGTGCACGGGCCGGTCTTGCTTGCTGTGTGTAAGGAATGAAGCAAAACAGTAGGGCGGAAAGCAGCATCAGGCCGCTGTTCAACTGCAACAGGAACTGGAAGTCGTTGCTGTTCACAGCGTAGATCATCAACAGACCCACCACAAAGGTGGAGGCCTGCATTTCCACCTGCATCCAGCCATTGACTTTTCCGCGCTCACCTTCCGCAAACACTTCCTGAATGAACGCTGTCAGGGCGTTGTAGAAGAACAGAAAGAAGACCTGTGAGGCGAAGTAGAACGTGCTTAAACTGGCGATTTTAAGAAATGAGTTGCCATAGGCGACGGATGCAATCTGTAAGACACCTGCCATTATCGCGATGCAAATCATCAGGGTTGAGCGACGTGAGAACCTGTCCACCACTCTGCCGGAGACTGGTGCGAGAAAGATCAGCAAAGCAGTGGCATAGGTTGCTGTAAAGGCAAGGACTTTCTCACCGCCAAGAGACCTTGACAGTTCCCAGGGGACGATGGTCAGCGCGATCCCCATGGCAATGGATGCAATAAAATTTGCGAACACCAAAACAGACAGTTTCATCCCGTTTCCCCCTTGCAGTTCAATGGAGCATATTTAGAAAGAAAAAACTATCTTTATTTAATTGGGCAGGTATCACGCCGCTATTATCACTCGAATAACTGTTCTATATTTCTCAAGAGTTGGTGAGTTCGCAGACTGTTCAGCCTCAAGAAACCTATGGAGCATATAGGGCTTTGTCCGTATGCTGGATGTGTTGGATTGAGGATAAATCAAAATGGAACTCTGGATTCCAATCACCATTGCAGCGGCGTTTAGCCAGAACCTGCGGTCGGCACTGCAAAAGCACCTAAAAGGCAAAATTGGAACCACAGGAGCCACGTTTATTCGTTTCGGCTTTGGCTTCCCTATTGCGGTGTTTTACCTTGCTGTGATCCTCAAGCTAACAGGAGAATCCGTTCCCGATGTGGGGACAACATTCTACTGGGCTGCTGCGTTTGGCGGTTTGGCGCAGATAATTGCCACCTTCCTGCTCGTACACCTGTTCTCTTACCGCAATTTTGCTGTCGGTACGGCCTATTCCAAAACTGAGCCGGTTCAGGCGGCACTCTTTGGCTTTATCTTGCTGGGAGAGCAACTGACACCGCTAGGCATGGGCGCGATTGCGCTAGGGATCATCGGGGTGTTGTTCATCAGCTTTGGGAAGCAACGTCCAACAGGGGCTATGGTGCTGTCCACTCTGGTTGGGAAACCAGCATTGATTGGTCTGGCATCGGCAGCGTTCTTTGGGGCATCCGCCGCGTTCTACCGCACAGCTTCGCTTTCCGTTGAGGCTGACTCTTTCTTGCTGCAGGCGGCGTTTACGCTGGTGTGTGTGACAGCGTTTCAGACCGTTGTTATGGGCAGCTGGATGACCGTGACCTGTCCTGCAGAGTTACGCGCAGCAATCCGGAACTGGCGCTTGTCCGGCCTAGTTGGGCTTGCAGGTATTGCCGGGTCCATCGGCTGGTTTACGGCAATGACATTGCAGCAAGTGGCGTATGTGCGTGCACTGGCTCAGATTGAGCTGGTGTTTACGCTGGCTGCATCATGGATGTTCTTTCGCGAGAAGATTACGCCGATTGAGCTGGCAGGGTGCGTGCTTGTTACCCTTGGTGGGGTAGGCATCGTCATGGCTGCCAGCTAAGAGGCTTTAACTGCCTGTTCGGCCAACAGCGTTGGTTGGCGTGCCCTTTTGGAAGCTTTCCATGTGAGAGATCAGCTGGTCCCATAGGGTTTGCATGGCTTCCTCTGATGCCCAGGCCACATGCGGGGTTACAATCACGTTCGGGCGCTCCAGAATGCTGAGAAGGGGATTATCCTCCTGCGGTGGTTCTGTGGTCAGCACGTCAAATCCCGCTGCCGCGATCTGGCCGTTGTTGAGCGCCTTCACGAGAGCAGCTTCATCCACCAGTCCACCACGAGACGTGTTGATGAGGATCGGCTTTTGATGCATCGCCTCAAACTCAGGCGTGGAGATGATACCGCGTGTTTCTGGAGTTAGCGGCGTGTGCAGGGAGATGACATCACTGCTGGTGATCACCTCTTGCCAGGCGGTGTAGCCAGAGCGGACATCTGTTGCTCCCTTGCGCCCGGCAAATACAACGTCCATACCCAGAGCTTCGCCGATCCGCGCGGTGCCCTTGCCCAATGTACCTGAGCCAATGATGCCCAGGCGCGAGCCGGACAGATCTTTGATCGGGTGGTTGAAGAAGCAGAATTTGCCTGACTTCTGCCATTCGCCATTGACCACGTCCTCGCGGTATCCCACCAGCGAACGACGCAGAGCGAAGATGAGAGCGAAGGCATGTTCCGGAACGGTATTGACCGCGTAACCGCGCACATTGGACACCACGATGCCCAGCTCGTCACAGGTCGCGATGTCCACCTTGTCGTAGCCTGTTGCTGCAATGCAGATCAGCTTCAGGTCTGGCAGCTGCTTCAGCACATCGGCGGAAAGAGGCACCTTGTTGGTGATGCAGATCTGAACCCCGTGCAGCTTCTCCAGCACTTCCTCAGGAGAGGTGTTGTCATGTTCCACCCAGTCATGCGGAAAGGTTGGTTTGGAGATGTGGACGCTCGGTCCAATAGTGCTGCGGTCCAGAAAAGCAATCTTCATATGGTTACCCTGAAAATGTTGGAAGCAATGCGTCAAAGATGGAGGATGGTTCGGCACTCTCATCATCCACGCCATTGCGGGCCTGCCCCCAATCGCTCAGGGCGTTGAGAACCGGAATAAGCGATAAACCGTCTTTGGTCAGCGAATATTCCACGCGCACGGGCACTTCAGCAAACACCTCACGGCGAACGATGAAGTGTTCTTCCAGTTCTCGAAGAGAACGGGTGAGCATCCTGTCGGAGGCGCCGGGCATCAGTTTTTTCAACTCGGAAAAACGCTTGGAACCGGTTACGAGATGGTAGAGCAGGATCGGTTTCCACTTGCCGCCGATGATTGCTACGGTGGTGGCGACTGCTTCTATTGAGCCGATATGAGCTGCACTGTCACTTGTCATTTTTGCTTACACGCTTGTTCGTATCACTCGTGATGCGGGTAGGACGCACACTTACAGGTGCTATATCAGCTTTTAATCAAAATCAAACGAAGTTTCAGTGAGCTAGAGCTGAATAAGCTCAGCCTAACAGTTAGCCTTGCGTAAGGCTTGAGCCCTCTCAAAACGCTCTGGACACGCCTTCAGGTTCCCGCCAATATCTGTAGCTTCGATTTATATGATTTGAGTTGGATGGTCTTTTGGCGAGATACCCGGAAATTTTCGTGCTTCGGCATGGTCAAACAGAATGGAACGTAGCGGGCAGATTTCAGGGGCACCAGAATTCTCCACTCACAGAGAAGGGCAAGGAGCAAGCTCTGCTGCAAAGCAAGCTTCTCTCACGTGTTGACGCCCTGCCGTCTACTGCGTTCGTTAGCCCTCAGCCCCGCGCAGTGCACACGGCGCAGTTGGCACTGGGGCCAGAGATTGAGCAGAAGCTGGATGACCGGCTGAAGGAGATCCACTTGGGCGCCTGGGAAGGTCTGAAGAGGCAGGAAGTGAAGAACCTAGTCGGAGATGGCTACGAGAGTGGTCTCTGGTACTTCGCGAGTCCGCAAGGCGAAGACTTCGAAGCGATTTCAGGACGCGTCCAGAACTTTCTGGAGGAGCTGACTGAGCCTGCCATTGTAGTTACACACGGCATGACTTCCATCATTTTACGCGGGCTCTATATGGGCCTCAACATACTGGAACTCCTGCAGCTCTCCTGTAAACAGGGCTGTATCTATCACCTTTCCGAGGGGGCTGAGCAGGTGCTGGTGTAAGGGCGTATCTATCAGACAGCGTTAAGCGTGGCAGCGAAATTAAAGCTGTCGTGCTTGCTCTCCCAGTTCAGCTCTTGCTTCGCATAACTGGCGTCGTAAACACGGTCGATCGACTTGGGCAATGTCCAGCCTTGTGATTGAAATAGTTTTACAATCGCGGGGGATCGCCGGGCGATAACGGCAGGCGCGTCTATCTTCAACTCCTCCGCATCTTCAAGCAGGAAGGGCGTTTGTCCGGAGATGATGAAGCGATCAAAATCTTTTCCGTCATCAGTGAGTGTAGCCACGTGCGCTGCGACAACGTCGTGTTTGTCGATACCTCTGTGGAGCCGATAGGCGACCATCAGGGCGGAATCTTCCGGAAAGCATCGTGACATGCGCAGGGCTCTCACCTTGAACGTATCGCTTGCCAGTGGTGCCAAATGGTTTTCGGCTTCTAATTTGGTGCGGTGATAGATCGTGCGTGGCTGTGGTTCTATCTGCTCTGTGATCCAGGCTGCTTTGTCTGCAAGCGTGTTGGCCTGACCGTAAAGAGCTGTGGTGCTGGTGAAAATGAAACGCTGAACACCTTCCGCACGCGCCATGTGAGCCAGCGCAACTGTACCCTTTACATTGATCCGGCGAAATTCATCCTCCGAGAACACGCCTACATGCGGTGCATGGAGAGCGGCTGAGTGGATCACCGCGAACGCGCCCTGACAGAGGTGCTGCATCGTCTTTGCATCTGAGATGTCAGCAATGTGTGCTGTTGTTGGTGCCGCGACGCGATCTATGCCGATAACTTCATAAGATGGCTTGAGAGCTAAGACGATCTCGCTGCCAATGCGACCAGAACTTCCTGTGACAATGACCTTCTGCATTTCTGAGGCTCCTGAGACTTACCGCACCATCAAATAAGCGCCGGAGATCAGCAGCATGGCGGCGAGGGCGCGGCTGAGGTCTATGGAGCGGATGGGCAGGTTGAAGAGGCCGAAGTGGTCGATGACCATGCCAGCCATTAATTGCCCGACGATGATGAGCAGCACAGCTGATGTTGCGCCCAACTTTGGCAGGGTCTGCGTGATGGTGAGATAGAGAATGAGGCCAAAGACACCGCTAGCCAGCATGTACCACGGAATGGTGCGCCACTCGCTGATCTGCTCACCCTTGCGCGCAAACAGCAGGGCAAGCGAAGCGATTAATCCGCCTGCATGAATGATGACACTGGCGGCAGCTCCGCCAACGCGTTGGCCCATAATACCGCCCATAGGCGCTTGCAGGCCAACGGCGACACCGCCGAGCAGACCGATAAAGCAAATTGCGAGTAATTCCAGCACAGACAGAGATCCGATTCTTGTAGAGATTAGAGCAGCTAATCCCCTCTGTATCGGTCTCCACCTGCTCTGCCTATGCAGAAATGCTGATCAAACCCTATAGGTTCGCTAAACTGCCGAAGCGGGTTGCTTGCCTGTTTTCCACCCGGCCCGGCCTTGAAGGCTTGGTCAGGTACCGGATGTTGGACTTCCGGCGTGCCTGAACAGCCTTTATCTTCTTGCTCAGCTGAATGTGGACGATCTCCAACAGCAAACCAAAGGCCATCGCAAAGTAGACATAGCCCTTGTTGATGTGGATCTCGAAGCCCTCAGTCATGAGAAGACCACCGAGCAAAATAAGGAACAGCAGGGCCAGCGCTTTCAGGCCCGGGTGCTTTGTGACGAGCTGGTTGATTGCGCCAGCTGTCAGCACCATGACAACAGCAGATGCCAGAATTGCCGCGACCATGATTGGCAAATCATCCGTCAAACCAACAGCGGTGATCACCGAGTCCATGGAGAACACGGCGTCCATCGCCACGATTTGCAGCAGCACGACCGTCATGCCGTTTGCCAGGTGAGGCGCGTGCTCGGTATCACTCGCCACCAACAGGTGTTTCAACTCTGCCACGCTCTTGGCCAGCAGGAATGCGCCGCCGCCAATTAGGATCAGGTCACGACCGCTGATATCAACGGTGCTGACCTGAAACAGCGAGTAGGTGAGGGACATCACCCAACTGATGGAGAACACAAGACCCACACGAGCAAGCACGGCCAGTCCGATACCAAGGTTTCGGGCAATCGTGCGTTGGTGTGCGGGAAGGCGCTCACACAGAACCGAAATGAACACGACGTTATCAACGCCCAAAATCAGCTCTAGTCCAAACAGGGTAAGAAAGATTAGCCAAACCTGAGGCTCAAGGAGAAGCTCTATCATTGGTAAGGCTCCCTGATCAGAACCTCACCGGTGATCGGTCGACAACCAGAAGCGTCGTCCATTGTTTTTTGTACCTCGACAAAGGAAGATAGCCGTATCCGCTGGCATTGGGGGCTATCACCTTATGCTTCACTTGCCAGCGGCAGGCATTTTGACGGAAATCTATTCACTCATAAATAGGTGTAAATACTTATTTTATGAGATGTGATGCATGTAAAGGCTTCGCATAAATGGCAGAAATGCCTAAGATTTTTATGGATTCGGGGTGCTATGTCACATTGTGCAACCTGAGGTGAATATGAGTATGATAGATCTATAATTTTGGAATAGATTTTTACGGAGGTAATTATGACTGCTCAGGAAACAAAGCTGCTTCTGGTATGCGGAAAGATTGCCTCTGGTAAATCCACTCTTCTCACACATTTGGTGAATGATCATCATGCTGTGCTGATCAGCGAAGATCATTGGAACGCGACGCTCTTTCCCGATGAGTTGAATACGCTGGAGGACTACGTGAAGTATTCTGCCCGCGTGAAAAAAGCGCTTGGCCCGCACATTGTGGGTCTGCTGCAGCACGGTGTTTCTGTTGCGTTGGACTTTCAGGCCAACACGATGCGGGATCGCAAGTGGATGAAGAGCTTGTTTGAGGCTGCTAATGTCGCCCACGAGCTGCATTATCTCTCCGTGCCTGATGAGGTATGTAAGGAACGCCTTTGGGTCCGTAATGAGGCAGGCGAGCATCAGTTTACGGTCAGTGAAGCTCAGTTTGAGCAGTTCACCAAATACTTTCAGGCGCCAACCGTTGATGAAGGTTTCAATGTCATCCTGCACGACTTTCAGGCCGCCTGACGAAAAAGGCCCCTCGGCAAAGAGGGGCCAGTTTTGCAAAAGTCGTTGAGACAACAGTTTATGCTGCTTGGCGTTTTTGTAGGGTCGACTTTTACGTTGTCAGTAAAGCCTTAAGCCGTTGCTTCCAGCTCTTGTGGTTGAGTGGCCGGAGCCTTGCCCCAGCGCAGGGATGCTTCCGCAATGCGCTTGCCAAAGGATTCTGCCGTGCGATGGTCTGCATTTGGTGGCGCTACATCTGGCCCTTCATCCACGTTAGCTTGTGCCATCATGCCCAGATAAGAACCGAGGCGGTTGATGTCTTCAACGGAGCCAGCACTGGAGTTATTACCTGCCATATCGTTGGCGCCAACCCAAATCATACCCTGCTGAGCTGCAAAGACAGACATCTGCACGAGAGTAGTCATCTTATCGCCAGACTGTGAAGCCGATACCGTGAAGCCAGCCGCCAGCTTATTTTGCCAACCACGGTCAAACCAGACCTTGGAGGTTTCATCCATGAACATCTTAAAGGGACCGCTGACAGAGCCCAGATAGGTTGGTGAACCGAAAATGATGGCATCAGCGTTGTTCAAAATGGCAAAGTCGCCTTTTAAACCAGTGACATCGACCAGCACACCATCTGCGTTTTCAATTGAATTGATGCCATTGACGACAGACTTCGCCAGCGTTTCGGTGTGACCAAAACCAGAGTGGTAGGCAACAGCGACAGAAACTCTCTTATCCTGCATATTTTGTTCCTTTGAAATTGAGAGTGTGCGTTCTGCCGATACATGAGGGGCTGGCTTAATGAATACAAATGCATTAATTCAATAAGAACTATGCAGAAAATGAATTATTTAGGTCTTGATGGCCGCGCCCTGATGATGTTGAAGCTGATCCATGAAAGCGGATCAGTGACGCAGGCTGCGCAGATGATGGGCGTGAACCAGTCCACCGTCAGCCATGGATTAGAACGGGTGCGGGGGCTTTTGGGAGACCCGCTGTTCGTCAAAGCAGGCCGCAACGTGGTGCCGACAAAGCGTATGGATGCTCTGATGCCCATGGTGGAAGAGCTGCTGCAAACGCTGGCGTTGATCGGTGAACCGTCAAAGTTTGATCCGTCCACCGCAACCAACCGCTTTGTGATCGACTGCCGTGATGAAGACCATAACCTGCTGATCCCCTCAGTAATCAAGCGCTTACGGCAGGAGGCTCCTGGTGTAACTCTCCGTTGTCGCCTGTCTCATCGTCACGAGGTCGCCTCTCTGGTGGATGGCGATGCCGATTTGCTGTTCACCCCGCTGCCACCACCAGACTCCCATGAGTTTGTTGCGCAAACGCTGTTTGATGATGAGTTTGTGGTGTTCTACGATCCTAAAACGCGAGATGCTCCGGACACGCTGGAAAAATATGTCGCGGCACCGCATGCCAACATGCTGGTAACCGCTGACGAAGTGACATTCATTGACCGTGCATTGGCTGAGTTGGGCCTCAAGCGGCAGACGGTCTATTCTGCCCCCAGCTTCAACGCCCTTGCTGCGACACTGCCAGGTACAGACCTGATTGCAACCATGCCCCGCAAACTGATCTGCGGTGGCATAAAATCCGGCCTCGCCTCCTGCAAGTGCCCAGCCCCTGTCGTCGACGTTGGCATCAGCGCCATCTGGCACATCCGCAACCGAACCTCTCCCGCCCACAAATGGTTCCGCGATCTCGTGGTATCGGAAGCACAAGCACGGTTTGGGGGTTGGCATTAATCTACACCTATTAATTGAGTAAATTTACGAGTTCAGCTTGGGGTATGCTCTGGGTGCTTTCTTCAGCCATGATGATTTTGAGTTAAATTGAAAGTACTCTGATGTTGGTTGGAATGTTAAAAAAGCAATCTATTCTTGGATTATTATTATTGGGCGCTTGTACTACGACTAGCGGTGGCCCTAACGAAGTAACGGAAAACATAAAAGCCATTGCAGAAATAAACAAAGAATTGAAAGCTGGCAAAGGCATAGTGTTTACAGATTTGCATTACGGCTCGCGTCGGTGCAGGCTGCCTATCTTGTTTTTCCAGAGTAAAAGGACAAACACAGTTTATAAGTTTAGCGATGGTGAGGCGGTTTTATTTAAGAGTTTACTATCCAGACCAGGCTATAAAGCGCTTCCAGCTGGAGATTATTGGATTAGTAGGATAATTTGTGAAGAACAATACTCAATAAATTTTGGTGGGCTTCTCTCTGGTGGATACATACCAGCATCATCTAAGCAGCTTTCTCAACGTGCGCCAAGCTTTACAGTTAGCGCAAATGAGATCAGTCATATCGGAACTATACAGCTCGTAACTCGCGAAAAGGGCGGATATTTCTCCGACGAAAAAGTAACGGTGGAACTGGTGCCTACAAAAAAATATGCGATTAAACAGATGAAAACGAAGCTTCCGTCTCTTGTAGCAAATATGACTTATAATCAGTAAATTATAAATATGATCGACAAAAGCCTCGGTAAATACCGAGGCTTTTGCTTCATAAATTACAGGGTTCTTACTCTCTCTCGCCATTCTTCCGAAATGTTCCCGGCCCCATGCCAAAGCGTTTTTTGAAGAGTTTGGAGAAGGAGGGGAGGGAGTTGTAGCCGCAGCGGGTGGCGATTTCATCGCTGCTGAGGTTGGTGTCAGTCAGTAGGCTGCGCGCGCGCATCAAGCGCCAGTCTCGCACATACTCCATGGGTGATTTGCCCACGCGCCGAATGAAATGGCGGGCGAAACTGGCGCGCGACATGCCTGCAACTTCGGCTAGGCTGGTGACTTGCCAGTTCTGCTCGGGTGCGCGGTGGATCTGGGTGATTGCGCGCGCGAGGGACTTGTCAGCAAGCGCCGCGATAAAGCCTGTCTGTGCATCTTCGCTGGGTTGGGCGTTGAGCGTTCGCGTACTCTGAATGGCGATTGTTTCAATCAATCGGTTTAAAATGGCATTAGAGCCTTGCCCGTTAAAGTTTGCTTCCAGGGCTATGAGTTTGAGCGTTGCTGCTAACCAAGGCTCCGAGCCCAGATCCTGCAAGCGTAGCCGTAGGGAAGACGGTAGGCTGGAGAGGATCGGATGGTCAAGCTCCTCATCAAACTGACAAAATCCGCAGAGCAGAGAGGTTGTTGCAGGCCCTTCACCTACTTGGAGACAGCCATCTTGCAGAGCCCTGCCAGCCAACAAATCTCCTATTCCAACTGCTCAACCCAAAGGCCTGGGCTGTGGCGCTGATTGTAACTGTTTCCTACACCAGTGCTGAGAACTACATGACCAGCTTGATGTTGCTGATTGCGGTCTTTGCTGTGGTGAACATTCCCAGCATCAGCATATGGCGCTTTCTGGTTCAGCCCTGCGAACTCTGCTGGCAAAAGGCAATCGCATTGCTCTGTTCAACGTGAGCATGGCCCTGCTTTTGATCACCAGCATGGCGCCTGCATTGCGGATGAACTAAAACAGACTTGCTTGGCTGAGAGATAAAGTGATTGATATGACCCTGACAACAATCGGTTTCACCAAAACAACAGCAGAGAACTTCTTTGGCCGCTTGCAAAGTGCGGGCGTCAAGAAGGTGATTGATGTGCGCCTCAATAACACTTCTCAGCTGGCTGGTTTTGCCAAGTCTAATGATCTGGCCTTCTTCCTGGAGGCCATTGGCGGTATCGGCTATGAGCACGAGCCATTGCTGGCACCGGATCAGGATATGTTCAAAGCCTTCAAGAAAGAGAAGGGCGACTGGACCATCTTCAAAGACCGCTTCATGGGCCTGCTCTCCCAGCGCAAGGTGGAGGGCAAGTTCAAGGCAGATATGTTCGAAGGCGCCTGCCTCCTCTGCTCCGAACACCTCCCCCACCAATGCCACCGCTCCCTCGTCGCCAACTACCTCAACAGCCGCTGGGGCGGAGCACTGAAGGTGACGCACCTTTGACTTCGGGGAAGCTGATTGGTTTCAGATTTCGTGAGTGCGTCAATTATCGCAGAACTGTAGGAATCGATTTCTACCACTTGCAAGTGTTGAGAAATATTTATCCAAAACTCCAAAAATAAAACTTGATTATATACCTCATGTTTTATAGTTAGAGGCCAGCCGCAAGCCAATCTCTCTTTCTATAAACATCGGTAATATAATGAAGTTCTCTCCGAGACCGGAGCAGGCTTGCAGTACCCTAGTGCTTGTCGCCTGCGCTTTTTCACTATCTGTGCAATCTGCTCAAGCTCAATCCAATAAATCGAAAGAAGGCGAAGATACCGACGCGCTGGACCCGATTGTTGTGACCGGGTCTACAGACAACAAGGACACTATTGCGCAGTCCGAAATCACAAGTGACCTGATTGACCGCACTCAGTCCGCGACGATTCCTGGCTTGCTCTCCAGCCTCCCTGGTATTGAGTTGATCGGCAACAGCCGTGTTCTCGGGCAATCCATCAACATTATGGGTTTTGGTGACACAGAAGATATTGAAATCACCATTGATGGCGCTCAAAAGTCCTTTGAGAAATACCAGCAGGGATCGGTCTTTATCGATCCTGAACTGCTTAAGGTCATAGATCTCACCAAGGGTACTTTATCCGCTGAAAAGTATGGTGCATTCGGAGGCTCTGTTGAGATGACAACTAAGAGCGCTTCGGACATGTTGCGTGATGGCCAGTCGTATGGCGCTTTTGCGAAAGTCGGCTTTGCTTCCAACGGCAATGAACTCGTAAAATCAGCTGCCACCTATGCCCGCTCGGAGGAGCAAGGCTTTGAAGTGTTGGTTGCTGGAACGCACCGAACCAACGACGACTACTCAGTTGCAGGTAATGACGAAGATCTGACGCTTTCTGCGGGTAGCATGTTGACTGGGCACTTCAAAGCAAGCCTGGAGCGTGAGGACCACTTCTTTGAGTTAAGTGGCATACATTCTTACAGCGATGACTACAAACCATGGGCTGCCAGACGTGGTTTGATTACGGCTTCGCAGTGGTCTTTGAATAAGTATGGCTCTTTGGAAGAATACCTGAAAACTCAGGCTGTTGACCGTGAGATGAAGGATACTTCATTGAGCGGGACTTATGAATATAACCCAGACAGCGATCTTATTGATTTGGCGTTCAAGGCTTCTTACTCCAAGACAGCCCAGCATGACACACGTCGGGTACCCGTCTCTGATCCGGACTATAGCGCAGGCCTTTATGTCGGGGGTGATGACAGCACACTGGACTATTCCATCTACAAACTGGACCTTCAAAACACCTCCGCCTTTAATTGGGGTGACTTTGAAAATACGCTGAAATATGGCGTGCAAATGCGCCACGAAATTCGCGACAGTATGGCTTTTAAGAAGAGTTATGTCGGGCGGCCTGAGTACAATGATGGGCACTTGCAGGCTTATAATATTCCGAGTGGAACGCAGACAATTTGGTCTGCCTGGGGTGAATACACGATTGGCTTTGCTGGATTAGAACTGACGCCGGGGCTGCGTTATGACTACATTCATTCCAAAGGTGAAGCCAACCTTGCACCTAAATATAACAATCCAGAGATGAACCATGATTACGGTACTGTAGAGCGCTTTGGATTCTCTCCTAGCATCAGTGCAGTTTACTCTCTGACACCTAACATCAAACTCTTTGGTGACTATGCTTATAAGCTTCGTGCCCCACTGGTTGATGAGTTCTATGATGTTGGCAGCTCACGTGCGACGGCAACGCAACTGCAAAATGAGCGTGTTTCTGCCAAACGTATCGGTGTAGCTTCAACCTTCAAGAATGTGCTGATACAGAACGACACGATTACTGGTCGTATGGCGATCTATCGCAATGATGTCTCCAACAACATTTATCGATTGTTGAGTGAGAACTCGAGAAGCTACGACGCTCCTGCGCCAACATATGGAAATCTTGCTGGCTACTATACGCAGGGCTTTGAAGCCGAGTTGTATTACGACAGTGAGCGGTTCTTCGGCAGCATTGCGTATTCCAGAATGCAGGGTAAGCATGATGGGACACTTAAAGACGTCAATGCAACCACGGACCAGTACGTTTCTGAAGTTGCTCCAGCAAAGTTGGTCGTCAGCCTGGGCTACAAGGTACCAGAAGCGGACATCACATTTGGCTGGAAGGGCCGTTTTGTCGATGCTCAGGACCGGGTGCCAGATAACTACACCAGCCTGTATCGTCCGAGTAAAGGCTATGCAGTCCATGATGTGTTTCTGACATGGACTCCAAAAGAGGGGCGTTTTGAGGGATTGGAGGCCCGTGCTTCCATTGAGAACATGTTCAACAAAAACTACCGCCCTTATTTTGCTGATGGAGCAGCGCCTGAGAAGGGCGTCAACTTCAAGAGTTCAGTGAGCTACAAGTTCTAAGCGTTTTGAGAGCGGAGGTGATGAGCCTCCGCTTTTTTGTTTCACACCCTCACCGTCTCCCCCAACACCACCTCTCTTGTCACCCCAATACTCTCCAGAAACGTGGCATCGTGGCTTACTAGAAGGAGGGCGCCGTTGTAGGTGGTGAGGGCGGATTCGATGGCCTCAATGGCGGTGAGGTCGAGGTGGTTGGTGGGTTCGTCCAGGATGAGCAGTTTGGGGGGCTGGGCTGCGCCGAGCACGCAAGCGAGGCCGGCGCGCAGCATCATGCCACCGCTGAGGGTTTGGACCTGCTGTGTGGAGGCATCTCCGCGGAAAAGAAAACGGGCGAGGATAGCACGGCAGGTGTTTTCATCCTGCTCCGGGTTCAACACGCGGAAGTTTTCCAGCACCGACAGTTCTGGGTTCAACAGGCTAACACTTTGGTCCAACACGCGGGCAGAGGGGTGCAGCTGGCAAGTGCCGGACAGGGGCGGGAGCTTACCTGTCAATGTCTTCAGCAGCGTGGTCTTGCCAGTTCCATTTGCGCCTTTGATGGCAATGCGTTCCGGCCCCGTTATCACGAGTGAAAAATCGTGAAGCAAAGGCTGATCTTTCTCATAGCCCACGCTCAGGCCCTCAGTTGTTAGCACCCGCTGGCCGCTGGCAATACCAGAGGAGGCGATGCTGATGCTGAGCTGTTCCAGAACCTCGATCTTTTCGCGGGCGGCTTTGGAGTGCTGTTCCGCCTCCTCGCGCAGTCGGGATGCTTGATTAGCGTTCTCTCCAAGGCTGTTTTCAGCCTTGTTGCGCATGGCGTTGAGAAGGATCTTGGGCTGGTCGCGCTTGGCGCGGGCGCGTTGGCCAGCTCCATCCTTGCGAGCTTTGCGCTCGGCAACGCTCTGGATCTTGCGGTTCAGGTCGCCAATACGCTTTTCAGCAGATGCCAGATCTTGCTCAGCGGCAGCCAGTTCCTGTGCTTTTTGCGCTTTGTAGAAGCTGTAGTTGCCGCCAAACACGGAGGCACCCAGTGTGGTCAGTTCTACAATGCAGTCCATCTGCTCCAGCAAGGCACGGTCATGGCTGACGATGATCGCACCCTTGCGCCACTTGGCGAGGAAGGTGCCTAGAGCCTGCCGCCCATCTGCATCCAAATTGTTGGTAGGCTCGTCCAGCAGCAGAAAATCTGCATCATGAAACTGAAGTGCCGCCAACCTGCAACGGGTGATCTGCCCACCGGAGAGAGCGGAGAGTGGGTGATCAGTGGAAATTTCTAGCCCCATCTGGGCGAGGGCCGCTTCCATGCGACTTTCCAGCGTCCAGTCTGCGTGAGCCAACTCGTCCATACTGGCAGTTCCTGCCTCAGCCTTTTGCAGGACGCGCAGAGCTTCGGTGATGCCAAACAGGTCTGCAAGTGTTTCTTCTGGTCCGCTTTGCAGCTGCTGCTTTAGCAAGCCGACGGACCCTTGCACGGAAACTGAGCCGGAAGCAGGTGTCAGCGCACCGCTGATGAGGTTCAGCAGTGTTGTTTTGCCAGTGCCGTTGCGGCCAATCAGGCCAGTGCGGTGTTGAGCAAACTGAAGGTTGAGATCAGAAAAAAGTGCAGTACCGTCAGGACGTGCGCAAGACAGATGATTGAGTGAGATAGATAAAGGCATGGTGATGAACTCTTACAGAAACAGGGCAGGTTGAATGTGTTGTCCTGTTCTTGTTCATCGCTTTATCTCCTCGCGTTTTGATCGGGCCAGAGATTATGCGGTTTGCACGGGAAGTCAAGGCACATACAGCTTGCCCGTCATTGCCCCGCATCCTGTGTTGCTTTTGCCTCACTCCGCCGTGCGCTTAGCGCAAGCAACAGGAGGAGGGAGATGAAGAGCACCACAACGCCGGGAATGATGGAGGCGCTGGACAGGCTGAGGGTGGTGATCAACACGCCAGTTATAAGGCTGCCAACAGGAGCACCGCCTTCATCACCCAGATACATGACGCTGAGCACGCGGGATTTGTGGGTTGAGGGCGCCTGCTCCTGCAAGATGATGCGGCTCATGTTGAGGCAGATACCGCCGCCAACGCCCCAAAAGAAGATGCTGCCAAGAAAAGCCCAGTAAGGTGGAGACATCGCCCAAAACAGCAGTGCAAAGCCGCCCATGCTGTAACCCACAACAAGCAGTGGGACTGGATTTCTGATTGCTCCCAGTTTGAGGAGCAAGCCGCTGGAGCATGCGCCGCCAACCATGAAAACAGCGAAGGCAAACGCAAAGTCAAAGCCTGTGGCGTGATAGGTATCCCGTAACATAAGCGGCACCAGAACGGCATAGGGACCGCCCAGTATGAGGCCGGCTGAACTCATCAGAAACACCGGCAATCTTAGGGTTTTGGAAAACAACACCAAAGCCAGTCCCTCACGAATTTCGCTAAGGATGCTGGGTCTTTCTTTTGCCGCAAGTGCTGGCGTGTCTGGCAAACGCAGGCTTGTTATAATGCCAACCAGAAAGAGCGTGCTGGAGATGGCAAGCAGCGGTGCAACACCAACCCACTCCACACTGCTGGCAAGTGCAAAGCCTGCCAGCGTGACGAGGTAGAGCATCCCTACGGAAAGCGTCACGCTGCGCCCGATGAGCATGGATGATATGTGGTTGAGCATGCCATCCAGCGTAGGCTGAACGAATGCCAGTGTGGTGCCAGAGAGCAGCGCAAAGAGGATCAGGCCTTCAAACCCGACAAAGCCGAAATGAAGCAGCACAGTCAACGCTATTACGGGGACCGCATTGGCGATGTGCAGCAAAACAAGCAGCTTGCGCTTGTTCAGACGGTCAGCGACGGCCCCGGCAAACAGCAGCACAAACAGGTTGGGCAGCATAGAAGCCGTCATTGCATAGCTCACCCGTTCCGGGCTCTCAGCAAGGTAGACAGTTACAAGGTAGGGAAACAGCACGCCCAGCATGGCACGGGGGAACTGAAAGCTGGTGAGGCTGAGTTGATAAAACAGGATGGGGCGTGAAACAGACATCAATAAAATCTCTAAGAAACAATCTTTGAAGCCTATCGGCAGATCATGGCCCTGTCTGCTAAACCCAGCGTTTCTGCGAAATAAAGCACGTCTGTTGCCCGTACAGCACGCTTTGCGTGAAGGCTGGCGCTCTGCCGTATCCTGGGGAGACAGAGCGCCCTAATGCCTTTGGGGGGATGTGATTTAGATGCTGGATTCCACAGCAATCGTGAAGTTTGGCGGGATTACGTCTGTGCGAAGGTGTTTGATTGCCTGGTATTCAGGGGAGTTCCAGAGCGTCTTGAGGGCTTCCATACTTGGGAACCGGAAAAGCGTCAGTTGCGCGTTTGTGTTCCATACGCCTTCCAGATGTTTAAAAGGCTGATCGGGTCCGCCAAAGATGATGCATTCCCCACCTGCAGCTTCAAATAGTGGAACGGCTTTTTCGCCATATGCGTCGATTGAGCCATGATCTTTTGGCATAAAGCTGCTGGCAACAAGGTAGGCGGCTTTTGGTTCACTCATGTCAGTACTCCAGTTTAGTCAGGTGAGGCAAAAGCGCAAAATTACGCCAATTGGGGGGAACAGCCTCAGCCCGCTTGTGATGAGATGACACTCAAGTACTTCCTCAAGTTAAGTTGAGGTCAAGCGTTTTTTCGGGAGAAATGAAAAATCTGGTGCGCATAAATGTCACGCTGTCCTACGCAGGAGATTACAACAGTTTAACTTGAAACTGCCGTAATGTGCCCTTAGGTTGCAGCCATGTTTCGTGTGCTGATCATATTATTGACGCTGTTCGTCACCACGCCCTATGCCATGAGCATGCAGGGCGAAATGGCGTCTAACAGTGCAGCACAAAAGCTCGCTCTGGTTGAGCAGAATGCAGCTGCCATGGAGCATATGATCTCTGATAAATCATCTTGTTGCTGCTGTGAAACAGAGACAGCCATGGCAACAGGTATGACTGCCTGTATGGCGACGCTTGGGCTGCTGGATCAGACCAATGCAATCTCTCCTTTATACCGCAGCTCCAGCATGTCTGTGCCGGTTTTGCTACCGGTGTACTCTGCTCAAATCAGCGGTATAGACAGGCCTCCAATCCATTCAGCTGTTTAGACCTCAAGACTCTAACTGACTGAAATAAATAATAAACTGGATTGGATAGACTCATGATCTCCAAAACTAATCTGTTTGCTGGTGTGTTCTCTGCTGTTCTTGGTGCAAGCGCTTTAATGCTGCCTGCGCATGCTGAAGGTGAAAAGGACGTAACGCTTTACAAATCTCCGAGTTGCGGGTGTTGCACAGCTTGGGGGGATGCGCTTGAAGATGCGGGCTTCAATGTGACTGTGAAGAAGACGGATGATCTTTACCGCGTCAAACAACAGGTGGGTGTGCCTGAAAATCTGGAAGCGTGCCATACCGCTATCGTGGATGGATATGTGATTGAAGGGCACGTGCCGCTGGATGCTGTAAACCGCATGTTGACGGAGCGTCCGGACATCAAAGGCCTCTCAGTTCCGGGCATGCCAATGGGTTCTCTGGGCATGGGTGAACCGGATGAGGACACTCAGTACACCGTTTTTGCGCTACCTAAGGTGACTGGCGGAAAGCCTGCCGTTTACCAGAAGGTCGGCAACTAATCTTTTGCGACTACAGGCAGGAGCGGCGTGCTTCTGCCTGTTTCTATGACGGCACCCCTCCTACAAATCCCAATGGAAATTGGGGAGATTGCGCTTGTCTCTCGCCTGTTTGACTCTTCCAAAATCGCCAAATCAAAAGGATGCGAATTATGGATGAGAATTGGCTCCCAACGCTGCAAACAGCCAACCCGCAAGAGGGCTATGAGCTTGCAGTCAAACTGTCCCGTATGGCTATCAAATTTATGCAGCCGGATGCCGAAGTCCGCTCTGCCATGCGCTTGATGTATGAATATGATTCAGAGTCTCTGATAGCAGCTTCACAAACCATTGCTGAGCACTTCAGCACTGTTGCAGCGGCCAACAACTACTGGAAATAAGCTCAGCTTTCTGCGCTGAAACACATCCCCGATGGCCCTAAGGTTTTCGGGGAGATGCTCTGTCACGCTTCCACGAGGGCCGGGGATTTCAGCTCACACAGGTTTCCATCCGGATCGGTAAAGGCTGCGATTGTGCCCCAGTCGAATGACTGCGGCTGAACATCCAGTCCGTTAGCGTTCAGGAGCTCAATGGCTGTGTCCATGTCGTCTGTGTTGAACCGCAGGACACTCGAGTTCTGTCTGCGCGGTTTTTGCGTGGGGCTGCCGTGCCCGCCGCGCTCAACCATAAGATAGCTGCCACCAAAGCGAAGATTGACCAGATCCGGCGTGCGTTCAATAGCTTGCAGGCCCAGAGTGTGCTCATAGAACTGCACGCAGAGCTCAAAGTTCTCCGTAAACAGGATCACGCCAAACTCTGCTGTCAGCTCAGAAATGCTGGTGGGTTTCATCTCAAAATCACCTTGCTCAAATGACTTGTCAGCGCATGATGCGCCTGAAAATACAGGCGGTCATGCTAAGCCAGCTGATAATCCTGAGCAAGAAAACCGATTGCACACCGCTTGAAGAGGTGCGTGCAACCGGCTGAACTGCTGCCAAAGTGAGGCGCGACCCAAGCGATTAGCTCAGGGGCTTGAAGATGAAGCCATCGCCGTCCTGCGTGACATGGCCCATGCCGGGATAGCTCAGGTGTGTGGCTGCCAGTGGGGTGCCGCTTTCTGCAAGGCGAGTGAGCAGGTCCCTGCGTGTTTTGATGGCTTGCTGCGGATCGATGTCGAGACCGTATGTGATTTCAGGGTTCCTGAACTGCAAAACCTCCGAGATGATGGCGTCGCCGATGATCCAGAGTTCCTTGCCGCCACCAGCAATGCGCAGACCGCTGTGTCCTGGTGTGTGGCCAGGAAGTGGCACAAGCACCAGTCCGTCCCCCAAGTCTGTTTCACCTTGATAGGTCATAACGCGATCTTTGATAGGTCATAACGCGATCTTTGATAGGCGCTGCGATCGCTTGGGCGACTTCGACGAGAGGTTTCATTTCATCTGGAACGCGTTCTGCCAATGCCGGGTCTGTCCAGAAGGTCCATTCAGCCTCTGCCATATGGATTTTTGCATTGCTGAAACCACCGGCATTTGGACCCAGCAATCCACCAATATGATCAGCGTGCATGTGGGTGATGACGATATCTGTGATTTCATCCTGCTTGATGCCCTGTGCGGCGAGCAAGGCATCCAACTTGCCTACATTTGGGTCTGTCTCCGCAAAAACGACACCTGACCCCGTATCAACCAGCACCAGCCGTTTTCCCGCACGGATCAGCCAGACATTAGCGCCAACAACAACAGGATCGCCTGCTGTTGCGAGGATTTCCGCATTCGCATTGCCAAACCAGTTGTTGGGCAGGTTGAAGTAACCATCTGAGAAGGTGGAAAGTTCCAGCCCGCCAAGCTTCATGGTGGCCAGCTCACCTGCAAAACTGATGGGTGGCAGCATGGTGCTGGCAGCCGTGGCAGCCAAGGTCAGCATCACGCGCCGGCGGGTCATTGTGTACGGTGTCATTTTGATCTCCTGTTGTCTTGTGGATGAGATGAGTGGGGGTTACGCACGCCAGCTTTCTGAGAAGGCCAGAGCGCCGGTGGTGAAGGGGTGACCATCCAGATCCATAGGCCAGATTTGACCGCGGGCTTGTTGTCCATTGACGGTGAGCACTGCCTTTTCCGCCGGGATCATCACCGCGCTCACGCCATAAGGGCGGAGCGGCAGATCGCTGAGAGTCTCGTCGCTGACGAGCAGAGGCTGGTGCATATCGAACCATGACATCACGATCTCGTCCTCTGCGCTGCGGATGGTCTGGCTCCATGCTTTTTGGGTGTCACCGCTTCGGTCAAACTCGGCGTTGATGGTTGGGATGCTCTGGTCTTTGGTGTCTGGCCCCAGCATGCCCTGCACGGTGGATTGCAGCCAGCGGGTCATCTCCACATTGTCGGTGTAGATGCGCCATTCATCGTTGGTCAGTTCACTCTTGATGAACAGAGCATGGCCTGCCCCTTTGGGGGAATATGTGATGGTCCAGAGACTTGCCTCGGATGTGCGTGGGCCGTCTTTGGTTTCGCTCAGCCAGATGAAAGGATTTTCGCCGTTGAGTATGACAGTGCCGGGATTGACTGATGGCATGATGTAAAACCTTGAGAATGTTGAATGAGAAGCCCACCCCGCTTGCGGGATGGGCGAGCATGTCTAAGCCGCTATCAGGACGCGCGAGGCAGCCTGATCTGGTTCATGCCTCCATCCGCCTGCACATCTGCGCCGCGCATGAAGGAAGACTCTGAGGAGGCGAGGAACACGGCGACGGCTGCCATCTCCTCTGGCTGTCCAACGCGGCCTGCGGCCAGAAGATTGCCAAAGGCTTCGTTTGTGGCCTTCACCTGCTCGTCAGTAAGCCCGCCGTTGGAAAGAGCAGGCGTATCAATCGGGCCGGGGCTGAGAACGTTGATGCGTGCGCCGATCTCATAAAGGTCTGGCGTCAACGTGCGGGCGAGGGAGCGCACCGCAGCTTTGGAGGCGGCATAGGCTGAGTAACCCGCCGTGCCCATTTCGCTGATGCAAGAGCCCACGAGCACCACGGAGGCCTCAGGTGCCAAAAGCGGCAGTGCGTATTGCACGGTGAAGAAAGCGCCTTTGAAGTTGACGTCAAACACACGGTCCAGCTGTTCCGCGCCGGTTTCAATCAGCGGGGTTGCGGGTGCAACACCCGCATTGGCAAAGACAACATCAATTCGGCCATAGACTTCTTTGACTTGCTCAAAGGCTCTGCGTAGAGAAGGCAAATCGGCTACATCACCAACAACACCCATTGCGTTTTTACTAATTTTGGCGACTGCCTGATCCACTTTTGCCTGTGTGCGGGCCAAAATGACGACGTTTGCACCTTCAGCCACAAAGGCCTTAGCGGTGGCAAGCCCTATTCCGCTGTTGCCTCCGGTGATGAAGGCAACTTTGTTTGCCAGACGATTGCTCATAAGAATTCTCCAGTGAGGTTCAAAAAGAAGGCGAAACCGCCATGAGCGCATGCCTTCAGGCTCCGGCGCGACCAGAGAGCGGAGGAACCTCTGCTCCGCCACGGTGTTGACTTAGGGGCGTCCCCTAAGTCGCTCATTGGAAGGGAAGTCTTGCTATCAGCTGTCCAGCGGCTGCATAAAGATTGCTTCGCGCAGCACTTGCCAGCGACCATCTTCAAAGCGCCATTCAATGTTGCAGAGCAGCTTCATTTCTTCGTTGTTCATGCCGCTGTGTTTGCGGGTTAGCACAGAAACGCCGGTGTCACCGAGAATATGGAAATCGTGCCATTCTGCCCATGTGTTCAGCTGGTGCTTGCCTGCTTCAGCCTGTTTGCGGAAGTGCTCGATAAACTCTTGCTTGTTGAAGGTGGTCACGCTGCTGTCTGGCGCAACAAGCGTGGTGTGGAAGTCATCGTGATAGATGGTTTGCAAGGCGTCAATGTCATAGTTGGTGGCGCGGTCGATCAGGTGATCCATTGCTGCGCGGATGCCTTCTGCAGTGTGCGTTGCCTTTGTCATTTTCTTATCTTTCTTCGTCTTTTCACGACCACCAGAGTGTTATCGAGTGTTCCCAGACCTTGTTACGGCTGAGTTAAGTCGGCATATAGGGCAGTGTGTTAGTTGAGTTTTACGAGGTTGGCAGTTACAGAAAACTGCTCAAAAAACCTTGGATTTACTTAAACGTGCCACGCACCGGATACGCGTTGGCGGGGCTGCGGATAAACTCCAGCCCTCCTAGCAACGATCCAAGATCTGGCCGTGTAAACGGGGCGTTGGAGATGTCTACCAGCTGCACCTCCTGCTTGTCGTTCACCACAAAAAGGGCAGGCTCCGCAAAGGGGGCTTCAGCTTCCAAAGGTGAGCGAGGCTTGGAGATGTAAACGCCCAGTTCCTGCATCTGCTCAAGGCTCAGACCGTATCCGACCGGAAACTCCGGCTGCACATCTGCCAGTTGGCGCTGTGCTCTTTCAAGGCTGTCTGCCGAAACCGCCAACGCCTCAATGCCAAGGCGATGCAAGTCACTCAGCTTTTCGTTGAGCTGCTTCAGGTAACGGGTGCAAAGTGGGCAATGAGCCCCGCGATACACCACAATCAGCTGCCAGTCGAAGCCAGCATCAGGTATGCCGAGCGAGAGTTCGCCGCCACCAACAGCCTTCACTGTAAGCTGCGGAAACGGCTGTCCCGCTGCTAATGCTGTATGTTTCACAAAAGCCTCCTTGAGTTTTGTAATGAACGTTATTAAACACTAACTCAAACAAGAGTCAATCGTTTTGTAATGAATGGTACAAAATAAATGGGACGCCCAAGAAACTTTAACCGAGACGAAGCCCTGCAAGCTGCCATCAATGTGTTCTGGAAAAAAGGCTACGACGGAGCCTCCATGAAGGACCTGACGACAGCCATGGGCATCAACAGTCCAAGCCTGTATTCGGTGTTTGGAGACAAGCATCAGCTCTATCTGGAAGCGATCGACCGCTATTCCAACGATGACGGATGCGCACCGCTGGTCGCGTTTGAAACAGAGCCGGATATTAAAAAGGCAGTGATCGCCTTCATGCGCTCAACCATTGATTACGCCAGCAACCACGAAAGCGGCAGCAAGGGGTGTTTTCTGGGTAACTGCGTTTCAACAACAGTGGGTCAGGTGGAAGGCACCACCGAGCGACTTCAAGGGTCGATAACCGGAGCTGATGAGCGTCTCGCCTCCCGCTTTGACAAGGAAAAAGAGCTGGGCAACCTGCCCGCTGACTTCCCCTCATTAGAACGTGCCCGCCTGATGTTCGACCTGCGCCAGGGCCAGGTCCTCCGCGCCCGCGCCGAACTCGACCAGGACACCACAGAAGCTGGCCTTGCCTTCCGCGCGAAGATGATATTGGCGGTGTGAGGAGAGATTGAGCGCAGCGGCTAGAGTGCTGCGCGTTTCTTTACTTGCTGGTTCGAAATTCTGAGTTTTAACAGATAAAGTTTAGTTTGCGGGGCGTTGTCATGAAAGCTTTGGAAACTGAGGGTATGGTTTTTGAAGTGCTGCCGAGTCTCTTTTCAAGAGCTATACTGTGAATTGTAAAAAATATAAATATCACAACACGTTACCGCATAACTGTGCCGCTACCTAGCTTATGAGATTTTACTGCTAATATACCTTCCTCTCCGGGCCAACGAGATCTTATGTTATCTGCCAAAAAGCCATTTACGCTTGTTATTTTTTTGTCTGTTTCGGCCTGTGCAAGTCATCAGGATAAGCATGGGTTGTTTGATAGTCCTTCGCACAATGAAGTAGCTGCCAGTGATGTGATGCCGGAGCAATCAGCGAAGCGTCCGGCTGCGTTTAAAAAGCTCGAAGAGCCGCCGAAGTACTTTGCAGCGGCAGATGTTTTGTCTGTGCCGCTACGGAGCGAAAACTACACAATCAGCGAGGCGGCGCCGAGCAATGGGCGGTATTTGACCTTCGCAATCAAAACGGAAGATGGTGCCTACACCGTGCAGGGCAAGCAGTTTATGGAAGATCATGTCCATGAGCTGAACGCACTGGCAGCACTGCGCGAAAAAAACAAGGCAGTCACCTTTGCCAGAAGTGCAGGCACAGCCGTCATCACGCCAATCAAGTCGGTCTACACAACGGTGACCGCCCCAGTCACCGCAGCCAAGAACGTGTATGGCAATGCCAAGGGCATGGTGAAATCCGTGCGCAAGGGCGTGGGCAAAGCGGCGACCTTTGTGAAAACGCGCGGGAACATGCCACCGGAAACAGCGGAGCGTGAAGAAGACGGGTTCATCAGCGGCTTCTTTGGCCGTCCGGAGGCGATCCGCAAGCTGGCCTTTGAGATGAAGGTGGATCCGTACACTCACTTCACCCCGTTGCGTGATGAGTTGACGGAGCTGGCGAACTATCATGCCGCGGGACAGTTTGGCGTGGATCAGGGGCTGAGCTTTGTGCCCGGTGTGGGCAGCATCATTATCAGCAGCCTTAAGACGGCTGATAGTCTGACCAGAAAAACGCTGCTGAAGACACCCGACGAGATGGCCGATATCAACCGTGAGCGACTGGCGGAAGCTGGCATCTCCAAGGAAAGCACTGAGGGCGTTCTGCTGAACGCTCACTTTACACCCACGGAGAAGACCATTTTCACGGGCCTTGTGATTGAGGCGAAAGACCTTGAGGGCATTGAAGTTCTCATGAAGCATGCGTCCGGTGCGCTGTCCCGGCCGCAAGCGTTCTCTGCGCTGATGCTGGTTGAGATGCTGGGGCGTTTGCATGATGACAGCAAGATTGAGAAGGTGGAAGTGCATCACGATGTGGTGGTGGCTTACCAGACTGACAGCACGGCGAACATCGTTTTGCCCTACGACTATCTGAGCTGGACCTCCTACAACGCAAAGACCGTCTGGAACGTGACCAGAAGCCTTGCGGCCAAGGATGTTAAGACCAGAAACGTGCGGTTTGTGCTGGCGGGTGATCTTTCTGAAAACAGCCGCAAAGCTCTGGAAACTCGCAAGTGGGGTGTGCGGAGAAATCTGATGGCAGACGTCCTTTGACCTAAGCCCCCAATGCCCCTCTCACAAATCCATCAAACGCGGTGATCTTGAGATTGCCGCGATTTGAGGGGTGGTAGAGCAGCCACAAGTCGGTCTGGTAGATGGCGGGTTGCTCTCCGACATCGCGCAGGCCATCAAGAAGCGTCGGTATGTCGGGCAAGATGCCGACGCCCAGACTATTGCGGATACCATCCGCCAGCAGGCTCATGCTGTCATAGCGGATGAGGCTGGCCGGTGAGGGGACTTTGCCGCGAAACCAGTCATTTGCCGGGTGCGCTTGCAGGCTGTCACCGGGGATCAGCCATGAGAACTCCTGAAAATCAAGCTCACCCAACCCATCCAGATATTTTGGTGCACCAACAAGCTTATAATCGATGGTGGCCAGTCTGAGGCCGATCATATCATCCGGCGGCTGGCTGGTGGGGCGCAGGGCCACATCATAGCGCCGCTCGCTCAGGTTCTCGAAGCTGTTGGTGACGTTGAACTCCAGCTGCAGGTTCGGGCGGGCTTCGCGAAACGCTGCAAGGCGGGGGTGGATAACGCTTTGCAGCAGCAGGTCGGTGGTTGTTACCCGCAGTGGACCAGTTAGCCCGACATCTTCACCACCCAGCAGGGCATCAGCGGCAGAAAGCCCTGCATGGATCTGCTCGGCCTGCTCACACAGCGCCAAACCCAGAGGCAGGGGCTTGAAACCAGCGCGAGAGCGGGTGAACAGTGGCTCGCCCACCTTGGCCTCAATGCGCTTGATCCCGCGAAAAACAGAGGAGGTGTCCTTGCCAAGCGCGAGGGCGGCGTTCTCCAACGTTCGCTCGCGGGTCAGGTGCATAATCACCAGAAGATCGTCTGCGCTCAGTTTCATATGCATGTCCGCCCTTGTTCGCTGCAACTATGCATATTTCACAGGATCAGGGCAATCGCTAGTCTCAGCCTCACACCGAGAGCACATCTCTTTGCTCGCATGAAAACAGAGAGTTACAAGGATTAGCCATGTTTAAGACAGTCCTGAAAGCCATCAGCACCGCAGCCTTGATTGCCATGTCCACCACCGCCTTTGCTGGTGGAGATGATGACCACATGACCCAGCTGAAAGACATTGAGTGGACCCAGTTTGGCAACACGCCGATCCACATTTCTGTGTTGTGGGGCGACCGTGATACCGGCCCTTATGGCATGTACCTGAAGATGCCAGGCGGCTTCCACGTGGGGGAGCATGGCCACTCCAACGACTACAACGCCATCACCGTGCAGGGACAGTGGGAACACACCCGCGCTGGCAAAAAAGAAGTGCTGCCCGTGGGCTCACATGTGATGCAGCCGGGGCAAGAGTTCCACGATGACGCCTGCGTCGGCCCAAAAGACTGCATCCTGCTGGTCGTCCAAAACGGCAAAGGCGACGTCCTGCTGCCGCAGTAAGGCGGACTATGCTGTAAATGCTTGAGTTTTCGATCAGAAATGGGGCCTTTCGGGCTCCATTTTTGTGTGTTGGCCGGTGTGCTGAGCCTAGCCGAAACTGCCGTAGCGGACGCTGAAGTCTCAAGGAAATCAGAGGCTTCAGGGCGTTCAGTTTGGTTATCTGTTGTATTCAAAGGGATTATTGTACATCCGCTGATATTTCATGCAGTATGGGTCTACGTAATATTGCGAGTAGGCCGCACCTCATAATCAAATCTCCAAAAAATCTTGGGTCTTTTCATCGCAGATAATTTCCTGCCGCACCCCGGCAACGCCAGACATTTGTGAGAGTTACCTGATGGTTTCTGAAGAAAAAAGCAGTGTGCCGACCCCGTCCAAGAGCCACAACGCCCCGTCGCTGGATGACAAGTACACCCAGACCAGCGGTGTTGTTTTTCTCACAGGCAATCAGGCACTGGTGCGCCTTCCGTTGCAGCAGCGCATGCGTGATGAGCTGGCGGGGCTGAATACGGGTGCTTTTATCTCCGGTTACCGCGGTTCTCCGCTTGGGCGTTACGATATGGAGCTGTGGCGGGCGCAGCTGCATCTGGATAAGCACAGCATCGTGTTTCAGCCGGGCGTGAATGAGGATCTGGCGGCAACGGCGATCTGGGGCTCACAGCACGTGGGCAACATGAAGATGCGCAACAAGGATGGCGTGGTTGGCTTCTGGTACGGCAAAACGCCGGGGGTGGACCGTTCTGGCGATGCTTTCCGCCATGCCAACTTTGCAGGCACGCACCCCAAGGGCGGTGTTGTGGCGCTGTGTGGGGATGATCACGCGGCCAAGTCCTCCACCGTGGCAGGCCAGTCGGACCATGCGTTGATTGCCTCTGGCATGCCGGTGCTTTACCCAGCCAACCCGCAGGACATTCTGGACTACGGCATTCTGGCCGTGGAGATGAGCCGCTACAGCGGATGCTGGGTGGGCGTGAAGCTGGTGACGGATGTGGTGGAAAGCGCATCCACCGTGGAGGTGGATCTGGACCGCATTGAGGTGGTGAAGCCGGACTTGAAAGACCCGCAAGGCGGCGTCTGGATTCGTGAGATCGACCTGCCCGTGCAGCAGGAAAAGCGGCTGCTGGAAGAGAAGATTCCACGCGCGCTGGCGTTTGCGCAGGCCAACAACATCAACCAGATCACTCACGATGCGCATGAGCCGGAGGTGGGCATCATCGCCTCGGGCAAATCCTACTCCGACCTGCGTCAGGCCATGAATGAGCTGGGCCTTACGTCTCTTGAAACGGAAAAGCGCCGCATCCGCATCCTGAAGATCGGCATGGTGTGGCCGCTGGATCCCAAGATTATCGAGGCCTTTTCCAAAGGTCTCAAGAAAATCCTCGTGGTGGAGGAAAAGCGTCCTGTTGTTGAGGATCAGCTGAAAACCATCCTGTTTGATGCGGGCATATCGTTAAAGGTGCAGGGCAAGGGCTTGTTGCCGAACTCCGGCGTTCTGGCGGCCAATCAGGTGGCCTCCGCCATCGCGGAGTTTTTGGAGGATGACGGGCTTAAGGCCAAGGTGCCGGTGCCGATCAAGCTGAAGCCGGGGCCGGTGCGTCGTCCCTCGTTCTGCTCCGGTTGCCCGCACAACACCTCCACCAAAGTGCCCGATGGTAGCCGCGCGCTGGCAGGCATAGGCTGCCACACCATTGCGTATTTCAATGACCCGGTGAAGACCAAGGCCCCCTCCCAAATGGGCGGCGAGGGCATGCACTGGGTGGGGCAGGCGCCGTTTACGGATGAGCCGCACGTGTTCGCCAATATGGGCGATGGCACTTATTTTCACTCGGGCTTTCTGGCCATGCGTCAGGCCGTGGCGGCTGATGCAACCATGACCTACAAACTGCTGGTCAACGGCTTTGTTTCCATGACGGGCGGACAGCCCGTTGATGGGGAGCAATCTGTGCCCCAGCTCATCACCGCCGCGCTCAATGAAGGCGTGAAGAAGGTGGTGGTGGTGACCGAGGATGTGGAACGGGTGGAAGCTCAATCCATTCCGGCAGGCGTTGAGGTGCACCACAGACGAGAGCTGGAAGCGGTGCAGCGCGATCTGCGTGAGATACCGGGTGTGACGGTGTTGATTTATGATCAGGCCTGCGCCACCGAGCGCCGCCGCTTGCGCAAGCGCGGCAAGTGGGAGGACCCGAAGGTCCGCACTTACATTCACCCGGACATCTGCGAGGGATGTGGCGATTGTGGTGAGAAGTCTGGCTGCCTTTCCATTGAGCCGCTGGAAACGCCTCTGGGTCGCAAGAGGCAGATCAACCAATCCAGCTGCAACAAGGATTTTTCTTGTGTTGAGGGCTTCTGCCCAAGCTTCGTGACCATTCATGGTGCAGAGCCGAAAAAGGCCACCACACCTGCAGAGCGTCAGATTGAAAGCGTTGGCGATGAACTGTTGGCAGAGCCGGAGTTGCCCGCAATCAACGGCGCAACAGGACTGCTGGTGACTGGTATTGGTGGCACCGGTGTTGTCACCATCGGGGCGATCCTCTCCATGGCAGCGCATTTGGATGGCAGCCGCGTTTCTACACTGGACCTGACGGGCCTTGCGCAAAAGTACGGGGCGGTGATGACGCATATGCGCATCGCCAAGTCCGCCGATGGCTTGCAAAGCGCCCGTCTGGCGGTTGGCGAAGCGGATGTGGTGATCGGCTGCGACCTGGTGGTGACAGCAGGTGACGAGACGCTGATAACACTGCGCAAGGGGTCCGCTCAGGTGGTGGTGAACACGGAAGAAGTGCCGACCATCGACTTTTCCAAGAACCCGGATTGGGACATCAACACGCCCAACCTGCAGGCGCGGCTGAGCGAGGCTGTTGGCGACCGGCTGGATTATTTCGACACCACGCAGGCTGCGAAAGACCTGTGCGGCGATGCGGTGATGGCAAACATGATGCTGTTTGGTGCCGCCTGGCAGCGCGGCCTCATTCCGGTGACACTCGGTTCCATCCGTCAGGCCATTGAGTTGAACGGTGTTGCCCGCGACAAAAACTTCGAGGCTTTCAACTGGGGCCGCCTGATGGTGCTGGACCCGGAGCGGGTTGCCAAAGCACGAGCACCGGTTGCGCAAGTGGTGAAGCTGGACCGCCCGCTGCCGCTGGAAGAGCTGATTGAGGACCGGGTGAACCGCCTCAAGGAGTATCAAGGCAGCAGCCTTGGCAGGTTTTACCGTCAAAAGCTGGTTGCGCTGAAAAAGGCCGGAGCGGGCGAACTGATACTTCGCACCGCCGCGACGCAATATTTCCGTCTGCTGGCGCATAAGGACGAGTTTGAAGTCGCGCGCCTGTTCTCACAGCCACAGTTCAAGCAGAGCCTTGCGGAAACTTTCGAGGGCGATCTGGAAGTGCGCTTCCACATTGGCGGCGGTCCCTTTGCGAAAAAAGACCGTGTGACCGGCCTGCCAGTGAAGACTGAGTTCGGGCCGTGGATGATGAAGTTATTCTCGGTCCTCTCCAGCCTCAAAGGTCTGCGCGGTTCGTTCCTTGATCCGTTCCGCAACAATGAGGAGCGCGTTTTGGCAAATGAAATGCGTTCATCATATGAGGCAGACATGGATCTGGTCTGCACTCGTTTGGCGGAGGCTGGTGAGAAAGCTGCGCATGATCTGTTGAGTTGGCCGGTGAAAGTGCGCGGGTATGGCCACGTCCGTGCGGGCAATGCGGAAAAAGCGCTGAAGCTTCGCGAACGACGCATATCTGCACTTAGTAACGCACAAAACAACGCAAAGCAGGAGAAGGTGCCTGCCTGAATGTAACCTTCTGAGATAATTGGTGGAATTGGGGTGAGGTCTGCGGGTTTCACCCCGTTTTGGTTTTGGAGCTTACATAGCAACGCAAACGGGCTCAGCGTTTTTTTGTAGAAAGTTGGCCCCCTCTGCAGGGTCGCACAAGATCATGCCGTTATTCCCTCAGTTCAAGACGTGCCGCGGAGACGTGGCAGCAACCTACCGTTGATGAGATGCTCTGAGTGAAAGCTGTAGGTACTAGTACCTCTGTAGTTTTGAATTTTTCAAAGTTTAAATTCAAAGCATGTATTGCGCACTTAGGATAATCCCTAATAGTGATAATAGTTTTATTTTAGTATTGTCCAATAAAATGGGTTCTCTATCAGGAATAATATCTGATCTAAGCTTATCTTTGTATGTATTATGATGATAAATTCAGATAAATATTAACAAAACTATAATAATGGCTATTGTTGTATTTACGCAAGGAGAGGGTTAATCAACCAGAGGTGGTTGAAACCAGCATCATATGAGTGAGAGATGGCGGAACCCGTACTGATTTCTACAGTATGGCGAAGCAGAAAATGAAACTAAGTCATCGCATTGTCAGCGCATCAGCAGCGGTTCTTCTCGTTGCCTCATCGCTCGTAATTTCGATCGGAACCTACCTCAGCATGCAAACGGCTGAGCAAGACAGCCGGGCCTTGTTCAACTCGGTTGCATCCGGACTGGCTGTCACAGCGCAGGATCTTTTAAAAGAGTCGCAGGTTATTTCCACAACACTTGCACGCACTTACGGCGCTGAGATCGACAGCGGAGATGCTTCGCGCACCAACATCGCGCTCATGACAGAAGCAGCTTTGCGCGGGACAACGGACATCCTCGGCATCGCCGTTTTCCTGCAGCCGGATGTTGCAGGCAAAGATGCTGATTACGTTGGCAAGAAGTACGCTTCTGACACTGGCCAGTTCGTTCCCTACTTCTACATAGAAAATGGCAGTGTTCAGTCCCTGACAGCAGACATTGGCCGCGCTGATGTTCAACGGCGTATGCGCAGGACGATACAGCAGAAAAGCCAATTCGTGACTGAGCCTTACACCTTTGATGTTGAAGGCAAAAAAATCCTCTCAGCTTCCGTTCTGGACCCGATCCTGAACGCAAAAGGCGAGGCCGTTGGTGTTGTGGTGATCGATGTTGACTTCGACAAGCTGCAAGAAAAAATGGGTGCCGCCAACTTCTATGACACTGGCCGTTTGGCCGTGGTCAGCGAAGACGGGCTCTGGGTCAGCCACAGCGACCGCTCTGTTTTGGGCGAGAAAGTCCGCCCGGTTATTGCGAGTATCATGAGCGGTGTCCGCGACAAGGCGAACATGCAAGAGGTTGGTGACCGCCTGTTTATTTTCGAGAAGTTTCAACTGGGTACGACAGATCAGTCCTGGTTTGCCGGCATGTCCGTCACCACTGAGGAGCTGACAGCCGGTGCCCGCAATACACGCGATATGGCATTGATTGCAGCGGTGGTTTCCGGCCTGATCGGTTGCATTATTTTATGGTTCATCGGCAACTCCATTGCCCGTCCAATCGTCAATCTGACCCACCGAATGCAATCTCTTGCTGATGGCAATGTTTCCGATGAGGTGCAGTATACTGGCCGCTCTGACGAAATCGGTCAGATGGCTAACGCCTTGAAAGTGTTTGTAACTGCGGTCTCAGAACGCCAGAGCTTGCAGTCAGAAGCTGAGAAGGAGCATTTGCGCGAGGTGGAGCGTCAGAAGGAATCATCCAAACTGATTGAGGCGTTCTCCGGCACCGCAGAAACCGCTCTGACGGTCATTCACAGTCGGTTTGATGAGCTGGAGCAGACCTCTAAAGATCTGGCGGATATTGCCGAGAACACAAACCTTCAAACCACAGCAACCTCTGCGGCTTCTGAAGAAGCAACAGCGAACGTACAGACGGTGGCCTCTGCTTCTGAGGAGCTTTCAACCTCCATTGAAGAGATTGCGCAGCAGATTGCCCGCACCAACAAGGTGATCACCCAAACCAACGATGCAGTACAGGCCACCAACACCAAAGTGCTGGATCTGGACGGCACGGCGCAGCGTATTGGTGAGGTGGTCAATCTCATTCAGGACATCGCCGAGCAAACCAACTTGCTAGCGCTCAACGCCACCATTGAGGCAGCTCGTGCCGGTGAGATGGGCAAGGGCTTTGCTGTTGTGGCAACCGAGGTGAAGGAGTTGGCAAGCCAGACCTCTAAGGCGACTGAAGAAATCTCTCAGCAGATCGCGGAGATTCAAGGCTCCTCCAAGGATGCCGTTGAAGCTATTCAGGAAATCACCTCCAGCATCCGGCAGGTTAACGAGTTTTCATCCAACATTGCGGCCTCTGTTGAACAACAGGGCGCGGCCACTGCCGAGATCACTGAAAACGTGCATCAGGCAGCAACGGGTACGCAGAACGTTTCTGAAAACATGGTGCTGGTGGCGCAAGCAGCAGAGAAAACCAATCAGTCCTCTGACCTGGTCTCCAAAACCGCCTCTTCTGTGCGGCAAGAGGTTGTTGACCTGCGTGAGCAGATCGATGACTTCCTTTACAAGGTCCAGTCCGTATAAGGCTGTAACTTAATGAGAAATCCGGCTGGCGAGGTTATAGGCTTTGCCAGCCTTTGTGTTGGGAAATGGCGAACTATGTTTATCAAGTGGTTGAATGGCAAAATTTCAACTTACCGCTATCTGCGGTTTCGGCTTGCATTAACTCAAGCCAGATCAATACTGTTGAGCGGCTTCCCACTCGAGAAATGGGCCAATGTTTTCTTCAGGCAACCATGGTTCATCAAGCTCGGGCCAGCGTTTGAATTTGAAATATTTGAACTTTTCCTTGCTAAGGCGCTTGAAGACCTCATTGGAGACATAAACGCCAATAATGCGTTGATAGTCAGAACACCAAAAATGGTGCCCCTTAATGCGAGAGACGCTCAGGTAGTTGGTATTGCCATTATGAATGTTTAACTTAGGCTTGCCCGTAAAGTCGTCAGGCTTCCCCCACCCCACTGGAGAATGCTTGTTCAACACCGCATCCAGACGTTTTCCGCAGTTGAAGATGTAAAAATTGCCATCAATCGGCTCACCTGTTTTCTTAAACAGCTCAAGTGGGAGAAACTGATGAACTCCCGGCTCAAACTCTTCCACCCGATCTTTGAAGCGCTGAGAGACTGCATTCAGTCCTGGCATGGAAAAGATATCGGGAATAACCTTTTTCTTTGTTTCCTCTTTTGCTTTGGTCGGGAAACGATTGGGATCAAGAATATTTCCACTGCTAAGCCCAAAAAGTGGCATATCTTGAGGTTCATCCAGAAACTCAAATTGAGGTTCTCTGCTGTTGTAATCTAAATTAATCAGGTAAGCCATTTACGCATTCCCCCGGTATGGTAAAACTTGGGCGCACCTGTCTTCTGGGCGCGCTGTATAGTATAAACGGATGGCCAATAAGAGGTTTCGGAACTCCCTACTTCAATAAATATGTTCTACCATAATACTTGCATTGTTAGGATAATATGGTGCGAAGCAGAAAGAAAAGATCATCTCTGATAAAGCGGTTTGCATCCAGCTGTTGCATTCTCTGCGGAATAAGATCAACTCGCGGCCTCTTTGGCGAAATAACTTGATTTCACAACGCTTTCTGTTTCCGAATGACTCGGAACGACTGTCGCAAATCCCTTGATGACCTCGCTACTGAACTTTCTGAGTTCCACCATTTCCTCTGAGTTATAGAAGGTCAGAGCAGCCTCAAAACTCTCGAATCTGTACATCACCATATTCGTGTAGGATGTTGATCCCGCAAGGGTTTTTATTGGGGTTGCGACGATCAACTCGCCACCATATTTTTCGATAATAGGAAGGGATCTGGGGCCGAGTTCCTCAATGCGCGACCTGTCGATAATATTGTAGTGGTGAAGAACATAACCAGCCATTTAAAGTATCCTGAAATTATAAAGTGAGGCGACGCCTACATAACTGCGCCTGTTAAGCAAATCTGGCCCATCTAAATGGTGTCGACCAGAACGGTGACTGTCTCTTCCAGCTCTGCCAAGGGCGTGCCACCGCGCACCATGACGCGCAGGCCGAAGTAACCTGCAGCCAATAGAATGGACTTTTGCTTTCGCAAAGCATCATCACTCTTGTAGGGCTCGGAGACGGCGAGGGCGGTGTTGAACAGGTCTTGCGTGCTCTGGATACCTTCCTGCGCGTTGAGCTGGATCTGCTGATCATCATGGGCGTGCTCAATGGCGGAGTTGCACAGGAAACAACCGCTGCGGTCGCCGTTGCGCACTGGCTCCAGCACAGCCTCAAACAAATCTACAAACCGTTGTTTTGCGTTGGGTGCCCGGCAGATGACCTGTGCCAGATGGGTGATATCTCGCTCGTGGTAGAGCTTCAGCGCCCGCGCGTACATGGCGTCTTTATTGCCAAACTCCCGGTAGAGCGACTGCTTCTTCAGCTCGGTTATCCTCTCCAGGTCCTGCATGGAGGTGCCATGATAGCCTTTTTCCCAAAAAGCTCTCTGTATTCTGTCCAACGCAGTTTTGGGGTCAAATTCCCGAGGTCTCGCCATCACATTAATTCCCGCTCACAATAATGTTACCGATCAGTCCGTAATTCATTATGGACACATCGGTCCGTAATACATATACCTAAGTGCACAGGCTGGCAAGACCCGCCGCAACACACTACCAAATTCAACACAGGAGGTTGAAATGACTGATCTTACTCACGCGCCTGCCACTCAATCAGATGACAACGCCGCCCTGGGTGCTTTGTTCTCCGATATCGCGAAAAACGGAATCTTCGCCGCCCTTATTCTCGTGTTCCTTTGGTTTGGTGGCATGAAGTTTACCGCTTATGAGGCCGGAGCAATTCGCGGACTGGTCGAGAATTCTCCCTTTCTTGGATGGCTTTACTCATTCCTGTCCGAAGGAGCTGTGTCCAAACTCATCGGACTTACCGAGCTGACCATCGCGGCTTTACTCACCACACGCTTCTTCGCGCCTAAATTCGCGGTCTTCGGTGCGCTTGGTGCTATCGGCACGTTTCTGTTGACCTTCAGCTTCTTCTTTTCCACGCCGGGCGTGTTCATTCCGGACACTGGCGTGCTGGCGATCTCCGTTATTCCGGGGCAGTTCCTTTTGAAAGATATTGTCCTGCTGTTCGCATCCGTGTTCGCCCTGGGCAATGCCCTCAGTGCAACTGCAAAATAAAAAACTCCTCACTGTGCACTGAAATGGGGGCGTCTATGACGCCTCCATTGGGCTGCCCGCAAAACGCTGGCAAGTACCGGCTTTTACCGCCCGCCTGTCTTCATTCTACTCCCCAAAGCTTCCAGTGAAACCTCGATAAGTTTGAAGATCTTCTCCTCGGGCATGCCGAACTTTACCATCTCGTAGAGCCCTTCAAAAATGAGCATAAAGTACCCGGTTAGCAGCTCGATCTCGCCCGGGTCTTTGAGTTCATTCTGGCATTGAACGAGCTTGTCGCGGATCTGATCTTCCCAATTGAACTGCAGCCCCTGAAACTGCTCCCAGAGCTCTTTATCCACGTAACCAAGATCGATAAGCGTCAGCCAGAAGAGGCCTTTCTCTGCTTTGATCTCATCGCAGCACAGCTCGGTAAATTCCATGAAGGCTGCTTGCATGGCGGAATAGATGTCGGAATGCAGAGCCATAACCGATTGCATTTGCTGGCTATATTTGAGGTAGTACCAACTGAGTGCTGCGACGACCAGGCCCTGTTTCGATGTAAATCGGCCTTCCAGAGTGTCAAGAGAAACGCCCACCGCCTCCGACACGTCTTTCATCGTGGCAGCTTTAATCCCCTTTTCCAAAAACACACGAATGCTCGTATCAAAAAGACTTTCGAGTTCGGGAATTGGAATGTCCGGTTTAACTGGTTCGTCCGAGCTCATTTTGAAACTATAGATTATTCAAAAATGCCCTCAACACAGATGCTCGGCTTTAGAAAAAGAAACGCAAATCCAATGAGTTGGATACATTTCAATTTATGCCGATTCCGTTGAAACCCACCAGGCGGACTGCACAATAAGGCAGTTTTGTGCTGTTCTCCTTCAAATATTAAAAATGTAAAAATCAGCCTGTTGTTCTGTTTGTCTATGTCTATCATAGGTTGACTTAAGGTTATAGCGCGTACGTAGGGTTATAATATTTCGTAGGAGGCTAAGTATAGCACCCAATTTACTTGTGGCTGTTTGGGGCCAACTATCACTCTATGAGGCGGGAAGGGTATTCTTGGCAACTCGAGCTACAGGTGGGTGCTTTTCGCATTCTGCGCTTCATGAATTGGGTCAATTGGAGGTTCAGATATGTCTATCAAAACAGTCGTCACCCTTACCGACACGTCCGGTGATCAGGTCGCATCCCGCGTTGCCGTTGAACTCTCCAAGCTGACAGATGCCTATCTGATTGGCGTCGTGCCCAACTACGAGACCTCCTACTACCTGTGTACCGCCGGGCCAATGCCGCCAGATTATGAACAGCGCTTGCAGGAACAATCCGCCGCGACACTCAGTAAGTCATTGGAAGGCTTTGCAAAACACTTTGACGGTGCAGGCATAGATGGCGAAACGCGCGTCACGGACATCACCCTTGGCGGCACGTTTGACGAGCTGATGCATCTGGGGCGTTTGAGTGATGTTACCGTGATACGACAGGATGATCCTGCCAAGCCGGAACCGATGCGTGCTGCCATGATTGAGGCGATGGTGTTTGACACCGGTGTCGCGACGCTCATTGTCCCGCACGCCTATGAAAAAGCGTTTGCACCCAGAAACATAGCTGTGGCATGGGATGGCTCCGGCCCTGCCTCCAACGCAGCGCATGCCTCCATGTCTATGCTGCAAAATGCGGACACTGTCTCTGTTGTGATGATCACGCCGCATGACGAGCCAAAGCATTCAGAACTAACGGATATTCGTAGTTACTTCGAGCGCCATGGTGTCAACATCCATCTGGAAGTGATGAGCAACGTCTCCGGCTCCGTTTCAGCAGCTCTGCTAAGCACGGTGGAACGTCTCAACGCAGACATGCTGGTGATGGGCGGATACGGCCACAGCCGGTTGGCGCAATACCTGTTTGGCGGGGCAACGCGCCGCGTGCTGCATGATATGAAGATCCCGGTTCTGATGACCCACTAAGACACTCACCAAGGGGGCCTCACGGGCTCCCTTTTTTACTGCTGCATTCTCACTGAGTAGTTCCAATGATGTTTTCTACAAGCAATCCGGTGTGTTTTTCTCAAAAGAACGTGGTTTGATTGCTTGATCACCGAAAACAAGTCAGTTTGGCGTCACCTTGTGCGGTCACCCTGCACCATACCTGACGACATAGACTGCGCGTGGCGTCGCGCGCTCAATATTGGAAATTACACTGATGAAATTGAGAGAAACTGCCGGTTTAACGGGTCTTCTGGCAGTATTGATATTGATTGCTCTGCCCGCTCAGGCTGCCGCATTTTCCACGGCACAGGCCAAAGCGGACTTCCTTCACGGCCTCTGGCACCCGCTTGGCGGGCTGGACCACATCCTCACCATGGTTGGTGTTGGTGTTTGGGCTGCGCTGGTTCTGCTTAAGAAGCGCCTTGTCTGGCCGCTGGTGTTCACGCTGGTCATGTTCATGGCGTTCTGGGCTCGTTACATGGGCGTTGTTGTGCCGTATGTGGAGACGGGTATTCTGGCGTCTGTTATCGTGATCGGCCTGCTGGTGGCGTTCGCTCTGAAACTGCCTGTGGTGGTGGGTGCGCTGATTGTTGGCGTGTTTGCTGTGTTCCACGGTGCGGCGCATGCCACTGAGGCCAATGCGAGCAGCCTGTTGATCTATGCGCTCGGCTTTTCCGTTTCCTCTTTCGCGCTTGGCTTATCCGGCATCGGGCTTGGCTCGTTGACCGAATGGAACAGCGGACGCATGTTCCTGCGCGCGCTTGGTGCGGTTACAGCGCTGTTTGGCCTTTATTTGATGTTCGTCGCCTAGTGTTTCTTTAAAGCGACAGTTTTCAAGGGATTACTCCGGTTTTGTGGCTTTCCCTTCGCAAACACACTCAGTTCTGCTTTCTTGAAGGTGCGGTCTCGACCGCGCCTTTTTTAATGCTGATTTTTTATGTGTGATTGCGAGTTTCAATGAGTGATGGCCGTTTGACGATAGCGCCCGAGATGGTGCGCAAGATGCTTGATGAGCAGTTCCCCGCGTGGGCCGCCCTGCCTCTCAAGCGTGTTGAGAAGGATGGCTGGGACAACAACACGTTCCGCCTGGGCAATGAGCTGAAGGTGCATTTGCCGTCTGCTGCGGGCTATGTTCCGCAGGTCGTGAAGGAGTTTAACTGGCTGCCAAAACTGGCAAAACATCTGCCCGTGGCGGTTCCTGCACCTGCTGCCCTTGGCAAACCAAATGCAGATTACCCATATCCGTGGTCGGTCTATCGCTGGATCGAGGGAGAGACAGCCTCTGCTCATTCTGTCCGTGATATGAACGAGTTTGCGAGAGATCTCGCGACCTTCCTGCATGCGCTCTGGGCTGTCGATACCACAGGAGCGCCGGAAGCCGGAGACCACAACTGCTACCGTGGTGGTGACCTCAGCGTCTATGACGAGGAGACCCGTTTTTGCCTCTCTGGTGTGACTGACCTGATTGATGCCGACGCAGCGCTGATGATCTGGGAGCAAGCGCTTCGGTCTAAAAGGGAGAAGCCTGCAGTTTGGGTACAGGGAGACCTCTCAAACGGGAATATCCTCACACGGGATGGCCGCCTCAGTGCCGTCATTGATTTCGGCTTATGCACGGTTGGCGATCCCGCCTGCGACTTAGTTATCACCTGGAAGTTCTTTTCCGGCGTCAATCGCGAGATTTTCAAAACCGCGGTCAACATCGACCAAAATACCTGGGATCGCGCCATAGGCTGGGCTCTCTGGAAGGCAGTTCGCACGCTCTACTACGCCAGAAAAGACCATATCGCTGAGGAACAAAGAGAAGCAAAAGCAGTGATTGAAGCCATCCTCTCAGATGCAAGACTTGTTACCACGAAGACTTAAGGTCCTGCCTTTAGGCTCTCTCTGATCTTGTGCAGTCAAACAGGAAGAGCAGCAATGGAAAGAGACTTTGAGTTGTTGTTGACCCAGCGCATGTGGGAGGATCCGGCATTCGCGAAACTGGCGCAGCGCGATGCAGCTGCTGCGCTTAAGGAGCTGGGAGTGAAGGTTGATCCCAGCGTTAAAGTCCGGATCCTCCAGCAGCGTAAAGACACGCTTTATCTGACTATTCCCCCTGCCAAACAAGAGGGTGCACTTGATACAACATTGGATCTCAACCAATTGGATTTGTGGTCCAGCGGAGATATGTTTGTCTGGGTTGCTTCGGTTTACAACAAGGTCAAGCTGCTTGGCATCCGCTCTTCCATCGTGAAAGGGGAGAGGGAAGCATGACAGACCGCGACAACAGCGATTTTGCGGAGCAAGACTACCGACGGATGATCAACGATCCTGCGTATCGCCAGCGCCTGATTGCAGATCCGAAAGGAACGCTTGGCGAAACAACGGGTTATGAGTTTGATGCAGGCGTACGCGTTGAGGTGATTGAGCAAGAGCCCGACACCATCTGCATGATGATCCCCATTAAGCCGGAGGGCTCTGCTGATGAGGTTGAGCAGGCGCTGCACAAATCTACCGAGCGCACGTATGACCTGCTGTTTTCCTCTGGCATCGGCGGGTATTTCATCCCGAGTGATGAGCTGAAATGGACTCTTCGAGATATGCGCCACAGTTGGATCAGCAAACTGGGGCTCAAGTTATGACCCCCAGTACACAAGCACATCAGTTCCGCAGATTGGACTGATAGAGGGATCTCAGGTGCGGGATGAACTCGGTGCAGAAGGAGATGGAGACCTCCTCAGGATCGTAAAACGCGTTCGGCTCACCACAGCTTTCCACCTTTACGATGACCTCGTTGGGCAGAGACATGTCGTCTTTCAGGCTTTTGATTTCCTCAGAAAGCACGAGATTGATGACCTCGGCGTCCGCGCCAGTCCCCGCTTGAAAAGTCATCGCAACGCCGGAGCCCGGCTTCATCTCATCAAACACAGCGCCCCAACTGCTGGCAGCTTGCTCGTACTCAAACGGGCACATTTCTGCCCGGTCTTCCGGCAGCTCCAGGTCTGTAGCCAACTCAGCACGTTTATCCGGATCTGCCCCATAAAACAGGCAGATATGGTTGTAGTAGCGCTGCTGATCAGGTCCATGCAGATCCCACCACGCCACCTCTTCTTCCCCTTCGGGATCGTTGATGTAGCCAAATGCGCTGTCAAAGGCGAGCTCCTGCGCGGCCTCTTCCTCATAGAGCCAGTCAATCATCAGCACGGAGAGCACATCTGCGGCGTCTTCCTCCTGCCCGAAGATCGGCACCTGCATCTGGTCGATCACCGCATGGCCAACCTCGTGGTAAAAGATCGACAGGATGTTGGCCTCCACAAAGGCGTTCTCTGCTTCATCAGCCTATGCACCAAGAGGAGACAGCAGCGAAACTGCGCAAGTCGCGGTGAGAAGAAGAGAACGTAGCATTGGCGGCCTTCCGTATGAGCACTTGAAATCTCTGAATAATCATTCCAATGCCATGTTTACGCAGGTTCGCCAAATCCTTTGTGCTTTGTGATACATCTGAAGGCCGTTAGCAGTGGAAGTTGAGCTTGTTGCCATCCAGATCGCGGCAGTAAGCCCCATAAAATGCTTCACCTCGCGGACCGGGAGGGCCTTCATCTTTGCCACCCAGTTGCAGGGCGAGTGTATGCAGGGTCTCGACGGTTTCGCGATCCTCCACCCGCAAAGCCACCATGGTGCCGTTGCCAACGGATGCGTCTTCGCCATCATAAGGTGTGTTGAGGACGATGAGTGGTTTGCCCTCGCCAAAGCTCCAGGCATAGAGCCGGTTGTTTTCAAAGACCCGTGTTGCACCCATCTTCCCAAAAATGGCGTCGTAAAATGCACAGGCACGGTCTAAGTCGTTGGTACCTAGAGTGATATAGCCGATCATATGGTGTTCTGGTCCTAATAGATTGCAGTAAATGACAGAGTGTTCAAAATCAGCAGAGGTGAAAGTTTCATTCCCCTGAGTAAACTACAGGGCAGGCCCCAAGTAAATGCAGAAGCGGTACAACCTGCCGCGCTTCGTCGCCCTAGGTGAAATACCTATTGCAATTCGGCAGGATCGCTGTTTGTTTCGGATTATCTAATATACGTTGAGCCTGGGAACTGCTGCATGCGAAGCTTTCTTCAGCGCATTGTTTGTGTTGTACTTTTTCTTGCTGTGCTGGTTGTACTCCAACTGACGGCCAGTCCGGTGTTTGCGCGCTCTGACATGGTGCGTGTTGGCATCCTGTCCTATCGCGGCAGTTTGGAAACCCAGCGCACATGGGCACCGACCATTGAGCATTTACAACGTGAGCTGCCGGATGTGGAGTTCTCCTATCTGCCTCTGACCCTTCAACAAATCGCTGAACAAGCTGACCAGCTGGACTTCATCATCACCAATCCCGGTCACTCGTTTCAGTTGGAACGGATTGCGGGCGTCAGCCGCATCGCCAGTGCTCGCTCTCACGTCAATAAGAATGAGATGCACGACCTCGGGTCGGTGATTTTTACGCGAACGGACAGTGGCATCACGGGCCTGACAAAGCTGAAAGGCGCAAGCGCAGGCGTTGTCTCGACAGAAGCTTTTGGCGGATATCTTGCTGCCAAACACAGCCTGCAGCAGAGCCTTGGTGATGAGCCTGACTTGCGCGTTAAACCACTGGGCTTTCCGCAGCAAACAGTGGTGGAGGCGGTGGTCAAGGGAGACGTGCAGATCGGCATTGTCCGCGCCTGTCTGTTGGAGAGCATGAGTGCCGCTGGCAAGCTGGACAAAACGCAAATTCGTGTTCTGGGCCAGCAGTATGACCCGGAGTTTGCCTGTGCCAGAACCACGGAACTTTATCCGGGGTGGGCGTTTTTGAAGGTGCCCGGCGTCTCGCCTCAGCTGGCAACGCGCATCACGCAGGCCCTGCTTTCTATGCCAGATGGCGCCTGCACGGATGAATGGCTCGGCCACGCCAACTGGATTGCGCCGGTTTCCTATGCTGCGGTTGAGCGCGTTTACCGCGATCTGGCGCTCTACCCCTACAACAAGGACCTGCGACAGATCCTGAAGGACTGGGTGGAGCGGAACTACTTTCTGCTTGGCGTGATTATCCTGCTCAGCGGAGCTTTTCTGCTGCATGTCGGGCATGTGGAGTTTCTGGTCCGCCGCCGCTCACGTCAGCTGGAAACAGCAAGCGACAAGCTGGCGAACGCACTGCAACGCAACCTGATGTTGGAGAGCGAGCTGGCCCATGCCGGGCGTGTCTCTTCCATGAACATCCTCGCCAGCAGTCTGGCGCATGATCTAAAGCAACCGCTTGGGGCCATCTCCACCTTCGCCCACAGTCTGCGGCAGCGGTTGGACCGTGGTACGGCGGATGAAGAAACGCTGCAAAAACAGCTGACCCGCATCTCCGAGCAAGCCAATCGGGCCTCCGACTTCATCAACTCCATGCGCAGCTTCCTCAACAAGCAGCCAGAGGCGCGGCGGCGTGTGGACCTGCGCGATTTGGCGGATGAAACGGTGATGCTGATGCGCACTTTCGCCGCCAAACATGCCTGTCAGCTGCAATGGAACCCACCCCATGAGCCTGTGTTCGTCTGCTGTGATGATGTGCAATTGCGGCAGGTCATGGTGGTTCTGCTGCAAAACGCGCTTGATGCTACGGTGGAAGCTGGCCTTGAGGATGGAGTGATCTCCATTCAGCTGGAACAGACTGCAGAAGCCTGTGAGCTTATGGTGTGCGACCAAGGGGCTGGCATTCCAAAAAAGCTGGAGGATAAGGTGTTTGAGCCGTTTTATTCCAGCAAGGGCAGTCTGGGTTTGGGGCTGGCCACCGCGCTTAGCATTGTAGACAGCCACGATGGGGAGTTGACCCTGAAACCGATGCTTGAGGCAGGTACATGCGCAACAGTGAGGCTACCACTAAGCTGCTCACAAACTGAGGGAAATCATGACACAACAACCAGTTAAACCGCTTTATGGACCAGAGGCTGAGCCTGTGATCATCATTATTGATGATGATGACGCCATGCGGGAAGCGCTGGTGTGTCTGGTGGAGTCTGTCGGGTTGAAGGCTGTTGATTTTGAGCGTGCTGATGATTTTCTGAGCTCTGATCTACGCCCTTGCGTTGGCGTCATCATCACCGACATGCGCATCCCCGGCACCAGTGGCCTCGGGCTTTTAGAGAAGCTGCGTACCTCAGGCCAGCACTTGCCGGTGATCGTCATCTCTGCCTTTGCGAACCTGCGTGATGGTGTGCGTGCCATGAGCCTTGGCGCCGTCGATGTACTGGAAAAACCGTTTGATGAGCAAGGCCTGCTCGACAAACTGCAAGACCTGATCACAGAGACCCGAAACCGCGCCAGCCAATGCTGCCTGACAGCGCAGGCCAAAGTGAAGGTAGACCGCCTCACCAACCGCGAACGCGAGGTGATGGGTTATCTGGCACAAGGCCTGCAAAACAAAAGCATTGCCAATGCATTAGGCCTTAGCGTCAAAACCGTAGAAATCCACCGCCACAACGTCCTCGCCAAACTGGAAGTGCAAACCCTCGTCGACGTTTACCAGCTCACCCAAAGTGCCGACCGCGCGACAGGGTCTGGCCGGTGTTGCGGTGTGGAAGAGGCTTAAAGGCGGATTTCGGAGCTTTGCGGTGCAAACTTTACTCAAAGTTTCAGGTTAACTTCAGGATAGCATGGTGAGGTGCCGGGGTTACGAGGCGGCAACCAGGCGGTGTTTAAGACGCGCCTGAAGCACAACTGCAAACAACAAGTTGCTGCCATAAGAAGAACTGGCAGAAACTATGACTGATCAACAATATGTGCGCTCCGCCCGGATCCTTCACTGGCTAATGGCCCTTGGCTTTTTATCCATGTGGGTGACCGGCTACATCATGAAGCTGGATTCTCTGGAAGATACCCCCTTGGAAGAAAGCCTGTTTGACCTCCACATCTCTATGGGCGTGACCCTGCTGGGCTTATTGCTGCTGCGCGTGGCTATCCGCTTGGTCAACAAACCGCCTGCATTGCCTGCGGGCCTGACTTCATGGGAAAAAATCGGCTCCCATCTGGGTCACCTGGGCCTGTACCTTCTGCCGCTCGTCACCATGCTGGTTGCTTGGGCCGAGGTTGATTTTGGCGGCCACGGTGTGAAGTGGTTCACCATTGGTATGCCAAAGATCTTCCCAACCATGGAAACCTTCGCCGGTATCAATCTGGAAGACACAACTGCAACAGCACATGAGTTGCTGGCCTGGTCTTTGCTGGCACTGGTCGCTGTGCACGTGGCCGCTGTTCTCAAGCACAAATACTGGGATGGTCACGACGTCATGGGCCGCATGAGTTTGCTCAGCAAAAAATAACAGGACGCGGGGGAGGGCTGATCGCAGCCCTAACGCCGAGGGCGCATTGGGGGCAGTCCCTCGGCATCCGCCTGTGCTTGCGCTTTGGCTTCTTTGAGCAGCGCATCCAACGTGAACATGGCGGTCTTCATATCCTGTAATCTGGCAGAGGCTTCTGCCAGATTGTCTTGTTTTATGGCCTCTTCCACCCGCGCGATTGAATCGTCCGCCATGGCTTTGTAACTCAGAAAGTCCGCCAGCTCACCTTTGTACTTGGCGCTTTTGCGCAGCACCATCATGGCGACGATATCTTTCTTCGCCTTGCCCACCTGCGCTGTGTATCTGGCAGCTTCTTCCTCGCGCTTTGAACGTTTTGTTGACCGTGGACGCTGCACAGGTTCATCCTCGATAATCTGTTCTCTCGGCGGTGCTTCTGCGGTTGGCTCTGGTTTAACCTTCTCTGGCGGCGGGTTGAGACGGTCTAGCGCAATTTTCATGTTGGCGATGGTTGCGTTCAGGTCCTCCAGCATATAGCGGGCGTCCTTCACACGTCCGGTGGTTAGAAGCCGCTCAATCTGGATGGCAAGTGTTGAGGCGGTGGCGCTATAGCCTTCGTAGTGGCGCAGCTGCTCCGGATTCTGGATCGTGGCTTTTTGCGCATCCAGCCCATCGATTTCTTTCCGGGCCTCTTTCACATCCTGCAGGAACCCTTCCACCTGAGCGGCTGTGTTGATGCCACGGGTAAAGGCAATTTCCAACCCGGTCATGGTGATGTTGGCATTATCAAGCATGTCCTCAGCGCGGCGGTATTCGCGTTTGGCGTAGAGTTTCTCTGCTTCCACAATGTAGGCGCTCGCCCTGTTATGCAGTTTTTCGAAGATCACCAGTTCCTCGGTGTCTTTGAACGAGCCGGAGCGGATGTGAAACGCACGTAAGTCTGAACGGGCTTTGGTGACCTTCTTGCCAAACTTGAGCGAAGCCTCCAACTCCGGTGCTGCAGACTGGATTACGGGCGCTTCCTGCAACCACGCGACTATCGCTTTCATCTTCAGCAGGCTTTTTTCAAAACTGGCAATTGCCTTGTTGGCATCGTCCACGTGAGATGCGCGGTGGTGGGTGGTGATCTGGTCAAAGTGCTTTTGCACCTCCTGATCAGCACTTTCAAAGTTGCGCAGTTTTTTCTGGTAGTTCTTATGCTTGCCCGCCAATTCCATGAACTGGAAACGATGTTGCTGAAGCTGGCCATGGGCGTTTTGTAACAGTGGAATTTGGTCGCCAATCACAGCAAGCGCATCTTCAAACTCACCTACATAAAAACTAAGCGATGTGATGCCTGCGTTTATCTCCGCAACAAATGGCTGAATATCACGCGTTTTTTTGGACTTGGCAGAGGTGATTGCCTGACGCGTGGCTTTATGTGCTTTCTTGAAGCCTCCAAAGAGGGCACGGCAGAACTTGATAAGGTTGCCCTGCGCATAAAGCTCATCGACTTTCTTCTCCAGCACTGCAATCTGCTCGAAATCAGTGACAGCAGGATCTGGGGTGCCCGTTTCCTCGTCTCCATCAACCAGATCATCCTCCGGAAATGTCCATGACATATGCCGATAGAAATCCTCAGCCCATCTCTGCTGCTCAACACTCAGCTTCTCAACCGGCATCACCCTCTCCAACCCAAAGCAAACCACGCGCCGGATAATGCCTTGATTGCGCTGGTTTTCGGGCAAATTTCACGAGCTGAGTGAAGGAGGAGTTGATGGGTGGAACGGGTTTTGTCTTAATCTATAGGTTTGTTATGCTCTTCGAAAAGGGGAGGCTAGCAGATGATACAAGGGCGGATTGTGTTGCTCAATGGAGCACCGAGGTCTGGCAAAAGTTCCATTGTATCAGCACTGCAAAAGCAGGCAGATGAGCCCTGGATAAATCTCGGTGTGGACGTCGTCGTCAAGCACATGACGCCGGAATACATGAAGCCGGGGATAGGGCTGCGTCCGGGAGGGGAAAGGCCTGACCTGGAAGACTTTATCTACCGCTCCTATCACGCGCTTTACAAAAGCATCGCAGCTCATACTGAGCTGGGCTTTGATGTCATCGCTGATCTAGGCCACCACAACAACTATGCGGCGCTGGACGGCAACTGGGGGCATTATCTGAAGGAGTTGGAAGGGTTGGACGTGATGATCGTCGGCGTCTTTTGCCCACTGGCAGAGATTATGCAGCGCCGAGCTGGCAGTGATGGGAACTATCTCACGGCCAATGAGGAAGGCGAAATCCCGTTACCCGTCCTTCGCTGGCAGGAAGAGGTTCATAAGCCGGGGATTTATGATCTGGAGCTGGACACTTCGGCGCTGAGTGCGGAAGTGTGTGCGGAAAGAATTCTGAATGTGATTGCGTCAGGCGCAAAGTTTAATGCCAGAGACAAGCTTATAGCATCGCAGGTATGAGCTGCTTCGCCTGCTGATCGACTGAAGACAAGCGGGGGATGACACTGTCTGGTTTCAGCAGGGTGCCGGGAGCGAGAACTGAGTTTGCACCGACCTTGCTGTTGTCACCGATCAGGGAGCCAAATTTTCTCACACCTGTCGGTATCTCGTTGCCATCCTGAAGGAGCGTAATCTCTTTCCCAGTCCATTCATTGCGGTGATTGGCGACCACAACGCCAGCTTCCAGATTGACGTTTTCGCCTAAAATGGAATCTCCCAGAAACCCGAGATGGGCGAGTTTGGAGCCTTTGAACATGAAGCTGGACTTTACCTCACAAAACGGGCCAACCGCGCAGCCTTCATCCAGAAATACGCCTCCGCGCAAATAGCTGCGGGAGGACACAAAGGCGTTCGGTCCGATGATCACCGCGTCTTTCAGCGTTGCCCCATCTTCCACCACGGCGCTTTCGTGAATAGCGGTGCTGTTGGTGATGCGGTACGAGCTATCAAGGCGAGAGATCATGCCCTGAATGATGCTTGCAGCGTTCGTCGTCATCGCCCACGGTGTGTGCCCAAGTCCTGCGAGTGGTGAGCTCTCCCAGTTCGCAATGTAGTCACGCAACCGGATCATTGAGCCTTTCCTTGTGGCGGCATCTTGAGAACCAGCGCTGCAAGGAGGAAGCCGATCATCAGGCCGTTGAGCAGGTGCCACATGAAGTGGGTGCCGAAAGCGACGGAGAAGCAAAGGGCCATGTCCACGGTTCGGAACATCAAAGAGACCGCAAAGGTTGCCGTGGCGAGCGTGATATAGGCCCGGGCCGGGTGCTTGCGCAGGTGCATCAGCAGGGTTGCGATGAGCAGGGCGACCATAGCTGGCAGGTATTGCAGGGAGCCGTTGAACGGATCAGGGCCAGCATCAATATCAGTCAATACAGCATCCGAACTGAACCAGAAAATAGCGGCGGTTATGCCCACTGCAATGGCACTGGCACGCAAGGTGCGGAACAGGTTTTCACCGGTCGCACGATAGATCACGGTGACGATGTAAAAGGCTACAAAACTCCAGATCGGGACAACGTCCGCCAACTCTGACCATGTGTTTGCAAATGTATGAAACAGGAATGAGCCAACGCCAATAGCCGCTGCAAGCGCGATCAGCACCAGCTCTGCGATGCTCGGGTTGCCCCGTTTACGCACCAGATAAAGCGCGATCAGAGCAGCCACAATAAAGCTGAGATTGCTGAGCGCATTCAGCGGTTCATTCCAGAACCCCGGCGCGGTTCGCTCGCAGTAAAGGTCAATATAGTCAGCAGGAAGCATCGCAATGTCTCAATGAAAGTCAGAGGCTGAAAGAGCAGAAAGACTAAATCTGTAAGTGTGCCGATTGTAGGGTGCGACCTGCAATATTCAAGGCATAATCATGGAGATGCCGGAGCCTGCCAGAACCAGATCAATCATCCTATCATGATGCTTTGAGCTGAGCTTGTTCAGGATCGCTTTGGCTGCATAGGTGCCAAGGGTGATCGACCCGCCTACCAGTGCCCCGCCAATGAGGATGTCCGTGCTCATGACATTGAGATAGCTGAAGGCCGCGGCCTTGGAGCCGAACACGAACAGGGAAGCCGCCGCTTCTGTTGCGATCAACGCGCTTTTGACAAGACCGAAAGAGGAGAAAACCGCCAGACTAAGCGGGCCGGAAGAGGCGACCAGTCCGGTGATGAACCCGATAAGCGTTCCGCCAAACACAAGGTGGATTGGCTTGGAGCCGATGTTTTTGGAGCGCAGCAGATAGCGCACGGGAATGAGCACCAGAAAGAACAGGCCAAGGATGGTGCTGCCAACGGATTCCGGTATGGCAATCAACAGGTTCGCGCCCAGAGCAGCCATGGGAATGCTCGGCAGTGCGTAAAAGAACACCGCGCGCCAGTTGATTTCACTCCACCACACAATCACGCGCCCGCAATTGGCGATGAGTGCGGCAACCGCCATGATGGGAATGGCTGCCTTGGTGCCAAACACAGCCACCAGAATAGGCAGGAGAATGATGGATGACCCCGTGCCAACAATGCCGGACAATACCCCGGCAAGCATGCCAGAAACGGCAATAATCAATATGCTCAAATGAGGAATCCTTGGAGAAAAGAACATTCTGAAAAATCTTCTGATCTGTATAAGAGCGACTGCCTCATGATGCAATTTGCTTGAAGAGAAGCTGCATTAAAAAATACAGCTTCGCTCCTCTAAACGGTTAAACAGAGTTTAGGCGGACAGGGTTGGGCGAGAGCGGAGAGACGCGCGCCTGATAGGTGGAATGAACTGGCACAGTAAAACGACCAGAAATCGGGCGGTCACCAGCTCCCGGTGCGGACCGCACCAACGGGATTGAGGCAATTGATGTTTCGCGATCGATGTCTCTCCAAACACCAGCGACCTGATGTTGAGGTTGCCAGACGCCTGAAGGCACGGCCTGCCAGGCAGCGGTAAGATTGATAGCGGGCATGTTTGTTTTCCTTTATTCACCACGATCATTTGTTTGTGCGGCATACTTATGTGCTGCTCTCCTATGGACGAATGAGACGCGCATCTGTGATGATCAGGGGTTTGTTCTCTGGTGTTGCCCCGCCCATCTAGGGGAACTCCCCTAAGTCCGCAGATAACCTCCCCAATATTTTTGTTGCTGGCCTCCCGGTAGCTTGGGAACAACCCAAACCGTGACACTCCGGGGGGAGACATGAATTCAAGACGTGAGTTCCTCAAACTGGCCATGGCAGGCTCAACAGCTGCGGTGGCAGCGCCGGCAGCTGTTGGAGCACAGGCAAAGCCCAAGCGCTGGGGCATGCTGGTGGATCTACGCAAATGCATCGGCTGTCAGGCCTGCACCGTGGCCTGCACCATTGAAAACGACGTGCCCGCAGGCCAGCACCGTACCGCTGTCCCCATATACGAGCTGGATGGCCCGGATGGTCCAAGTCAGGCCGTGTTACCGCGCTTGTGCAACCATTGTGACGAGCCGCCGTGCATTCCGGTGTGTCCGGTCAATGCCACCTATAAAACCGATGAGGGCGCTGTGGTGGTGGATGCCGAGCAATGCGTGGCCTGCGGCTACTGCGTGCAGGCGTGCCCTTATGAAGCGCGCTTCATCAACCACAAAACTGGCGTTGCGGACAAGTGCACGTTGTGTGTGCATCGCACGTCCGTTGGCTTGCTGCCGGCCTGCGTTGAAACCTGCGTTGGCAACGCCCGTGTGTTTGGCGATCTGAATGATCCGGAAAGCGAAATCCGCAAGCTGATGGCGCAGCATGAAACCAGGGGCCTGCGACCGGAATTCAAGACGGGACCAAACGTCTATTACATCGGGCTGGATGACAGGCTTGCCTCAACCGTTGCGGTTGGTGGTGGTGCCCGTGATCTGCGCCAAGGTCTTGAAACGCCTGCACATGGGGAGGTGTGAGTTATGCCTGCTGTTGATCTGATGTCATTTGATCATGAAGCTGTCTGGCGGCCCTGGGCGGTCGCTTACTTCCTGCTGGTTGGAACGGGCGCAGGGGCTGCTTTGCTGCTGGCTTATGCTCGTCTTGTGCGCGTTGCAGAAGCCAAAGGCGCCCTGATTGTCGCCACCAGTTTTGCATTGGCCTCCGGTTTGCCATTGCTGGCAGACTTGCACCAGCCTGCACGTTTTATGCACTTTTACAGTGGTGCTGCACCCGGTTCCATCATGTGGTGGGGCAGCTGGTTCCTGCCGTTGTTTATCGCCTCCACGCTTTTGCTGGCATTCATGACTGGCCGTCGTGGCAACGCGCCCATGTGTGGCGGTGAACGCATGCTGACCATGGTTGTTGGCGCTCTGGCCCTCTGCATTTTAGGGTACACCGCTGGTGAAATGAGCGTGGTTGCCGCGCGTCCTGTATGGAACACATTCGGCTTCCCCGTTGTGCTTATTCTGACCGCCCTTATGAGCGGTGCTGGTGCCACCATGACCATTGATAGCCTCAATGGTGAGAAGGGTGATGGCCGTTACATGCTGGTGGTGACAGGTGCCGCAACTCTGGTCGCGTTTGGCCTTTGGATGCTGACCGACACCAACCTCTCAACTCTGGCGGCAGACTATGCCCCTGTTGGGTTGTTCGGTGCATTCATCATCGCAGGTGTCGTGGTTCCAGTGGTTCTGGCTGTGAGTGCAAAGGCCTCTTTGCTGCTGCGCGGTGTAAGCGGGGCGCTGGCCGTGTTTGGGGCATTGGCTTTCCGCTGGTCCACCTTCAACGGGGCGCAACTCATGTCCAAAACCGAGACCGCATTTTACGGCCATGAAGCCGCTTTGTCTCAGGACGCTCTGCGGACGCTTGCCGGGTCTGCTGGCCTGCTGATCCTCAGCCTGATCTTTGTCACGCTTCTCATCAACCTGCTGGCCGTGCGTGCCAGCAAGCAAACTCAAGCCTAAGGAGAGCCAGTTATGACTATTTCTCGCCGTGGTGTTCTTCAAGGTGCAACCGCTCTTGGCGCAGCTGGCGCTGCCTTCTGGGGCTTTGCTGAAACGGGCAAAAACTTCTATCAGGGCGTGCTGGGTGATGCGAAAGCCAAAGGCATTTCCGGAGGGGCGCTGCCACCGGAATATAAGGTTGATCCAACAACCGGAGAGGTGATCCTTAACCCCGATCAACGGGTCGGCTACACAATGTGCATGGGCTGCACCAGCGTTTGCGGCATCCGTGTGCGGGTCGACAAAGCCTCCGGCGATATTCTGCGCGCCACCGGAAACCCGTACAGCCCACTCTCCACCAATCCGCACATTCCATACGACACGCCCATCAAAGACGCGATCACCGGCCTGTCTGCCTATGATGAGCAAGGCCTTGCAGGACGCTCCACCGCTTGCGGTCGCGGCAACGCTGCCATCGCCAAGCAAAACAGCAAGGAACGCATTCTCAAGCCAATGAAACGCGTGGGAGAGCGCGGCAGTGGCCAGTGGAAGGAAATTTCCTGGGACCAGTTGATTGAGGAAACCGTTGAAGGGGGAGACCTGTTTGGGGAAGGCCAGGTGGAAGGCCTGCGCGCGATCCGCGATCTGAAGACACCGCTTGATCCGGAAAATCCGGAATACGGCCCAAAAGCCAACCAACTTGTGGTGATCCCGGTCTTTAAAAACGGTCGCCTGATGATGGCTGCCCGCTTCGCCAAAATGGCTTACGGCACCCGCAACTTTGTGGGGCACCGCTCCTATTGCGGCCTGTCCATGCGGGCTGGCTATGCAGCCATGTTGGACAACCTGAAGAAGCAGCCACACCTGAAGCCGGACTATCGCCATGCCAAGTACATGCTGTTCATCGGTACGGCCCCGGGCAATGCAGGCAACCCCTACAAGCTGCAGGGCACGCTGATGGGCGCTGCCCGTGGGCGTGATGGGGTCAAATATGCAGTGGTGGACCCTGTTCTCACCAACTCTCAAAATCATGCGTTTGGCAAGGACAACACATGGGTTCCTATCAGGCCGGGCACCGATGGGGCTCTGGTGATGGGCATGATCCGCTGGATCATGGAAAACGAACGATATGACGCCAAGTTTCTGGCTCAACCGTCCGGCGCAGCAGCTCAGACGGCAGGGGAGGCCAGTTGGTCCAATGCAACGCATCTGGTCATTGATGATCCCGAGCATCCAAAAGGCGGCTCCTTCCTGCGGCAAGGAATGGTAACAGCTGATCTGGAAGAAGATGCTCAAAAAGCACCAATGTGCCTTGATGCGCAAACGGGAGAGCTTTCTCCTGCAAAGGGCCGCCCTGCCACACTGTTCCACCAGGGAACCGTGAGACTTCTGGATGGTTCTACTGTGCCCGTAGCCACCAGTCTGAGCTTGCTGCGCCGGGAGGCACTGCGCAAAACACTTGCTGAATACTCCACCGACTGCGGTGTACCGGAAGAACGCATCATCTCTCTGGCACGCGATTTCACCAGCGTTGGCAAACAGGCAGCTGCCGATTGCCACGGCGGCACTATGCATGCAGCAGGCTTTTACACCGCCTACGCCATCGTCATGCTCAACGCACTGGTCGGCAACCTCAACGCCAAAGGCGGCACCACAGCTGGTGGCGGTCGCTTCAAGGATGTGCAAAAAGGCCCACGCTATAACCTGCTCGCCTTCCCCGGCAAGGTGAAGGTGAAAGGCGTGGATGCAGGCCGCGGTGGCTTCGCCTACGAGAAAACCAGCGAGTTCAAGCGCTTGGTTGCGGATGGCAAGAACCCGTACCCTGCGCAGGCGCCATGGCATTCCTTCACCCAACCCATGGGCGCGCAATGGCTCACCTCTGTGCTGGAAGGCTATCCTTATAAAGCCAAGGCCGTCATTACATGGTCCTCCAACCCGGTCTACGGTGTTGCAGGCATGGAGAACGACGTCAAAGAAAAGATCAAAGACACCAAGCGCTTGCCGCTGTTCATCGCCATTGATCCATTCATCAACGAGACCTCTCGTTTCGCCGATTACATCGTGCCGGACCGTGTGTTCTACGAAGCATGGGGCTGGGCATCCGCCTGGGGCGGTGTGCCAACCAAGGTCTCCACGGCCCGCTGGCCGGTGGTGGATTGTCAGACCGGCACAACACCGGATGGACGCCATATGGACATGGACAACTTCTTCATCGACGTGGCCAAACGCATGGACTTGCCGGGCTTTGGAGAAAAAGCCATCCCGGATGCCGACGGCAACCTGCACCCGCTGCACCGCTCTGAGGATTTCTGGATGCGAGCCGGTGCCAACGTGGCGTTTGACGGGGGAGCTGTTCCAGAAAGTGATGATGCCGACATGACGATCACCGGTGTGGATCGCATCCGAGCGGACTTAGAAAGCACGTTAAAGCCAGACGAATGGCGCCGTGTTGCTTATGTTTACAACAGAGGTGGCCGCTATGAGGATGCGGCGAAAACCTACAAGGGCGAGACATTTGCTCGCTCCTACAAAAAAGGCATTCAGGTCTGGAACGAGACTGTCGGCACCGCGCGAAACTCCATGACGGGCAAGAAGTTTGTTGGCTGCCCAACATGGCAGGCCCCAAGCTTTGCTGATGGAACTAAGGTGGACAAAACTTTCCCGCCAGATCTATGGCCGTTCCGCGTTGTCAGCACCAAATCCCAGCTGCGCTCTTCCAGTACCGGAGGCAATCCGTATCTGGATGATCTGAAACTCTCCAACGCCATCGCCATCAACACGGTGGATGCGGACCAGCTTTCCATCAAAACCGGAGACTGGATCACCGTCATCTCCCCAAGCAACCGTATCAGCGGGCAGGCCTTGGTTCGCCAGGGCATCGCACGGGGTGCCATCGGCATTGAGCACGGCTACGGGCACCGCGAACTGGGCGCACGCACCCACAAGATCGGAAAGGTCATTTTGGAAGGACATTCTGAGCGGGGCCTCGGCACCAACAGCAATGATCTGGGCTACACCGACCCAACCAGCAAACGCCCGGCCCTGCTCGCCGACCCCGTCGTCGGCAGCATCGCCCGTCAGGCTCTCCCCGCGCGTATAGAAAAAATGAGCTAGCCGAACCCCGGAGAATACCTAGGGTTCTCGTAAAAAGAATTCGCCAACAAAAACATCAGGCACTGCCCCCAGCGGCGCCTGATAACAACAAACAGCCAAAGCCAAACGCCCCACCAACCCGGTATGAGGCACATCTCGGGCAGAAAAACTCCGACAACCCTCGCCAAAGATGGTGGAGGTCTTTTTTGTGGGAGAAGGGGTACGAGGTTACGTGAGGCGATTCTCCAATAATCATTGCAACATCACGAGAAGCTCAAGAAAACCAATCTTAAGGCTGGATACTGGGCAGGACCAAACTCTGCATGGCTCGATTTTTCTGCCTGAAGTGCAATCATTACAATGGTTTAAATAAACCAGTCCGTAGAAAAGATCAGCACCAAAGTTCATCAGGTTCAGACAAGACAACCGAGTCAGACTACCCCAAACTGTTTTTATGTAATCGGGTTCAATTCAATGGATACTCATCTTCGATTTTCAGTGCTTAATCGCGACTTGCCTGCTGCAAAAGATCGAACAGCAAAAGATCCAGAAATTGCACGCGAGATTCAGTACTACGAAGAAAATTTTAAGAACGTAGAGACCGTTGACGATCTTCTAAACGATTATCGCTTGTATAATTTCATGATGAAAACGATGGGCCTTGAAGACATGGCCTACGCGAAGGGCATGGTCCGAAAAGTTCTGACTGAAGGTACGTCAGACGAAAAAGCGCTAGCGAACACGCTAAGCGATGGTCGATTTAAGGAACTGGCTGAAGCATTCCCCTTTAATAAAGACGGAACCATTGAAGGTACGTTCGATTGGTCGAGTAAGAATGAAGCTCTGGATGAGAAAGTTGTCCGATATACAAATGTCCCAGGTGAAAAAGTTGAGGATGTTGACCGACTTGCCGATTACTATCTGCAAAAGATGCAGAGAAATGTTGGTTTGACGATTCAGCTTCTGGCGGATCCAGCCCTTTATAAAGTAGTTACAATAGCTTACGACATTCCTGAGGAAATCATCAATGGACCAAAAGAAGAGCGAGTTGAATGGTTTGATGAAAATCTTGATCTGGATGAGTTGAAAAAGCCTGCTGAACTTAAAGATGCGGTTGAGAAATTTAAAGATGGGCTGGAAGCGCAGCGCGTTGAGAGTACTAAAAATATTATAGAAAAATATATCCAAGTTAACTTTGAAGAAGATGAAGGTGAGCAGAACGAAGGCGTAAGACTTGCACTCAACTTTCAAAGAACGGCAAAAGATATCACGGATGCCTATGAGATTCTCGGCTCACCAGCTCTTTATCAAGTTGTAAGAACTGTTCTTGGTATGCCCCAGGAAATGGTCGGAACAAATATCGACAATCAAGCCGCGGTCATTAATGAAAAATTCGATGTTAAGAAATTTAAGAATCCTGCAGAGGTCGACAAGTTCGTCAAGAAGTTCGTAATTCTCTACGATGCGCAAAATGGAATTGGAACGGCTCCATCCGTGCAACTTTTCGCCAGTAATCCGGGCGTTGGGATCCCTGAGAACGTACTTACAGCGGTGAACGCTCTTAAGTTTGGTGGTTAGGCTAAACAATGGTGGCGTGAACGTGTCACCTTTCTGACTTCTAACGTTACAGAATGCACCCCTTGAGGCGGTTAAAGATCGTTAGCGGCTTCTCTTATTTGTTCGTTTGTCTCGTATTTTAGTGATGAGTGTTTAAAGCAATTTCATTGCACGATTTCTTTTTATTAAATATTCGCTCGATAGAGGGGGAATAGTGAAACATAATCTCATGGCGTAAGTGATATCCCGCATTAACTTATTTTAGTGCGCCAAGAGGTCCGTTATGGCTGGTTCCGATATCCCTTCCGGTTCAAATGAAACTGCTGGTACTCCAAAACAGTCCAGTCAGGTTGATGCATGGGCGAATGCTATGCTCAAAATTTGCAGTATTGATCCTTCTGAGGCCGATACTGTTTCCTCCTATGGAGATGAAGTGCCCGAGGCGCTTGAGGTATCGCTTGATACCGCGGAAGGCATTCAGAATGCAGTAGCGCAGTCCTATGTAGAATTCGGAAGTCTTACGGAAAAGGCTCATCTGATCATCGATAAGGAACAGCGCAAAATCTTCGATAATTTTGAGCAGAAAACCGATGATTACCTGAATGAAGCGGAACGTGCTGCTGAAGGGGAAGACATCGATGTGGCAAATGATTTCCTTGATAATGCAAAGCTCAGCATGAAGGGCATGAGCGAGGCACTTGATCGTGGTGTTTCAACGGCTCTCAAGCTGGACGGCTACGTGCAGGAAGTCACCGCTCTGCTCAAGGAAGCTGGTACCTATTACAAACAGCGTAAACAGATCTCTTATGAAGAGCCGCTTTCTGATCTTTTGAGCTACCAGACCATGGTGGAGACTCTGGGGCAGGACGCCAAGCTTCTGCTCTCCGAAAATCGTATTTCTGACGCTAAGACAGCCATCGAACAGATGAAAACTGCTATCGGCAACATGCCCAAGTGCTTCGAGGCGCCGAAGAATGCCAAGACTGCGAAGAAAGCCACTGCTGATGAGGTGGAGTTCGGTCTGGTTTCAAAAGGGGCGCATGCCTTTGAGGATGTCGAAGCTCTTGGTGATGTCTTTGCAGAAGAGGTGGCGCTCAACGAGCGCGGCGATGCAATTTTCAATATACATCAGAAACTTCAGGAAGATCATAAACAAGACCAGACTGGTTGGTCCAAGAAACATTCGACCGAGTTTGAGGAGGCTTTTGAGCTTTCGAAATCTGCCCTTGATGGAGCTCAGGATATTTATCAGGGTCTTTGGCTTGATTCAGACGTTAAAAAAGCGCTGCCAAAGCTTGATAGCCTGATCGAAACAGGGCGAACCATGCATATGCGCATGAAGAAAGTTGCCCTGACCGCTCAAGGACATAACGACGCTGAAACAGCGGAAATCATTTCGGCTGAGAAGGAAAGCGCTGGCGATGTTCTGGAGCAACGTCTGGCCCGGTTGAGGGAAGATCTGAATAGCCTGAAAACAGCCATCAATACAAGTAATGCCAATTGGCGTCCGATATGTCAGGACGTCAATGGAGCGGAGTTTGAGACAGTCTATCAGGGTGCTCTGTCATACCAAGAAGATGGAATGGCTTGTTCTCAGGAGAATAGAGAGGATAAAGAAGCGCATTGCGAGCAACTTCAGCAATATGTTTCCTCTGCCAAGTTTGCATTGGTGCAGATGCAGCAGCTCTTTGCTAAAGCTCAGGAAGTTCGAAATAATGATATTTCTGGCATTAATGTCAAAGCGAAGGAAGCTAATGCGAAACTGCAGGACTTGGTGAAGCGCCGGCCAGAGATTGTGGCTTGGAGCGTTGAGCTGGGAACCTTCGATAAGGTCCGCGCGCGCGCTTCAAAAGCACTTGAAGCGCTCAATGTGGCTATGGCTGACAATAGCATGGCCGTGAGTGTGGGTGCGTTGAACGCTTTCAATAGTCAAATTGCTGATATGCAGGAAGCGTTTGCTGCTGCAGCAGCTGAAATACAGAGTATTGGGGCGGACGTAAGATTCCGCATAAAGAACGTAAAGAGCGCGTTTGCCACGCTCGCGGCCCGAAAAGGTGAGTTGAAGAAAAAGCCAAATGAGTTTGCAGAATTTTACAAGGCAAACAACGAAGCCTTTACGCTGCTCACACAGGATCAGGTTGTTCTGTCCAACTGCGATAAAAAGGCTGCCGACGATATGTTGGCAGGCGTTGAAGTTGCGCTTGGTAAAATGAGGACGTTACTTGGCATGCCGGATGCTGGTGAGGGCGGTGCGCAAACGGATGCCTCAGGCCGCAGACACGAGTTATTGCAGGTTGTGCGCCGTAAATTTAGCCAATTGAAACAGCTTGATAAGTGGGCCCGAGAGAATCCTGAGGTCGAAGGCCACTATGCGGACTTCGCTGATACCTATGCGGATGCTCAAGAACAGTGTGACACCTTCAAGGTGGGCCTCATCGCGCTTGCCAATATGGACAAGAAGGTCGTCGAAGTCGCCTTGCGCGCCATTGATCAGGATCTGGATGTTATGGACAACCTTTTCCAGGCAGCCAGAGAGCAGATGGAGCAGCTGAAAGGCGCTGACGCAATTGAGGGTGAACTTAACCCAAAGTCAGACCTTCTGGAACGCATCAAAGCCTATAATCCTCGCATAACCAAATATGAAGACAATACAGGTTTATTCCAGGATCTGGGTGAAAAGGATTTCTATAAAGGCACCATCGCTAATCTGCGAGAGTGCTTGCTGACTGCCTCAGGTTTCTATTATGAGGATGATGATCCCAAGGGCGAAGCTGAACTGGAAAAGATTGAGGTTTACTTCGACAGCCTTGATGAGTGTCTCAAGCAAGCCGCAGTGACTCGGAAAGAAATTGAAGGGTTTGAGCATATTGTCGATATGGCGAGCCAATCACTTGCTGATTTGAATGCCAAAGATGAAAACCTTAAAACCCGGCCTCAACGTAATGCCTTTGTTTCGAATAGCGCTGAAGTGAAAAAGCTTATGGCACTGGTCGACAAACATATCGGTCGTCAAGATATCAAGCCTATCCGCGATATCATTCCAGAGCTGCAGGCAGCCGTTCAGAAGATGGAAGATGAGTTCCCGAAATCCAGAAGCGAGAAGATGAAGGCCGCTCTGGGGAAGAAGAAAAAAGGAACTTTTGAAGATGATTTGGCTGCTATGCAGCAGCGGCAAGCAGCTGCCGAGGTAGAGAGAGTTGCTGAAGAACAGCTGCGCGCGAACTCAGATGAAGACCTTACTGAAGAGCAGAAGCGCGAAAAGGCGTTGAAGGATGAAATCTACGAGTTAGACAATACAGCTTACAAAGCATGTGAGACGCTTGTTGCTTTAAATGCCAGAGAAAAAGAACTGAAGACAGTAGAGCAACGTAACCAGTATCGAGCCAACAGAGATAACTTTAAAGCACTTGTCGCTTTGCTGGGTAAGCAAATCAGGGAAGGCAAGTTAGTGGAGGCCCGTGCGACGGTTCCTCAGATGCAAGCGGCAGCACTCAAGATGCAGGAGGAGTTCCCGAAAGCTCAAAAATCCAAGCGTGAAAGGCTAAAGGCTGCGTTTAGCAGAAAGAGCAAAGATAGCTCAGGGGCGAAAAAGGGAAAGAAGTAGCTATTGAGTAGTAACTGCAGCTGAAAAGAGTTTGCGTGGCTTGAGCCTTACCGTTACTCGGAAGGCTTGGGCAATAGGCAAGTAACCTTTCAAAAATGCAGGCTTGTGAAACGAAGATGTGTAGCGAGATTATGCCTCCTCCTCCAACCGCTTCCTCAATGCATATTTGACGAATTTGTTGGGTTTGGAGAGCAGGGACTTGAGGTGCCTGCTCTTTGAGATTTCGCGCTGGAGTTTGTAAAGAACCTCTGCGCTTTCAGTGTCTTCAATCCGCATGGCCTGATCAAACAGAAGCCCGAAGGCCTGGCCCAGGGCTTTTTTATTGAACTTTTCCTTATTGTTGAGCAGGAAGGCTTTGACCTGATCGATATCCATTGAGTTCAATGATTTGCGATCTACAAAGGCCTTTTTGTTGCAGTAATAATCCTGTCGTGCGGAGATGAGGCGCTCGCGCACCAACCGCTCATCAACGGCTTCCAGATCAAACTCATCTGCCATCTGGTCCACCGGATCGAGGTGCCCGGCGCGGCGTTGCTGCACGCTGATTTCTGCAAGGCGGGTGATGTAAAAATGCTTCCAGAACCTGTTGGTCAGATCACGTTTATCCGGAAACCCGCGATAGGCAACAAGCCTCTCTGGTAAGTTGGCGAAAGAGTACCTGTCCTGCGCCCGTAACCAGAGGTCATAATCCTGACAGATCGTGAAGATCTCGCGATAGCCTCCAAGGTCTACAAGTGCGCGGCGTCGCATCATCATGGAGGGGTGAACGAAGGTGTTCAGGCCGCGATCCAATTGCGCTTTAATCTCGAAATCATCCTCTGGGAACTCAAAGGCCCCCATGACCCTGTCATGATCGTTGATATGATCTGCGAATGTGCCGAGAAACGAAATGTCCGGGTTTTCTTTAAGGAATTCAATCTGCTTGGCAAACCGCTCTGGTCTGCACAGATCGTCGCCATCCATACGGGCGATGTAAACACCGCTGGCCTGTGAGATGCCAAAGTTGAGGGCGCCAGCCATGCCGAAATGGGGGGAATGCAACAGCTTGAACCGGTCATCAACAGAGGCGATGTCTGCACACACATCTTCCGATCCATCAGAAGAGTGATCGTTGATCATGAGCACTTCGAAATGAGGGAAGCTCTGGTACTTTATGCTCTGCAATGCAGGCAGCAGATATTTGCCGCAATTGTGAACCGGAAGAACGACACTGATCTCCACAATACCAACCTCATAGAGTGCTCGGGAATCTTCGAAAGGGCATGCGGGCCAAACCTAACAGCTTCCGCACCCGGTTTATTCCGGCAGATCTGGTTGGTTATAGACCGAGGTATGAATTGTTCTGAGGTGGCTAAGCATCAACCTCTCACTTCGCCCAACTGTGGCTTATTGCAGAAGAGGGAAGACAGGCTTTGCCAATCTCACAGGCTCACTTTAAGAGAAGAGAGACGATTCCAGCTGGTTGACCTGAGGCGATTTGAAATGCGCACCCTGAAAGAGATGTTTCTTGATCCAATCCTGAGCCTAAAGGATGCGCTGGAGAACCTCTCCCCTGCCAAGCGGATCACGCCGGAGATGATTGCGCTGCGCAACACGTCTGATATGGACCTGCTGTTTCTACTCTGGAATGGCAACGGCGATGACCTTTCCATGTTCTCGACCGGCTTCCTTTCTCTGGTTGGAGAACAGGGGCTGAAACGGTCTTTGGAGGATGCACTTGCCGCTTACGGAGCAGCGCAAGAAATCAGCAAAGAAACGCAAAACAACGCATTTCTCGTCAAAACAACGCACTTTAAGATCGTCGTCCTACTGGAGCGGGAAAAATCTGGCAAAATCAAAGGCTTATTCATTAAGCCTGCACTGTATCAGGTTGAAAACCTTGATGAGTGCCTATCTCTGATGCAAGAGATTGCTGGATCGTCCAGCTTTCTCATTCGCAAAGATGGCGTAGAATTTTTCAGCAAAAATGCAGATCAGCCCTTGGCGATTGGCCCAGCTTACAAGCTGTTTGTGATGCAGGAACTGGTGCGCCGCGTGAAAAGCGGTGACTTGAAGTGGAACCAGAAAGTTCGGCTGGAAAAAGACTTGGAATCCCATCCGGTTAGCAGTCTTTACGCCAAAATGAGCGGCGGATTGGTGACCCTGCAGGTGGTTGCACAGCACATGATGGCGGCCTCTGATAACTCCGCTGCTGATGTTGTTCTCAACCTTATCGGCACTAAGCCACTGGAAACGCGGGAAGAACGGACGCCGTTCCTGACATCTCGTCAGTTTTATCAACTCAAGGCGGATCGTGATCTTGCCGAGAGATATGGTCAGGCGGGTGTTGCTAAGCGCCGGAAAATTCTGGAGAAAATCGAGGAACGTTCACTGCCCGCGATTGAGGATGTAGCCGACCCATATCTCAGCGGAGTGGAATGGTATGCAAGCGCGGAAGAACTCTGCGATGTGATCGGCGAAATAGCAGATGACAAGGCGATGCAGTTCAACCCTGGCCTGGCGGAAAAGACCGACTGGCAACGCATTGCTTTCAAAGCTGGAAGCGAGATCGGTGTTCTTAATTTTACCTATGATCTCAAAGGGTTGAACGGAGTGCATTGGCAGGTTGCGGTGACGTGGAACCACGAAGATATTCTGCCGGAGGGCAAGTTGCTCGGCCTCACCAACGCGTTGTTGCAGGAGCTGAAGAAGCTATAGTTTGTGCTGCACCATGTCCTCGGGTTGCATCAGTTCAACGCGGTTGCCGAAGGGGTCATGGGTGGTTCTTCTCAGGAAACCAATGAAGGTCGGGTCCTCTGAAACCTCATAGCCCGCATCCCGCAGGTGCTCTGTGAGTTTCATGATATCATCCACTACAAAGGCCGGATGCCCCACCTTGTTGGCCACAAACGGGTCTTGCACGCTCAGGTGCAGATTGACAGAACCTACTGAAAACCAACCACCTTGTTGGTGCCGCGCTATCTCAGGCCGCTCAATTTCTTCAAAGCCCAACAGGTCCACGTAAAATTCGCGGGCGAGCTTATCCCCGTCAGGCGCGATGGGAAGGTTGATGTGTTGCAAACCGAGAATGGTCATCTGCCGAGGCTCCTGTGCCGAGGTGAGCTTGCTTGATTAACTCACCCTCTAACACACACAGGATATCGTGAGGTTTTCGAAAACTCGAAGATTTTCTGTTTATTTATCAATGTCTAAAGCAGAAATATGAATTCTAGTCTGGCGTGCAGCGCCAGCAGTCATGCCGTCTTCTGCATCAACTCGATGCGGTTGCCAAACGGGTCTTCGGTGAACTTGCGGATATAGCCCGGCAATGGCTTGTCGTCCTTCAACACAGCGCCTGCTGCGGCCAGACGATCAACCGTTTCCTGAAGGCTATCAAACAAAAAGGCGGGATGGGCTTTCTTGTTTGGGGTGAACGGATCTTCCACGCCAACATGCAGGTTAACGCTGCCTGCAGTGAACCAGGCGCCGCCACGTCCTTGTAAAGACGCAGGTTTTTCGACTTCGGTAAAACCGAGCAGGCCGATGAAGAAAGCGCGGGCCGCGTCTTCCTGCCCTGCTGGCATGGTCATCTGGACGTGATCGAGTGCAATAATGCCCATATATATCCTCAATTATGATTTTGGGAGGCGCCGCAACCACACGAGAAGAATACGGGCGCTATTTGAAAACAGGTGAGCGTTTTTCAAGAAACGCGTTTAGGCCCTCGGCATGGTTTTCCGAATTTCCAGCCCGACGCTGCATCTCCGCTTCCCGCACAAGCTGGTCTTCCAACGTGCTATCAGCTGATGCATGAATGAGATGTTTGGTCATGGCATACGCCGATGTTGGGCCTTTTGCAAGATTAGTTGCAACATCTAGTACCTCACCCTGAAGTTGGTCGTCTTCAATGGCTCCCCAGATCAGGCCCCAATCTGCTGCGCGGTCCGCAGTCAGCGGCATACCAGTCAGCATCAACCCCTTGGCACGCACCTCGCCCACCATCCTCGGCAAGTGGAAGGACGCACCAGCACCAGGGACAAGACCTAACTTGCTGAAAGCGTGTATGAATTTAGCACTCTTGGCGGCAAACACCATATCGCAGGCAAAGGCGAGACCAGCTCCGGCACCCGTGGCAACGCCGTTCACAGCGCACAAAACCGGCTTTTCCATCTGTCGGATTGCGTGAATAATCGGGCTGTAATGTTGTGTTAGAACATCGCCCAAATCCGGCTTTTCGCCAGTGCTGTCGGGCAGGATGTCGTTGAGGTCCTGCCCGGTGCAAAAGGCGCGGCCTGAACCGGTGAGGATAACCGTGCGCACCTCTGAGCTGGTGTGGGCTTCTTTCAACGCGGAGAGCAAGTCCTGACGCATCTCTGGTGAGAGGGCATTGAGTTTGTCTGGGCGGTTGAGCGTTATTCTCAAAACACCACCAAGCTGTTCTTTTAAAAGGGTATCCTGCGCCATACTCTCTCGTCCCATGCAATCAGTCACTAAAATCTGCAGGGATACTAACGAATTGCTCAGCCTGCGCCCATAAGCCATTTGGTCTTACCGGTGGGCTTTTGCGCACTCTATGATGTGTTGGATAAAAGCCCGTGTGCGTTTCGGTCTGTGCTTTCGGGCTGGGGTTACAATGTAAAGCGGCACCTCAGGGATCTGCAGTGTGGTTTTTAGGTGGTGTAACCGGCCTTGTTCTACCTCATGCTCACAAAGTGAAATTGGCAGCACAGCAACGCAATCCGTTGATAATGCGAGTTGTTTGGTCAAACTGAAGTTAGTGGTCTCGATTGTGTGAGCCGATGTTGTACCCACCGAGAACTTAGCTAGAAAGCCTCCCGGATCTCGGAGAGCAAAGGAGGCAATGTTGTCTTCTGTGATGAGCTTGTGCGGTTTGCGGGAGAACAGTCCAACAGGGTCATAAGTGTAGCGCCGCGCGATCAGGGTTTCGTCTCCCGGATGCCGCGCGCGGATGGCGAGATCGAAGTGATCTGCCACGAGATCCACCGGACTGTCGCTCATATCAACGTAAAACGAGACCTTGGGATGCAGCTTGCCAAAGCTGTTCAGCAGCGCTTCTAACGTTTCTACCGGATAATCTGTTGGGACGGAAAGGCGAATGTTTCCAGAGAGTTCGTCTTTTTCTAGCAGGTCGCTTTCAGCTTGTAGAAGCGCTTCCAAAGCTGGCTCGCACTGCTGCAAAAATCGTTCACCCTCCAGCGTCAAAGAAACCCGCCGTGTGGTGCGGTGAAGCAATTGCACGCCGAGCCGTTCCTCCAACGCTTGCACGCGAGCTGTGACCGTTGAACGGGGAATACTCAGATGCTCTGCGGCCTCAGTGAAGGAGTTCAGGCGAGCGACGTCAACGAAGGTTTGCAACTGGATGATGTTCGTCATTATGCAATTATATCGTTTAATGATGACAGTATTATCTGAATACTCCAGCCACTCAGAGTTTGCTAGCCCTATGCTCCATATAGAGATAGGTGATAAGATGGACAGACGGAAATTTCTTGGTTTGAGTGGAACAACAGCACTGGTTTCTGCTGTTGGTTTGCCTGCACTGGCACATGCAAAAGCGAATGGTTCACCAGAGGAAATACTGCAGATACAGTGGCTTGGCGGCGCCACAATGCTCATCAGCTTTGATGGAGTGACGCTCCTCACGGATCCAGCCTTTGGTGTTGGGAAGCAGGCGATTGTGATGCCGAACCCGAATGAGATGTTTGACCTTGTAAAGGGACCCAATATCAAACCGCAGCCAAGATTTGGGGTGTTACCCGAGTTTGATCTTAGAGCGATAACCGCAACACTGATCAGTCATTCCCATCCAGACCATTTTGATGCAGCAGCAGAGGCGAAAATCGCTTCTGACATGGCGATGATCACGACAGAGCATGACAAACAAGTGTTTGTAAAAAAGGGCTTTTCCAATATCACCGCTCTGCCATGGGGCGAGCAAATGGTGTTCCCGACTAAGTCTGGTCAGATCACCATCACGGCAGTTCCCGCTGAGCATTCTGAGAATGCGGAGATCCTGAAGATCCTGGGGCCGGGTAATGGATACTTCTTTGAGTTTGTGGCCGGTGATTATCGCAGGACCATGTACTGGACCGGTGACACCCTCCCGGTAGATGATGTGATGGCCAAAGTCCAAGCCTTTGGTGCCATTGATGTTCTTGTGCCGCATGTTGGCGGGGTGGGTGTGACGGGCGCTCTTGGGAAGATCAGCATGGATGCCGCAGATGTGGTGGACATGGTGGATCGCCTGAAGCCGAAACGTGTCCTGCCCATTCATCACTCCACGTTTGGGCTGTTCCTTGAACCGATCTGGAAATTGGTGCAGGCGATGGAGAGGCATGAAGCAGGTCTTGATGTCATCGCAGAAGGCAGCACGGTTCAATACCAATAGATGAAGATGTATGTGCGATGACTATTATGAGTCATCGCACATACTATCTAATAAATGGGCAATCAGAAGAATAAATAGATTAGTCCTATAGATTTCACTCAGTGAAACTGAAATGTATTCATATATGAATAAATGAGAATCTCTTGTTTACCTTGGTTCTGTTGCCTAGGATCACCCGGATAATATTATTATTTGGAGGGGTAAATGAATATTATTAAATCAATCGCGAGTATTGGCTCGGTTGTCAGCGTGTCTTTGCTGGCCTTATCTCAACCCGCACTTTCCGGCGAAGTGATGGACCGCGTCATGGAGAGCAAGGTGATCCGTGTCGCGACCAACTCCGGATATCCGCCAGCTTCATTCCTGAATGCTAATGGTGTGTTTGAAGGTTATGACATTGATGTTTCAAAGGAAGTTGCCAAACGTATGGGCGCAAAGGCAGAGTTTCTGAACCCGGCTTGGGAGGCCATTACATCCGGCAAGTGGGGCGGACGCTGGGAGATGTCCATTGGCTCTATGACGCCTACACCCGCTCGTGCGAAAGTGCTCGATTTTCCAGCGGTTTACTATTACACACCGGCTGCGTTTTACGTACATAAAGACGCGTCTTATGAGACGATTTCGGAGCTGAATGGCAAGCGCATCGGGGCCAGCACTGGTTCAACCTTCGAGTACTATCTTCAGCACGAGTTGAAGTTGGACCCGGCTTACTCGCCTGCCTTTGAGTTTGCGGTGACACCGGGTGAAGTCCGCACCTATGAGGCTGATAGCAACGTACTGGATGATCTGCGTTTGGGAGATGGCAAGCGTTTGGATGCTGGCATCACGTCGGTCCCAACCATTCTGGAAGCAATCAAGGCGAACTATCCGATCCGTATTCTGGGAGAGGCGGTGTTCTTTGAGCCTCTGGCGGTTGTGACGTCTCGTGATGATCCTGATTTTTCCAAAAAGGTTGGCGAAATCATTGAGGAAATGCGGGCTGACGGCACATTGGTTGAGCTTTCCAAGAAATGGTTTGGGGCTGACCTTGTAACCACGACGCACTAGTGCGGCTGGTCCTATGACATTGCTCGTAAACCTGTTTAGTCATGCGCCCTCCCGGCGCCTGGCTTTCTTCGCGGTACTGGCAGCCTTGCTCATGGCATTTGACCTGAGCAGCGTTGGCCAATACCTGACGACCCTTCTGAACCTTGATGTGGCCCCTGATACTGCTTCCGTGCTGGCCGCATTCGCGATTTCTGCCATGATCACAGCAGACGTTGTGTTCGTCTCCAAACTGCCAATGAAGGTGCAAGTGCCGATCTATTGGGCGCAGCTTCTGGCGCTGTTTCTGGGGTTCTTCTACTCGTTTGATCTGTCGTTTCCGTTCATTATCGAGCGGTTGCCGATCCTGCTTTACAAGGGGCTGTTCTACACGCTCTTTGTCTCGTTTGCGTCCATCATTTGCGCCAGCTTACTGGCATTTGTTGGCGCACTTGCCCGTCTGTCCAACTCAGGTCCAGCCTATGCGGCTTCAACGTTCTACGTCTCGTTTTTTCGCGGTACGCCGTTGTTGTTGCAGGTTTATCTGATTTATCTGGGTTTGCCGCAACTTGGAATCACACTGGATGCAATCCCGTCAGGTATTCTGGCTTTGTCGCTCAGTTACGGGGCCTATATGACGGAGATTTTCCGAGGGGGCATACAGGCGGTTCCACGGCAACAGTCAGAAGCCGCCGCCGCTCTGGGCTTGCAGCCTTGGCAAGTTATGTGGAAGGTGGTTTTGCCCCAGGCAATCCGCATCATCATTCCGCCAACGGGCAACAACTTCATCTCTATGCTCAAGGACAGCTCGCTGGTGTCTGCCATGGGCATTATGGAACTCATGTATCTGGCACGGACGCTTGGGCGCTCCGAGTTCAAACACTTTGAAATGTTGATCAGTGCGGCTTTGATCTATTGGGCGGTTAGTTTCGTCTTTGAGATGATACAGGCACAGCTGGAGAAGCGGTATTCAGCACCGCAGAAGGTTGGGTAAGCAAAAGGAAAGAGGGCCACTCAGGCCTTCTTTCTGTCGCGAAGCAAGTCATGACACTTGAGAGCGCAGTAATAGCCGATGGTGAAGAAGATGCTCATGGCAAGGACTTGTAGATAGAACCGGTCAAACGTGTTCCGGTGCAGTATCAGGTTGAGTGCATGGCCTACGTAAACGCCAAACATCATCATGGAAATTGCGAAGACGTGTATGAAGGTTTTTGCGCTTTTGGAAGCCGGATGCCCTTTGCAGTGATCCGCGAAAAAGCAGGTTACAATACAAGCGCCCACCATGATGAGGGTCATCCAGTTCAGATAAACAGCAGCCAGTGTCAGGCTGTTCATCTGTTGCATTGCCAGGTTCTGATCAATGGACAGGTCGATCTGGTGGCCCAAAATCATACCGAACCCGCCATAAACAAACCCGCTCCAGAAATACGTGAAGAGGTAGCTGGGCATACCTGCGTTTTGCAGACTGACCATGCCTGCAAAGAATATGGCGAGAACGAAAGCAACTTCAAATACATGAAGGGTGTCGGGCCGCGTGATCATCGCTACCACAGCCAGCTGAAGCACGAGCATCACTCCATAACCAATAGGATTGGTAAGCAGAAAATGGCTCAGAGAAAAGCTGCGCATTCGTTTTGGCTTCCGCTCGTTGTCAGGGCTGATGCCGTGTACCTCAGTCATGTGAACCCGATGTTGTCTCAATCCGTTATTGGTTGTTGTTCCAGTCGTCTTTTTCTTTCAGATCTCTGACGACTTTTACGTGCTGCATCATGCCGCCATCTTCATGGTAGAGCAGGTGGCAGTGCAAAGGATACTTGCCGACGAAGTCCTTGAACCGCATGCGAAATTTCACATGTCCATGAGGCGGAACCTGAATGGTGTCTGCCCAGAATGGAAGCTCCAGCGTGTAATCCAAGGGGTCTTCGCCCTGAATCTCAAAGACATACATGGGGTTCACATGGATATGGATGGGATGCGGAAACTCGCTTTCATTCTCTAGCGTCCATTCTTCCACGGCGTCCAGTTCAACCCAATGATTGACCACCTCACAGCCGCCAAACTGGCCGTGGTCGATGGTGACGTTCACCCCGCGGTAGTACTTGTCGGGATTGTCCAACGTATTCGCCTGGAAGGTCAGCGTGCGTTTGTTCGTTACTTCTTCTGGGCCAATTGGTTCCAGCAGTCCACCACGTAGGCTTTCAGGGAAAGGCGGTGGAGTGGTGCGCTCAGCTGTTTCGCTCGGCATGTAGATCGCTGCGCCGATCTCTTCGCCGCGCTCCACCTCAATGGCAAAGAGTGGCGGGTTGTTGTGGTACTTGTAATGCGGAATAAACTGGTATTCGACCGAGTCATTTTGCACGTAATAGAAAGCTCCGGGCGTGGCCGCCTCGCTGATTTTCAGCAGGATAGACGCGCGGTTCGCAGGGGCAAGGCTGATGCCCCCCTGTCTGCGGTAGTTGTCAGTGGGGTTGCCGTCATACCCGTAGATAAACATCTGCCCGAAGAACGGGCACTCGAAGTTGATCGACGAGCGTGTGGTCGCGTTCAACAGGCGCAGATTGATCAGCTCTCCCGGCTTTACCTTGATGATCGGGCAATACTGGCTGTTGACCGTGATGTTGTATTCACTGTTGGGGAACTTGGCGACCTGCTTCTGGTCCTCCACCTTGCCCTCAGCGTTGACGGCAATGTTCTGGAACACCATGCAGTATTCCTTCACACCCATCTCTTTGAGCTGATCATCAAACGCGCCACGCACGATAATCATACCAGCCATGCCGCTGCCAACCTGCAAGGCCACGGACCCGTGCTTGTGCGGGTGATACCAGTAGACCCCCGGAGGGTGATCCGCTGGAATGTCGTACTCGTAGTCATAGGCTTCGCCGGGGCGAATGGTCATGCAGACGTTATCTCCGGGCGACTCTGGCGTCACGTGCAGGCCGTGTGTATGGATGTTGTAGTTGTTGAACCCGTAAGGGAAGTTGATGTCATCCGGCTCGGTCTGGTCCTGCTCCGGCAACTTGTTGTGTGTGTGGATCTGCAGCTTTGAACCCGGCCTGACCTCAATGGTTGGGCCAGTCAGAGTGTTTCCAACCTCTTTGGTAAGATCGCTTGTGAACACTCGGGTGTAGGTTGGGACGTTGTGAGGCTTTTCAAAGCTGAAAACATTGTTGGTGTCGTATTCAACATCCAGAGTAACTTCCAGATGCTTCTTTTCAGGATCCATTACGTAAGCTGGCGGGTTTTTGATAGGGCTCAGGAAGGAAAAGGGCTTCGCCTCACTCATGTAGCGGTTCCTCACGTCGGCAGCACTCAAGTGCTTGTTGGTTTTGATTTCAACCTACTGAGGATGGGGGAGTGGTGGAAACGTTGCTTGGCAACGGGGTTAAGGTTCCGTTAGGTAAAAAGGTCGGTTCCAATCTGACCTTACGTTTATTCCCTAAACGCGCACTCCGTGCAGCTCTGGACGGGTGCCAACTTGCCGTTGCCGGGAAGTAAATGCCTGAAACGGAATCTCTTTCTCCAATTTAGAACGATTATTTATTGTGGGAAGTCTACGTATTTTTTGCCTTTGCGTGACCTATGTCAATTTAGCTGGGATATCACCACATGCGGTTGCATTTCAGTGAAATTTCTACACACATCAACCCATTGAAATATATGCGAATAATAGCCTTTCATGAGGCGCTCACAATAACTTGACGATGGTCAATGTAAGAAGCTCGAGGGCAAGCTTACATAACGATGCCGGGTAAGGTTCGTTTCTATTGGAGTTTATGGTGTCGTTTAAATCAATTCTCCGTTTTTTGGCCAGTATCGCGCAGGAATGCGCAGTCAGCGCCGTGGCTGTAAGCGCTCGTAAGAAGCCAGCAGCATTTGATGACAACACTCTCAATTGTGAAAGTGCCATCAAAGACGAACCCCTGATTGCTCCTTGGGGCAAGTTCTATGTCTCTAACACCTTAAAAGACATCGGTTCGGCAACACTCCAGATCACCAGAGGGGCGCGGATTGTCCCTCTATTTTCGCCAGTTTCGATTTGAGGAATGAGTTATGAGAGGCATTGGTAAGGTCAGTCTGATTGGCGCAGGACCGGGTGATCCGGATCTCCTGACAGTGAAAGCTCTGAAGCGCATTCAGGACGCTGAAGTCGTTGTTTACGATCGTCTGGTCTCTCAGGAAATTATGGATCTGGTTCCGCCTAAGACAGCTCTTTATCCTGTCGGGAAGAAGCCGAAGAGCCATCCTATTCCTCAGGAAGAAATCAACCAGTTACTCGTTGATCTCGCCAAAGAAGGTAAGCGTGTTGTGCGCCTTAAAGGTGGGGATCCGTTTATTTTTGGCCGCGGCAGTGAAGAAGCTGCTGAACTGGTCATTGCCGGCGTCGACTATGAAGTCGTGCCAGGCATCACAGCTGCGCAAGGCTGTGCCTCAAGCCTAAACCTGCCACTCACGCATCGCGGCCTTGCAACGGGGCTAAGATACGTAACCGGGCATTGCCAGAAAGATGTACCCCTCGATCTGGATTGGGCCAGCCTTGCGGACCCTAACACCACCCTCGTGATCTACATGGGCCTTGCCGCCATCGCCGAGATTTCTACCAAGCTCGTAGAGCACGGCATGCCTGCAGATATGCCTGCTGTTGCGATCTCGAAGGGCACCACATCGGAAGAGCAGAAAGTGTTCGGCACACTCACCACAATTGGTGAGCAGGCCAAGGCAGCTAAACTACCAGCGCCGACACTGTTCATGATTGGTGATGTTGTGGGTCTGAAAGACTCTCTGGAGCTGCCGTCCTTCTCCGGCAGTGAGGCAAAATGGGGCGATAGACCTCATCTGGAGGTTATCAATGGCTAAGACAGAGCGGAGTGCGCAAAACCCGCTGCGTTCTTTTCTGAAGGCTGGGGTGCTGGCGCTTCCGTTGCTGACTGGAGCGCCCCTTGGAGCTCTTGCCGACGAAGAGGCCATCAAGATCATTGATCGCGAAAAGCTGACAGATTTCGTGCAGCAGGACTGCGGGTCCTGCCACGGTCTGACACTTGAGGGCGGTCTTGGAGGGCCAATCCTTCCAGAAAATCTGGAACATATGGACTCTGAAGTCATTCAGGAAGTGATCCTTGGCGGATTGCCGGGAACGGCAATGCCACCATGGCGCGGCTTCCTCACCGAAACTGAAGCGGCCTTCATTGCGGAAGGTCTTAAAACAGGAGCATTCAAGTGAAGACGTTTTTTGCTGCCGCAGCCTTAGGTGCGGGTCTTTTATTTGCTTCTGCAGCCAGTTCTGAAGACCTGCGCGCCACGGGCGATCTGGGTCTGATTATCGAACGAGCCACAGGAACAGCCCTGATTGTCGAAAGCACAGACCGTACTGTGCTGGCTCAGGTAGAGGGTTTGGGCAATCTCTCGCACGCCTCTGTCGTTTACTCGCGAGACGAGCGCTACGCCTATGTGTTTGGCCGCGATGGTGGCCTGTCCAAAGTGGATATGCTCTCTGGCAAGCTTGTTGGCCGCGTTATGCAGGCTGGCAACTCCATCGGCGGCGCCATTTCCGATGATGGCAAGCTGATCGCCGTCGCCAACTACAAGCCGGGCGGCGTGAATGTATTTGACGCGGAAACTCTGGAGCTGATCTCCGAAGTGCCTGCGATTTATGACGAAGTTGGTAACCAGTCCAAAACGATTGGACTTGTGGATCTGCCTGGTCGTCGCTTTGCTTTCTCCCTTTGGGATGGCGAGCAAACATGGATTTTGGACTATTCCAAGAGCCTGAAGCCTGAGATCACCAAACTCGAAGACATCGGCATCTTCCCATACGATGCACTGGTTACGGGCGATGGCCGCCACTACATCGTTGGTTTGTTTGGTGAAGATGGTCTGGCCCATGTAGACCTTTGGAAAGAGCCGCTGAAAGTCGAGCGCATCATGGATGGCTACGGCAAAGGCGAAGAGCCTCTTCCAGTCTACAAGATGCCCCATCTGGAAGGCTGGGCGAAAGCCAACGGCATGTATGCGCTGCCTGCCATAGGTCGCCACGAAGTGCTGTTCATGGATGAGCGTGACTTCACTGAAGTCGATCGCGTGAAAGTGCATGGTCAGCCGGTGTTTGCCATGGCGCGTCCTGATGGTCGTCAGATCTGGGTGAACTTTGCGCCTCCACACAACGACACCATTCAGGTGATCGATATTCTGGAACGCAAGATCATCAAAACGATGAAGCCAGGACCGGGCGTGTTGCATATGGAGTTCACTCCGCGCGGCAACGAAGTCTGGATGTCCGTTCGTGACAAGAATGAAATTCATGTCTACGACACAACGGATTTCTCCCTGAAAGAGGTTCTGCCAGCAGAAAAACCAAGCGGCATCTTCTTTACTTCACGTGCACACCAGCTGGGGCTTTAGGTCCCGGCTTTCCCAGGGCGGCACTGGCCGCCCGAGCGATTGGGGAGTTTGCGATATGAGCGCACAGCTGAGTGATATTGATCTCGTATTGGTGGACAAGTGGCAGCATAATTTTCCGCTTGTTCCTAAGCCATTCAATCTCATAGCCCGGGAAACCGGGGTGGACGCTTTAGACGCGATCAGCAGTTACGAACGGCTGGTCGCAAATGGCGTCATTTCGCGCATTGGCGCGGTACTGGCTCCAAATACAGTGAGCGCAAGTTGTCTGGCCGCGGTGTCAGCGCCTCCACACTTTGTGGAAACGGCGGCGCAGCTCATCAACGATGAACCGGGGGTCAACCACAACTACCTGCGTGAGAATGATCTCAACATCTGGTTCGTGGTTGTTGAACGGGATCGGGCGACGTTAGAGGCCACGCTCGCCCGTATTGAGCAGAACACCAATCTGGTGGTTCATGCTTTTCGGATGGAAAAGGCTTTCCACCTGGATCTGGGGTTTTCTTTGACAGAGCAGCGGCTGGAAAAGAAGACCCCCGTACTCCCGCCGGTCGATATGTCGGTTCTGGAGCCCGGTGACATTAACCTGCTGGAAAAACTGTCTGATGGCATTCCTCTTTCGGACCGCCCGTTCCTGCGCATTGCGCTGAAGCTGGGGCGCTCGGAAACCACCGTGCTTGAACGGCTGAAGGTGCTGCAGGATGCTGGCATCATTCGTCGGTTCGGCGTGGTCGTGCGGCATAGGTCCATCGGTTACAAGGCGAATGCGATGACGGTCTGGAATGTTCGCGATGAGCATATTGATGACGTTGGTGCCATATTCTCTGCTGACCCGATGGTGAGCCTTTGCTACCAGCGCAACAGAGAGATGCCGCTTTGGCCGTACAACTTGTACACCATGACTCATGCGAACAGCCGTGAAGAGGCGCTGAAGGTCATCAACCGGCTTTCCACCACGGCCACGCAGCACGTGATGAGCAGCGACGTGCTGTTCTCCACCAAGTGCTTCAAGCAGCGTGGTGCCCGTCTGTCTCGCAGTGTTGGAGTAAGTGCATGAGTACAGATATCGCCCACCTGAATGAACCTGCCAAGGTGCATCTGGATGATCTGGACCGCAAGTTGATTAACCGTTTGCAGGATGGTCTGCCGGTTATCTCAAAGCCGTATGCAGCGGTTGCAGAGGAACTGGGCATTGCGGAAGACTTGCTACTTGAGCGCCTGCAATGGCTGCTTAAGACGCGTATCCTCACTCGTTTCGGGCCAATGTTCGACATTGCTCAAATGGGCGGGGCCTTCTGTCTGTGCGCTATGGCTGTGCCGGAAGAGCGCTATGACGAGGTGACTGAACAGGTGAACTCGTTGGAAGAGGTGGCGCACAACTATGCCCGTGATCACGAGCTGAACATGTGGTTCGTGCTTGCCACGGAAACCCCTGACGAAATTGAGAGTTGTGGGAAACGCATTGAAGAGCTGACCGGAATCCCGGTCCGGCTGTTCCCGAAAGAACGCGAGTTTTTCATTGAGTTTAAGGTTCCAGTATGAGCACGCATAGTATCGAAGAATTCTCCGAATTTGACCGTGCTCTGGTGGCTGCGCTGCAAGAAGGTTTGCCGCTTGTTTCCGAGCCATATGCGCAGATTGCCCACCAGCTTGGCGTGAGTGAAGAACTGGTGCTGGAACGCGTTGCTTCCATGAAAGAAAACGGTGCAATTCGTCGTATTGCGGCTGTGCCAAATCATCGCGCCCTTGGCATGCGTGCCAACGGCATGTCCGTCTGGAATATCGTTGATGAGGACGTTGAACGCATTGGACAAATGATGGGTTCTCTGGACTTTGTGTCCCACTGCTATCAACGCCCAAGATGGCTACCTACATGGCCGTACAATGTCTTTGCCATGGTGCATGGAAAGACTCGCGAAGAGTGTCTGACTTTAGTCAAGGAAATAGAGGCGCTCATAGGGACATCATGCAATGGAAATGATGTCCTGTTTTCGACAAAAACCCTGAAAAAAACAGGACTTAGACTTCGTCGCAGAGGGGAGAGCCCGCGTGTTTCGTCTGACCCATTATCTCAAAGCTCTAGCGGATCCGTATCCACTTCCACCAGCGCGTAAACCTGCTGGTCCGGTTGTTATCTGGAACTTGATCCGCCGTTGTAATTTGAAGTGCAAGCACTGTTATACAACCTCAGGCGATGTAGATTTTCCCGGCGAGCTTTCAACCAAGCAGGCCTATGAGGTTATTGATGACCTGAAGGGCTTCCGCGTCCCGGTTATCATCTTCTCAGGTGGTGAGCCGCTGATGCGCCCGGATATGCTGGAGCTGTCGGCCCATGCCAAGCAGCTTGGCTTCTATACCGCCCTGTCCACCAACGGCACGCTTATCGACAAAGATATGGCGCGTAAGATTGGTGAGATCGGTTACGACTATGTCGGCATCTCACTGGATGGCATTGGCAAGGTGCATGATGACTTCCGCGGCATGGATGGCGCGTTTGACCTGTCCTTGCAGGCTGTGCGTTACCTGCGCGAGGAAAACGTGAAGGTTGGCCTGCGCTTTACATTGACAGAAGACAACGCCGATACGCTGGATGACTATCTGGACCTGTGCGCCCGCGAGAAAGTAGACAAGATCTACCTGTCTCACCTTGTGTATGCAGGCCGCGGCAACAAAAACCGTGGTGAAGATGCGCACCTGAACGTGACCCGTAAAGCCATGACCCACCTGATTGAAAAGGCGTGGGAAGATGTGCTGGCTGGCAAGTCTAACGAATACGTGACCGGCAACAACGATGCGGATGGCATCTACCTGTTGCAGTGGGTGCGTGAGAACATGCCGGAAAAAGCTGGGTATCTGGAAGATATGCTGGAGCGCTGGGGTGGCAACGCCTCTGGTGTAAACATCGGCAACATCGATAACACCGGCAAAGTGCATCCGGACAGCTTCTGGTGGCACTACACAATCGGCAACGTGAAAGAACGCAAGTTCTCGGAGATTTGGCAGGATGTATCCGATCCGGTCATGGCTGGTTTGAAGCAGACCCCGCGCCAGATCAAAGGCCGCTGCGGATCTTGCCAATACTTCAACATCTGTAATGGCAACACGCGCGTACGCGCGCTGCAGCTGACGGGCGACCCTTGGGCGGAAGATCCATCCTGTTACCTGACGGATGAAGAGATCGGCCTTGGGGATGCAAACCACCAGCGCGTTGAAACAACACCATTCCGGGGAGCTCGTCATGAAGCCAAACACGTTTATGCCTAAACTCGCCGGAGTTTTGCTGGCAACCTGCATGTTGGCAGGCGCTGCGGAAGCACGCGGTAAAAAGCTTGAGCTCTATCCGGTCTCTGATGCCACAAAGGGCACCTATCAGGAGCTTTGTGCAGAGTGTCATGGTGGCGACCGCTTAGGCGGCATCGGCCCTGCGCTCATTCCGGAAAGCCTGAAGCGTCTGCGCGTAAGTGCTGCGACGTCGACCATCAAGGATGGTCGTGTTCACACCCAGATGCCAGCCTTCGGTGATCAGCTCAACGATCAGCAGGTTGCTGATCTGGTGAACCTAGTAAAGACCCCATTGGGCGCGATGCCGGTGTGGGGTGAAAAGGAAATCAACGCGACCCGCGTGTTCAACGAGGACTACAAGCCCGTTGAAAAGCCGGTCTATGAATCCGATCCGCTGAACCTGTTTGTGGTTGTGGAGACCGGGGATCACTACGCCACTGTCATGGATGGCGATACGTTTGAGCCGCTCACCCGCTTCAAAACCCAGTTTGCACTGCATGGCGGCCCTAAGTTCACACCGGACGGACACTACGTGTTCTTCATGTCCCGTGATGGCTGGATCACCAAGTACGATATGTGGGCGCTGAAAGTGGTTGGCGAAGTGCGCGGCGGCATCAATGCCCGCAACATCGCGCTCTCCCGCGATGGCAAGCACATTGCACTGGCGAACTACCTGCCACATTCTCTGGTGATGTTGTCTGCTGAGGACCTCACCGTTGAGAAGATCTTTGATGCAGAGTCTTTGGGCGGCGAAACCACACGTGTTTCTGCAGTTTATCAGGCACCAGAACGTGACAGCTTCGTTGTTGCCATGAAGGATGTGCCTGAAGTCTGGGAAGTGGCAACCAATCCAAAGGCAGAGCCTGAGTTTGATGCCTATGTCGATGCCGAAAACTACGGCAAGGATGGTGCGAAGCCAACCTCCGAAGGTTTGTTCGCTCTGCGCCGTATTCAGGTTGATGCGCCGATGGACGATTTCTTCTTCGACCAGTCCTACAAACACCTGATGGGATCGTCTCGGGACGGGAAGAGCGGTGTCGTGGTGGACATGGATGAAGGCGCGACCATTGCCAAAATCGATCTACCCGGCTTCCCGCATCTAGGCTCCGGCATCAGCTGGGAGTGGCAGGGGAAACCAGTGATGGTGACGCCGCATCTGAGCGAGAGCAAGATTTCTGTGATCGACATGTCCAACTGGTCCGTATTGAAGACACTTGATACGGCGGGTCCGGGCTTCTTCATGCGATCTCACGAAAACTCCAAGTACGCTTGGGCGGACGTGTTCTTTGGTCCAAACAAGGACCAGATGTACGTGATCGATAAAGAAACGCTTGAGATCGTAAAGACGCTGAAACCGCTCCCGGGTAAAACCGCTGCTCATATCGAGTTTGACCGTGATGGCAGCCACGCCATTCTCTCTATCTGGGAAAATGACGGCATGATCATCATTTATGATGCGAAAACGCTTGAAGAAGTGAAGCGCATTCCAATGAGTAAGCCATCTGGAAAGTACAATGTCTGGAACAAGATCACGTTCTCCGCTGGTACAAGCCACTAGCGACCTGGCACTTGTTCTTGCTGCTCATGGAGATTTGGGCGGCAAGGGCGCCGACAATACACCAGGCCACGTTCGCCTGAAAAATGCTCTCGCGCCCTTACTGCCCGAACTGGATGTGGTGAGTGGGGTGATGAAAGGAACCCCGCCGCTACAGGAAGTAGTCGAAAGCCTCCCGCACGAGCGCGTGCTTGTGCTTCCTCTCCTCTTAAGTAACGGCTACTTCTGCAAAACAGTCCTGCCTCGCCGATTGGGGCTGGACCCAAACCTGCAACAACAGAAAGAAGGTGCATGGCAAAATCTGAACCGAGATGGGCAGTATATCAAGCTGTTAGCCCCGCTTGGTGTATTGCCCTTCCTACCTGATCTGGTTTCACAGAGTATTCAAAGTACTCTGGCACCAAACAGCAAAAGCACGTTGTTAAAGCCGGAACTCGACCGGGAAGTGCTAATTGTTGCTCATGGCTCGACTGTCGGACCGGAATCACGGCTTTGCGCGCTTCAACTCAAAGAGCGTCTGGAAGCTCGTTACGGTTACAAGCAACTTCGCGTGGTATTCCTCTCCGAGGAACCTTTCGTCGAAAAGGCTGTCCTGACGCTTTCCGAAGATGCAACCGTTGTTCCGCTGTTTGCCAGTGGAGGCCTACACGGCCAGGAAGATATCTCCAAAATTATGGGGAGCGCTCCTGCGGGATGTAAACTTGCACCGGTAATTGGCTGCGAGCATGCATTGGCTCAGCACCTGGTCAGCTATCTGCAAGAAATTGGCTTAACTCGTGGCTTCGCTAACCAAAGAGTTTCAGTGCTACGAGATTTGCCCGCACAGCCTACAAGGGCTGTTCTGAGATAACTCTGATTTTTGAGTGAGATGTTCAGGCAATTTGATCGCCTGAACTCCGTCACAGATTTCGTATTAAGCAGGCACATCTTTCTTAGAGAAGTACCAGTCAACGTATTCATAACCAGTTGATTTACGTGTTTCAGCCAGATCCGCTGTTGCTGGCGGTGGCACGATTACTTTGTCACCAGGCTGCCAGTTTTCTGGAGTTGCAACACCGTGTTCGGTAGATGTTTGCAAGGCTTTGATCAAGCGTAGGAACTCATCAACTGAACGCCCGTTGGTCATTGGGTAGTAAACCATCGCCCGCAGAATTCCTTCAGGATCAATAATGAAAGTTGCGCGAACAGCAGAAGTGTCTGAGGCTCCAGGCTGGATCATGCCGTAGGCTTTGGCGACTTCCATTGAGAGGTCGGCAATGATCGGGAAGGGTATGTGAACGCCAAACTTCTCCTCGATGTTTCGCATCCACGCGATGTGTGAGTAGTGACTGTCGATAGACAGGCCAAGCAATGCTGTATTGAGCTTGCCAAAGTCTTCTGCTGCATTCGCAAAAGCAATGAATTCGGTTGTGCAGACAGGCGTAAAATCAGCTGGATGTGAAAAGAGAACCAGCCATTGGCCTTTGTAATCACTCAATGATTTGGTGCCATCAGTCGTCGGAGCAGTAAAATCTGGTGCTGGTGTGTTCAGCTGCGGCAATGTGATGATAGTTTCTTCTGACATTTATTTTCCTCGGGCTCAATTGATTTGATAAATGCACAATATCGATCTACATTAATTAGTGAAATTGATTAATGATAATACAGTGATCTATAAAGCATATGAGTCATCTACCAAGCCTTCGCCAGCTGGAATTTCTGGTGGCACTTGTTGAAGAGCAACATTTTGGGAAGGCAGCAGAAAAATGTAATGTGAGCCAGTCAGCTCTGAGCACAGCGCTCAAAGAGCTGGAACAGAATCTTGGTGTTCATCTGGCGGAACGAACCAAGCGTTCTGTCACGATTACACCTCTGGGCAACTCACTGGCTGATCGCGCACGTCACATCCTGCTCGATACAAAAGCCTTTGTAGATTTTGCTGCGGCAAACTCTAAGTTCCTGTCTGGAGACATGAAACTGGGGGTGATTTCTACAGTTGGACCTTATCTGCTTCCTGGGATTATGCCGCAGCTTCGGAAGAAGTTTCCGGAACTTCGCCTCTTTATCAAAGAGGGCATCACCCATGACCTGTTGGCTGCATTACAGAGCGGGCATCTGGATGCCGTTTTGCTGGCACTCCCATTTGAGATTGGCGACCTTGTTCATTTTCCATTGTTTGAAGATGGATACAAACTGGCTGTCACACCTCAACATCCGCTTGCAAACCGGCAACATGTAGAAGGGCAGGACCTGACAGATACCAAGATGATGTTGCTGGAAAAAGGGCATTGTTTACAACAGCATGCCCTGTCTGCATTTTTACCCGACGGCCCGGTTCAAGACAGTTCATTTGAGGCGACTAGCCTCTCCACTCTGGTGGGTATGGTGGCAGAAGGGCTGGGAACTACACTTCTGCCAGACGTCGCGATTACTGCAGGACTGACGGATAACTATGATGTGTGCCTCATCGATGTAGATAAGGCACTGCCAAGAGAAATAGCGCTTGTATGGCGAAAAAGCTCACCACGGGGAGAGGAACTACAACATCTTGGCGAGTTCATCAAACAAGCCTATGAGGGATGAAAACCCAGGCGTGGACAAGCGAATAAAATCATTTTAGCGCAATATCTTAGCCGTGGCTTGAATGCATGACCACTGTGCGTTCCTGCTCTACCAATGTGCGCAGAACCTGAACGTTGGAAATGATTGCCCGGTTCTGTTTGACCTCGACGCCATAGCTTTTCAGCTTCTGGAACGCGCGAGACAGGCTTTCCGGTTTCATACCCAGACGACCCGCGATGAGTGCTTTGTCGTAGGGCAACACCAATGTGCAGGAACCAGCAGGTTCTGTGCTGAGGTTCAGCAAGAATTCGGCAACACGCTGTGCACCGGTATGCGTCTTCAGTCCTTCAATCTGCAACACAAGTTGATGCAGATGCATGGACAAAGACGACATCATTGCCAGCGCGATGTTCGGATCTGCTGCGATTGAGTTGGCCAGGTGGGCCACTGGAATGCAAAGCACCACACTATCCGTAACCGCTTCACCAGAGGCTGGATAGTTTGAGTTTGTAAAGGCAGCTCCTTCAGCGAAGGTTTGCCCACGGGTGAAGACCCCTACAACGGCTTCATCACCGCTGCTTGTCGCGCGAAAAACTTTGACCCATCCTTCCAGCACGATAAAGAACGCGTCTGCCTTATCATCCTGAAAAAAAATCATCTCACCGCGCGAGACAGATTTTTTGGTGGCACCCCGAAGCAGCTGTTCTCTTGCCTCGGTACTCAACCGTTTAAGCAAGGGAATTTCAGCGAGCTTCTCCACTTCACTGCTAACTATTGTAGTAGACATTTTTACAGACCTCTCCCACGATCAACCCAATCGTACTGTTGCGTAGATGAAGGACGTTGATCTAACGCAAGTGTTTTTGCGCAATTGGCACCTTGCAGTTGTCCTTTTGAAAGCAAAAAGGACCTAACGAAAATCAAGGAAGTAGAGAACTCAGAGGATTAGGGTCCACTATAGGGAAGGTTTTCACTCAGTTCACTGAGCGAATAAACTTGCCTTTTTGGCTCAATAATATGTTTAAAACTGTCCTCTGGAATGTTTTTTACCCGTTTTTGACGGTGAAACGAGCCTGTTCGGTGGCGAAGGCGCGTCCGGAATGGGATACGGGCAACGGTTGCGTCTTCACCATCAAGTCCCGAAGCCGGCTAATATTTTCCGGAAATCATGAGATGGTAAGGCGCAGATATTTGCACCCTTAGCAGCACGTCGAACTTGGAAATCTGAGTTGCCTTGACATTGAGCCCCTGAGGTTTAGGCTGCGTATTCCTAATGTGTTTCAGAGGAGATTTGATGTCCCGGATCTGAGGGTTCAAACGAAGAACCCCTATGCATGCTTTCAACCTTAAGACCGTGCCATTTGTACGGCTGGTTCTGCACGCCTTCTTTTTCCGAACATCAAGCGCCGATTAACGGCACTCTTCAGGACATAGAAATGATCCGCAAATTTGAAACTCGCGACACCGAGTCCATTGTTGACGTCTGGCTCAAGGCCAGCAAACTCGCTCACCCTTTTCTGAACGATAGCTTTTTAGCTCATGAAACCGACAACATCCGAAACATGTATCTGCCTAATGCAGAGACATGGGTTGCTGAAATGAACGGCGCTGTCGTCGGATTTATTTCATTGCTTGGCAATGAAGTGGGCGGACTGTTTGTGCATCCTGACTTTCACGGGCGCAAGCTCGGGAAGGCTTTGATGGACAAGGCCACCTCGCTTCATGACAGCGTTGAACTGGAAGTCTTTAAGCACAATCCAATCGGGCGTGGCTTTTATGCTCGCTACGGCTTTGAGGAAATGCATGAAGACTTTAATGAGGATACGCAGCAGTTGGTCATCCGGCTGAAGTACTCCGCCGCGGTTTAGGTGGAGCAGAAGGAGAGGGTGCCTTGCACTCTCTCCAAGTCTTGGTGTTAGCGATGGTTTTTGCGGCCTTCAGACACCTTCATAAAAACCAAAGCCATCACAACGGCCATGCCCACATGTCCGAGGAATGAGGACTGCGTATAAGCGCCAAAGTCCATCATGAAGCTTCTGCCAATAAAGGGCGCGAGCATACCTTGCGCGATGTACCAGAGGAGCACACCAGCAACCACGCCAGAAATCCAAAACCGAAGTCTGGTCACTTGATGCACTGCAAGCACAGCAAGCGGAAAGACAATTGCGCCAACGGAAAAGTGGATCAGGAAGGCAAGGCCGTATGGAATGGAGAGCCCGAATAACTTGTTCGCCAGTGCTGTAACGAGATACGCAGGTTCCAGAACAGGCCCAAACAGAAGCGGTGAGACAAACCAGGCATAAGCTTCAAAGGCGGTTTCGCCAATGACACCGGCCAGCAGCAGTGTGGGCAATACGGTTACGAACGAGGAGGCAGGAGGAACAGATGTATCCAGGGCCATTGGGAGATCCTTAAGAAGCTCGATGGGGAAACGCACAAATCGAGATATGTGCAGTGAGCACTTCTTTAGGTGTGAGTTTGGAAAGGGGAATACAAGACAGCTCCGTTCCCAGTTTAATCACATTACGTTCACCTGAATGAGAGCCATTGGGCCGGAAACTAATGCCGTCGTCTTCCCCGCACGTTGTGCTCGCTTCATGCATCAATGCAAGATTCTCAGGAAAAAACTCAGTTTTCAGGAAGTTCCAAACAAAATGCACAATGATCTGGACGCCACGTCATTGTTCGGGGGGCTCTTGGAGATGTATATAATTGCTATAAGGTTTTAGTAAAAGCACGTATAAATTGAGTTGATTTTACGAGGACATATTTTGAGTGAGGTGGATCTCATTGACGGAGCGCCAAGAGCGGAGATTTCTCAGCCTATTCCTCAGGCTGTGTTTTCCGTTGATGGCGTTGCGCCAGATGAGCGCTTCCCTCTCTGGAAGGAAAGTATCTCCTTCATGTTTCAGGTGGAAGCAGACCATGCCGTCAGGTCTGATGAATTCACTGCAGAAGTAGATGCGCATATGTTCGGGCAAATTATTCTGGCCCGGACAAAAAGCAGAAAGCAGTTTTGGGAAAGGAGTGAGCTGACTATCGCAAAAGATGGGATGGACCACTTCATGATCCAACTGTTTGAAACAGGAGACATGATTTTCGAGCATGACGGTGCACAACATTCTGTCGCACAGGATGGCCTCATCATTTTTGATTTAGCCAGGACATCAAAATCCTGGACCAATACATTTTCAAACCTATCCCTGATTATTCCCAGGGAGTTGCTCGAACCTAAGCTGGTTTATCCAGATGGGCAGCATATGCGGAGATTGCCTGCCGCGCAGCCCATGGTTCAGCTTCTTTATAGTCATATTAAAACGTTGAAAGAGTTGTCGGGTCAACTGAGCTTGTCACAAGCTGCAGATATTAACCCGGCAACGATTTCACTCGTTACGGCCTGTTTGAACAGCACGTCTGAAGGTGTGGTTCTGATGGAGGCAAACAGCCATGCCGCACAAATTATGCTGGCAAAACGAACAATCAGTGAGCACCTGTCGAACCCGGATCTGTCACCAGAAACTGTGGCCATAAAAGCAGGTATCTCACGTTCAAAGCTATATGAGATGTTCCGCAATTACGGCGGTGTGAAAAGTTTCATTCTGGAGCAACGTCTCAAGGGCGCAATGATGGCACTCATCAGCAACAGCAATGCCCACCGCTCCAACTCGGAAATCGCGTTTTCCTTCGGTTTTACCTACGAGAGCACCTTCAGCCGCGCTTTCAAAAAACGCTTCTCCATGACCCCATCCGAAGCCCGAAACTCCGCTGGCATCGCCTGGACCAGGGCCATGAGCACCCCAAATGTAGACCGCCGCTACGAAGACTGGGTGAAGTATTTGTGAGAGGTAACTGGCGACGGGTTGTCTCCGCCGCCTTGACTTACTCTTATGCGACGGCAACGTCTTGTGGGCGGACGAACCAGCGGAGTTCTTCTACTTTTTGCGGCTGAATGACGTTGTAGCGTTCCTCAGTGCTGTGGTTACGCAGAAGTTCGGCTTCAGCTGCTTTCATTGTCTCAGCCAGAGAAGGGCGCTCTGATTTTTCTGCGGCTTCTGGCAGTGCGTTGAAATCGAGTGTTTCGAGAGATGCTGCGAGTTCTGTTTTTCGGTTTTGGTAGCGCCAGACAGCGCCGTTTTGGTCGAAGCGATAGAATGGCAGCAACTTCCAGCCATGCTCCGCAACCAACTCAATAGCCCGCACCAGATATTCGAAGGTGTCTTCATCAATAAAGTAGTTGAAGTTGAGGCGGATCCAACCCGGACGCAGGATCATGTGTCCTTCCACCAGTTGCTCCTCCAGTGCTTTGCTGTAGTGCATGTCCATGCCAAGCAAGGTGTGACCGTATGGACCTGCGCAGGAGCAACCACCACGAGCCTGAATGCCGAACAGGTCGTTGAGCAGCGCCACAATGAAGCTGTAGTGCAGGTCTTTGCCTTTATGGGTGATCTTCAGCGAGGTGATAGACAGGCGTGGCGCCGCAGTGTTGCCGAGTATCTCGATGTTCTCGCAGTTTGACCAACGTGCCACAGCTCTGGAGACAAAGCTCTCTTCCCGACGTTCAATCTCATCGGTACCAACGGCTTGCTGAAGCTTAAACACCAGTCCCGCCCGCACAGATTCAATGATAGCTGGTGTACCACCTTCTTCGCGGCGTTCTGCGTCAGCCACATAACGATGGTCTTCCGGTGTTACGTACATGACGGTGCCGCCGCCCGGCATTGCTGGCACTCGGTTCTTTAGAATTGCGTCGTTGACGATCAAAACGCCCGGTGTGCCCGGTCCGCCGACAAATTTGTGTGGTGACAGGAAGATAGCGTCTTTGGCGCAGTCGCCGTGTTCATCCTGAGCACCAGCCATATCAATGCCTACATATGGAGCCGCCGCGGCGTAGTCCCAAAAGGAGAGCGCGCCGTGCTTATGAAGCAGGCGGGCGACGGCGTCGACGTCGGTTTTGACGCCGGTGACATTTGAGGCCGCCGAGAAGCTGCCAATCTTGAGGGGCCGATCTGCGTATTTGATCAGCTGTTTCTCAAGATCATCCAGACAGACCTGACCGCCTTCGCAAAGGGGAATGGAAACCACGTCCGCGATGCTCTCGCGCCATGGCAGTTCGTTGGAATGATGTTCATAAGGGCCGATGAAGACGACGGGGCGTTCTTTCGCCGGTATCTGCTGTTCAAACTTGTAGCGTGCGCTCAGGTCTGCAGGCAGTTTCAGGTTGAGAATATCGATCAGTTTATGGATCGCGGAGGTTGCACCGGAGCCGCAAAAGATCACGGAATGATCGTCGGTGGCGTTAACTGACGAACGGATCTGCTGACGGGCCTGCTCGCGCAGCGCTGTGGTTTGTGCACCTGTGTAGGAGGTCTCTGTATGGGTGTTGGCATAGTAAGGCAGAACGTGATCGCGGATGTAATCCTCAATCATGCTCAGCGAACGACCTGAGGCTGTGTAATCCGCATAAACCAATGGCTTACGACCAAATGCCGTGGCAATGGCTGCGTCTTCACCGATCACTGATTTTCTGATTTTATCGATCAAATTACACATGCTTGCCCCGTCCCTTTATTCCGTCTCATCAGATTTTTGTTATGGCGAACACACTCTAAATTCGCCTAGTTTGCTGAAAAGATTGAATATAAGAAACTACATACTACAAAGATAAGTCAAGTTAGAAAATGATACTCTAAATGAGATAAAATATAGAATTGGTATGATTTTGCTCAAGCAGGTGCCTGCCCCTCGCCATGAACCCGCAAAAATCGTGATTTTGATAATTAAATTTTAATTGTATCTATGGATTCGCAGTGCGCCTTTGTGAAATATGAGTCGCGCAGGAGCCAAACTGTGTTTAAAAGCATCCCGAGTTATGCACAGCACTGGGTAACTTCCTGTCGCCTTGACATTGATATGCAACGCGAAGTTGAAAAAAAATTCACAAAAGAAAATATTATTCGAAATAATATGCGAAAAGTGAAAAATTGATCAATACGTCCTTTACGTCACCCTCCACATCGAGAAAACTGTCGATGCATGCTCCAGAAAATCTTTCGGGCATCTAGCAAAAAATAATCGTTCGTCTTGGCTCCCGGCTCAAAACTGGGAGGAGAGTGACGGACTCGGATAAGATGAACTGTAACGGGGTTGATACATGTTCAATTTCTTTCCTCGATTTAACTTCTACTCGATCAGCGTAAACTTTGGCACGTGGTGGGATGACGTCATCACGGGTACCGACGGTATTGATTGGGTCTGGGGTTTCAACGGTAACGATACCATCTCCACATATGCTGGAAATGACTGGATCCGGGCAGGTAAGGGCAATGACCTTATCTTTGCTGGCGAAGGCAACGATCGCATCAGCGCAGCTGGTGGCGACGATGTCATCCATGGTGGTGCAGGCAATGACAGCATCAATGGTGGTCGTGGTTTCGATACAGCCGTTTATGAAGGCTCAATCGATGACTATTCATTCCAGCAGCGTGGTGGCTGGTGGAATCCAAAGACCAAAGTCATTGCAAATGACGGCTCTGAAAAAGACACCTTGATGAATGTCGAGGCAGTTCACTTCGCAGCTGATGACTACACTTACTATTTGGATGGTCGCAACAACGAGATCCGCGCTGGTGAAGATGCTGTTGCATCCGGCGATGAGGGTCTTGTGATTGAGGCTGCCACTCTGCTGGAAAACGACAAGGATTATGACGGCGACACGCTGACAATCACTGAAGTTTCCGCAAGCAGCGCTTCTGGCGCAACCGTCTCTCTTGAGAACGGTCAGGTCTCCTACAACCCAGGCAATGTTTTTGACAGCCTGCGTGAAGGCGAGACTGCAGAAGATACCTTTACTTACACAGTCACCGACGGCAATGGCAGCACCAAAGACGTCACCGTTACTGTGACCGTGACTGGTTCCAATCAGGCTCCGGTTCTATCTGTCGCTTCTGACGTTTCCGTTGCAGAAAACACCACTGAGGTGGCGACTGCATCTGCAACCGACGTAGACAACACAGATCTGTCCTATTCCGTTTCTGGTACTGATGCAGAGCTGTTTGAAATCGACGCTGAAACCGGTCAGCTGAGCTTCAAGACAGCACCTGATTTTGAAGCCCCAGCAGATGCTGATGGCGACAACGTTTATCAGGTTGAAGTCACTGTCACCGACGCTGATGGCGGCACCGACACGCAGAGTGTTGCCGTCACTGTTGAAGACGAAAACGAAGTTGTGCGTGACGTAATCGCGTTCGACATGGTCGACTCTCAAAATCAGGGCCTGGTGAGCTTCACCAACACTGCGCCTGATTTCTCCAGCGTTGCTGATGGCTTCGGCAAGTTCACTGCAGACAGCGCGCCGTTCTCACTGGTCGATTCCACCAATGGCGGCTTTGAGAATGACGTTCTGGGTATCATCGATGAAGCCACCAACTCTGGTGAGTTCTTCGGCGTAACCGACAGCATCAACAATGACAATGATGGTGAACTGACAGCGTCTTGGACCTTCGACATTGCAGGCTACAAAGATCTGGGTCTTTCCCTTGATCTTGGTGCAATGGGTGATTTTGAAGGCACAGACACCTTTGTGATCCGCTACTCCATTGATGGTGGTGAAGAGCAGGTTCTGTACTCCTTCACCTCTGACAATGACGGTGCACAGACCTACACCCTCGCCAGCGGCAAGACTGTTGATCTGGATGATCCGCTCACTGATGCAGACGCAGGCGTTGTGCTGACCAACCAGCTGCAGACCCTCGTGTCTGATCTGGAAGGCACTGGCTCTGAGCTGACCATCAGCGTTGAAGGCAAGTCAGACGGAAGTTCTGAAGCGTTTGCGTTGCAAAACCTGAAGATCCTGGGCAACCCGGCTGTTGTGCGCGAAACCTTCGCGTTTGACATGGTGGACTCACAGAATGATCGTCTGATCGAGTACACCAGCACTGCACCAGACTTCACCAGTCCTGCAGACGGCTTTGGCAAGTACACCGCTGCCGACGCTCCGTTCTCGCTGGTCGATTCCACCAATGGCAGCTTCGAGAATGATGCAATCGGCGTTATCGATGAAGTCTCCAACACTGGTGAGTTCTTCGGTCTGACCGATACCGTCAACGACGATAATCCTAATGGCGACCCACTGGTCGCGACCTGGCGCTTCGACATCTCAGATTACAGCAATATCAGCCTGTCTCTGGATGCTGGTGCAATGGGTGACTTCGAGTCTGATGACACCATCTCCATCCGCTACTCCATTGATGGTGGCGAAGAGCAAACTTTGTTCGCCTTCACCTCTGACAATGACGGTGCTCAGTCTTACACTCTTGCCAGCGGTAAGGTTGTTGATCTGAATGATCCAATGGTTGAAACCAACTCTGGCCTTGTTCTTACCAACCAGCTGCAAACACTTGTTGCTGATCTGGAAGGTTCAGGCTCCGAGCTGACCATCATCGTTGAAGGCTCTGCAAACGGCAGTAATGAAGCATTCGTTCTGCAGAACCTGCAGCTGGAAGGCGACACCACAGGTGGCGGCGGTACGTCCACAACCTACGCTATTGCAGCAGAAGCTGACTCCAAAGCTGAAGGCGACAGCGGCGTAACCTCCTTCGAGTTCACAGTGACCCGTGATGGTGATCTGTCTGAGGCTGGCACTGTTGACTTTGCTGTTGGCGGCGATGTTGATGCAGCTGACTTCGGTGGCACTCTGCCATCTGGCAGCATCGAGTTTGCAGCTGGCGAAACCACCAAGACCATCACAGTCAACATCACTGGCGATGAAACAACCGAGCTGAGCGAAGCCCTGTCTGTGACCTTGAGCAACCCAACGGGTGGCAAGATCACAACCAAGAGCGTAACCAGCACTGTTGTGAACGACGATACCGCGCCTACGCTCATCTCCACCATTCAGGGTGACGGTGCAGAATCCGGCATGGTTGGTGAGTTCGTTTACGTCAGCGCGCTTGTAACAAGTGTGACCAGCAGTGGTTTCTATCTGCAGGAAGAAACAACTGACAGCGACGGCAACTCCGCTACCTCAGAAGGTATCTTCGTTTACACCGGCGCGGCTCCAACCGTTGCAGTTGGTGATGAAGTGTCCTTCGGTGGTACTGTTGCAGAGTTTGGTGGCCAGACACAGCTGACAAACATTGGTGATTTGAGCATCCTGTCTTCCGGCAATGATCTGCCAGAATACATGCAGGTACTTCTGTCTCCAACAAGCCAGCAGAACCTGGAAGCTCTGGAAGGCATGCGCGTCAGCGTTGGCTCCGGTACAGACGATGCCCTGACAGTCATCGAAAACTTCAATTTTGACCGCTACGGTCAGATAACAGTTTCCGCTGGCGCCCAGTATCAGGCAACCCATCTGTACGATCCGCAGGATGAGCTTGACCAGATCATCGAACATCAGGAAATGAACCAGAACAACCGCATCCTTATCGATGATGGTTCTTCTGAGCAGAACCCTGACGAGTTCACCTACGTGCCAGTTACCGAAGAAAACGGCGACAATGGCAATGGGTATCTGGATAGTGGTGATGACTTCTCTGAAGGGGCAACTCTGCGTCTTGGCACAGAGATCGACGCGCCGATCGAAGGCATTCTCACCGAAGGCTTTGATGGTCATACTCTGATCGTTGACGGCCAGATTTCCATCGATGAAAGCACCAACTCCGGTGCCCGTCCTGACCAGCCTGCTGATGTGGGCGGTGATCTGAAAGTGTCCAGCTTCAACGTGCTGAACTACTTCACCAGTCTTGGTCAGCGCGGTGCGAGCTCTGAGGCAGATCTTGCCCGTCAGACCGACAAGATCGTCAAGGCAATGCTTGATATCGATGCGGATGTCTTTGGTCTTCAGGAACTGGAGAACAACGGCTTTGATGATGCCTCTGCAATCAGCGCTCTTGTTGATGCACTGAATGCGGAACTGACCGCTCAGGGCCGGACTGATGAGCTTTACACCTTCGTGAACCCGACTGACGGGGCTCCGATTGGGTCTGATGCCATCACCACCGGTATGATCTACCGTCCAGGCAAGCTGACTGTCATTGAGACAGAAACCTACACCTATCAGGAAACAAGTGCGGATGCGACATACGCGATTGCGGATCGTCTGCAGGACTTTGCTGATCGTTCATATGTAGGTGACTTCCAGCGTAACCGCCCAACCGTTGCAACCACTTTTGAGGATGCAAACGGCGAGCGCTTTACCCTCGCGGTTAACCACTACAAGTCCAAGGGTCCAAGCGGCCTGAGCGATCTGGTGGAAGACATTCAGGGTAAACTGGATGCAGGTACCATTCCGGCAGCTGATGTTGACCAGGTACAGGCAGATCTGGATGCCTTGATCGCTGATCCAAACTACGATCAGGGCGATGGGCAGGCCTTCTGGGCTCAGGCACGTGAAGATGCAGCAAAAGAGCTGCATGAGTGGCTGAGAACGGAATATGCAGGTGCAGGTCTTGATCCGGACATCCTCGTGATCGGTGACTTGAACACCTACGGCAAAGGCGACTCCGTACAGGAACTGGTAGAGGGCGGCGACATGACCGATCTTCTGTCTCAGTACCTGGGCGATGAAGCGTACAGCTTCGTGTTTGATGGTCAGCGCGGTTCTCTGGACCATGCTCTGGCATCCGACAGCCTTGCTGATCAGGTGACCGGCCTTGCTGAGTGGCACATCAATGCTGATGAGCCAGACCTGCTCAGCTACGACAGCCGCTTCACCGACGCTGGTTTCTACACTGACGACCAGTACGGCGCGTCCGACCATGACCCACTCGTCATCGGCCTGGACCTCAGCAGCCCAAGCGAAATGCTCGTTTAAGCAAAAAGAAGGCTCTCGCGAGTTTGCGAGGGCCTTCACAAGAACAGAAAAAGCGACTCCTAGAGCCGCTTTTTTTTGTACTAAAAAAGTAAGTCGCACCGTTTTGCTTGACGATCATCGACCTTCATTGAGCATCTAATAATCGTTATGAAGATAGATCTCAGTTGTGTTGGTGTCAGTGTTTTCTAAATTTTATGCTTTTGTAAGCTGTATAGGATAGATTAATTTTAAGTACTATAAGTAGAAGTATAATAAATATCAATTTATGATATGTGTATATTGGAATTGTATTGAGTAAGTTGTGTTAAGCGTTTGGGTTTTGTTGATTGAGTCGAATTTGTTAGTTATGTGCCTTTTAGCTTAAAGTTAAAAGGAGAATGGCATGCGGAAATGGTTCGCTATTGGATTAGTAGCCTTGCTACTAGGTGCATGTGGCACTGTTACGAGTTACAAATTTGCTCTTGATGCTTTTCCATTAGAAAAGAAAAATAGCTATGTTATTTGGCGCTATGCCGATACCGATCTTATAATGAATGATACATTTTGTCGTATTGAGGGTGGTAAGTTTTTCGAAGATTGCACCCGAAAAAAAACCTCTGATCCAAGTAAACTGTATTTTAGGGGGTTCGGTGTCTCATTTGAATATGAAGGTGAGTATTACATAATGCGACCTGCGGCGGAGCCTCGCAGAGGTCGTTATGCGCTTTTCGAATCTTATGGCAGGTTTGCTAATAGAACTCGCACGCTCACTATTGGTGATGCTACATTTGCGGGAAGTTTTGCCCCCGGCACTATTACAGTAATCCCACATGGTGGGTACGGCACGTCTTTTCAGAAGAGCTGGCAGAATAAACTTAAAAAAGCTCTAGAGCAGGCTTTTGGTGAGCGAGTTAAGGGTTTTAAAATCGTCACTGCCAAGCAGAGAAAATCTGAGTGTCTCCGCAAAAATAATAGAGTTAAATGTGAGCTCAAGAAATAGAACTCAATTTTGAGTGCCACTTCCTTTCCCTCAGGCGAAACTCTAAATGTTTCTCAATTACTAGGCGATTGGAAATAACCCCCAAAATCAGGGAGATAAAGTTCGCAATGTTCGATGCTAAGCTGGAAGCTCTTTGAGGGCGAAAGCAGCTGTGTTGTGCCAGCCAATGCATCGGACAAGATAGGCTTATCCGACTGAGGCAACAGCCATGCCTTTAAACCGGAGGTGATGGGATGAGGTTATTCCCCATTTCACTCACGCTTAAAATGAAAAAGACTCGGAACAGCTGGCTAATGCAACTCCGAGTCTCTTTCAAATAAGAAAAGGGAAGGGGGCGTAAGCTCCCTTTCCACTCCGGTGCATATTCTAGTCCTCACGACCTCAAAAATCAATGAAGCCGCCTTCCGAGGAAGTAAGGGGTTCCTTACTTCTCTTTCAGTGCATGGGCGATTTGGTCTTGCATTGGTTTTATGAAGTAGGAGAGGACGGTGCGTTCGCCGGTTTGGATGAAGCCTTCGACGGGCATGCCGGGGACGAGGGTCTGGCCGTTCAGCTTTGGCATTTCGCTTTCCAGGATCTTCAGGCGTGCCAGATAGAACGGCTCGCCGGTGACTTCATCACGGGTCAGATCCGGGGAGACATTGAGCACGGCTGCGCCCAGCTCTGGTGTGGTGCGTTGGTCGAAAGCAGCAAGGCGCACATAAGCGTCCTGTCCCACTTGCAGCTGATCCACATCGACCGGTTGAACACGGCTTTCAATCACCAGATCACTGTCTTCCGGCACCACCAGCATGAGCGTGTCACCCGGTGCGATCACGCCGCCAACAGTGTGAACGTTGAGCTGATGCACATAACCAGATTGTGGCGCGCGGATGTCAATGCGCTTGAGGCGGTCCTGCGCAGCCACTTCCTGCTCTTCCAGCTCGGCAATCTGCGAGCGGATGTTTTGCAGGTCAGACAGAACTTTTTCCAAAAACTCTTCGTCCAGCTGCAGGATCTGCACGCGCTTTTCGCTGATGGCTTCCTTGGTCTGGGCGACCTGAGAGATCAGCCCGCCACGATCACCAACCAGCTCGGCCCGTTCCCGCTTGATGGCGGTGACCTGAGAGGCGTTGATCAGGCGCTTTTCCAAAAGAGAAGCAAAGTCGGCGAGTTGCTGCGTGACAAGATCAATGCTTTCAGCTTTAGCATCGCGCTGCACCTGCAGACCTTCAATCTGCTGCTCCAGCTGAGCAATCTGCTCGCCAAGCTGCTTCTTGCGGCCCTTGATGCCTTGCTGACGGGCAGCAAACAGGGCTTGCTCACCGTCCAGAGCGGTGGCGGCAATCTTGTCGGTCTTTGCCAGCTCAACCAGAACTTCCGGGAAGGTGACCTGAGCGTCATTGCGCCATTCGGCAGAAAGGCGGGCTTCCTGCGCCTGCATCTGATGAAGACGCTTGCGGGTGATGGCCAGATTGGCTTTCACTACCGTTTCATCTAAACGGAACAGCACGTCACCGGCTTTGACTTCATCGCCGTCTTTGACAAGGATTTCGCCAACAATGCCGCCTTCCTGATGCTGCACCTTCTTGGCCTGTCCATCGACAGCGATGGAGCCGGAGGTGATCACTGCGCTGTTGATCTTGGCAACGGAGGACCAGCCGCCAAGGCCGAGCACAAGAACACCCACAAGGACGAGGCCCCAGCGCATGTGTTTCTTACGAGAGGTCTGAATGGTGGAAAGGGTTGTTTGCTCAGGCATGTGGCACCACGCTCAATGGTCCTGTTTTTGCAGCAGCTGGGGCTGGTTGTGCGCCGGGGGCCGGTTTTGCACCGGGTGCTGGCACACCAGCAGGGGCGCTGATTTTTGGCAGGACTTCGTCTTTCGGGCCAAAGGCGGCCTGCTGGCCATCCTTCACAACAAGCAACAGATCAACAGCTGAGATCGCGCTTGGACGGTGGGCAACGACAATGACAATGCTGCCGGTCTCACGCATCAGCTTGATAGCGCGGGTTAACGCAGCTTCGCCTTCTGAATCCAGATTGGAGTTGGGCTCATCGAGCACGATCAGGAACGGGCTGTCATAAAGCGCACGAGCCAGACCCACACGCTGGCGCTGTCCGGCAGAAAGCAGTGCCCCGCCTTCGCCAACCTGCGTGTCATAACCGTCAGCCAGACTGGTGACCAGCTCATGTACGTTGGCAAGCTGGGCGGCTTCCAAAATCTTCTCGTCATCGCGTTCTGGCGCAAAGCGGGATATGTTTTCGGCAATGGTGCCGTCAAACAGTTCCACATCCTGCGGCAGGTAGCCAACTGCTGTGCCCAGACGATCTTCCGACCACTGGCCCAGCTCAGCGCCATCCAGACGAACGGCACCGCGCAAGATTGGCCAAACGCCCACAAGTGCACGGACCAGACTGGTTTTGCCAGATCCAGACGGGCCGATAATGCCCATGCCATCGCCTGCTTTAAGCTCAAAGTTGACGCCAGCCAGTGTGACTGCGCGAGCACCGGGAGGGGCTGTTGCGATCTGCTGTACATTGAGGGTCTTGCTTGGCAGTGGCAGTTCGGTTTCTGGCGGGGTCTCATCCAGACCTTCCAGCGATTTCTCCAAACGGGTGCGGGCCTGACGGGCTGCGATGAACACGCGCCACTGGCCAACAGCCTGCTCCACAGGAGACAGAGCACGGGAGGTGATGATGGAAGCTGCGATCATAACACCAGGGGAGACTTCCTGAAGGATCGCAAGCCATGCACCCACTGCCAGAACGGCAGAGCCGAGCAGAAAGCGGAAGGCTTTGATGGCAGTGGCGAACAAGGAGGCACGGTCGCCTGCCTTGGTCTGGGCATCATAAAAGCGGGCGTTGGTTTCATCCCACTTGTTGGTGAGTGTGGAACTCATGCCAAGGGCGCGCACCACTTCCGCATTGCGGCGAGCACCGGAGCGGGTGTTGCTGCGCTGTGCGTTTTGTGAGGCCAGCTCCCTGGAGGGATCGCGGCTCATGAACTCGTTGGCAAGGACCAGAGAGAGGATGATGACTGCGCCAGCCAGTGCCAGCATGCCGAGCCAGAAATGCAGCACGAACACCAGACCCAGATAAATAGGCATCCATGGAATATCAAAGAGCGCGGCTGGACCCTGACCACCCCAGAACTGGCGCATGGTTTCCAGATCGCGGATCGGGTCTACGTTTTTGCCGCTGTTGCCCATGCGCAGTGGTACGCGCAGGTTGGCAAGGAACGCGGTGCGCGACAGGCGGGCGTCAATTTCCTGAGAAATACGCGACAGGCCACGGGCACGGATGCCTTCCAGCAGGGCGAAGAACAGATAAAGGATACCGGCAAAACTGGCGATGATCACCAGTGTTGGCACGCTGTGGCTGGCGAGCACGCGATCATAGATCTGCAGCATGAACATCGGACCCGTCAGCATCAACAGGTTGATGACCAGACTCAAGACCCCAACGCCCGCATACCCGGACCGAGACGCCGCAAACGCCTCAGCCACCATAGGGCGCTTTGGCTGCCCACTCTTCGATGTACTCATAGATACTCCCGAAACCACCTGGCCCCAAACTTCAGTGCGCGGCACGTCCTCCCAACGAACGATAGGACGCCTGTTACGCTACAAAACTCGTGGTTATGCCCCAACAAAAATTGTGGTCTCCATAGTATGTAAATCGCACACTATTTGAAAGGGGTAAGACGCTTAATTTTGCTCATGCATTGAAAATGAGGGAAATACCGCAAACTTATGATTTGATTAAATAATTATGCAACCTGCCATTGCGGCAGGTCGCACATTTTTCTACCTCTTATACAAACGTGAAATCGTCTGCATTGATGAGGCTGGAATCAACACCTGAAAGGGTGATGGAACCACCGTCGTAGCTGACGAGTGTGTCTGCACCAGTGTCTTGAATCGTAAGGTCTGCAAAGCTGTCTGCACCGCTTTCAAATCTCATAAAGTCAAGGCCATTGGAGAAGTCAACGATCGTGTCTGCACCGCAGTTGATGTTGAACACGAAGGTATCACGACCAGAACCACCGGAAAGGGTGTCATCACCGAGACCACCTTCGAGAGTATCGTTACCAGCATTGGCATAGAGACCGTTGTCGGCATCGTTCCCAATCAGCTCATCATTACCTGAGCCAGAATAAGCATTCTCGATAACGGTATCACGCATGATGGTCATGTTGCCGGTCAGGCCGTTCACGTCAGAGTAAGTCTCTGCCACCAAAGAGATTTTCTGGTCAGCGCGGACAGAGCTGAAGTTGATGCTGTCGTTGCCGCCATTGTCCATGATGGTGAACGTGGCTGGGTTCAGGTCTGCAATGTCGTCATAGTAACCGCCAGCGGTGGAGTTTTCACCGTAAACGGTGGACCCAGTGCGCAGGTCGGTTGCTGTGCCGTACAGGTCCTGCATAGCAAGGATGTCTGCAATCATTGGCGTGACGACGTAGGCACGGCTAGCGTCTACGTTGGTGTTCTCCACCTGATCGAAGTAGGACATGATTGTGCCCTGCCAGGAATCGTTGGAGTAGTGGTTGTCCACGCCGTAAGTCGCGCTGCCGTTGTAGTTGCCAGCATGACCCAGACCGAGAGCGTGACCGATTTCGTGCACGTAGGTCTGGAAAGCATAACCGTCCAGGCCGGTGCCATAACGCGCAACCCAGTCAGTGCTCACATTCACGGTTGAAGAAACGATGGTGCTGCCGCGTGTTGTCGAGTTTGCGTAAGCGCCGCTGTCGTTGTCGTCAAATGTGATCTGAGCGCCGGAGTTGACAGTCTGGAAGTCGATACCGGTGACTTTTGTCCAGGCTTCCAGAGCTTTGGTTGCAAGCTCACGGCCAGAAGAGTTCAGACCATTGAGGTTGACGGTGAGAGACTCGCCCGGGCTCACGTCAAACGCACGACGGCCACGACCTGAGTTGTTCCAGTACCCATCGGTCAGCTGGCTTGCAATCTGGTCGTTGGTAAATGCGTTTGGATCAGTCGGTGGGTCAGTTGGGCCGCCGTCTGCGTCAACGGAGAGTCTGTAGTCTCCGGTGTAACGGTCCTGATAGGATGCTGCACCGATGTAGTAAGTGCCGCTGGATGTTGCGGTGAAGGTGATTTCGGAGTTGCGTCCGCTGCCGCCATCATCGTCTGTCGCGATTTCGTTTGTGTTGGAATCGTAAAGGTAAAGGTATGTATCGGAAACGCCCCCACTTCCGATGCCTTCCATTGAAATTGTGTAAGTTACTCCAGCCTGTACCTCGAGTTTAATTGCGTCTTTATCGCCAGAAAAACTCAGCGTTCCCTCAAAAGTGTCACCCGATGAAATAGAGTATGGGGTCGTCGTGCTATATGGCGCGTCACCCCCTTCAATAACTCTTGCCTCTTCAACGTGATTATCTCTAAACATATTATCTCCCCTAGAGTAATAGTAGTAGTAAACCATCTAAACGTATGAGGGATGCACTGAAAGGCAATATAAATGATCTTTGGATTCACAGAAGAAAGTAGTATCAACACATCTACTGGTTGAATCATTGACGAACTCTCGATGTGTGAATAGAATGCAAAATATATTATTTTAGGTATAAAACATCTGAATCTTTCAAATATATCAATTCAAAATATTAATATATTTGGGTAAAATAAGTTTACCTACTGATAAATAATTCTAAAAACTGACCAGTTGATCAAATAATTGTAGTATGTTTTTCTTCTGATTTATTCTAATAAAGAGATGTTTAATACTTAATTATATTTGTTGATTCGAAGAATTTATCAATTCACGAAACTGTGAGATTGATGGCGAGATGCCTGTATATACGTGAAAATGCGTGATTTTGGTGGAACGTTTTATCAAATTAACGGGGCTAATCCGGCAAGTTGACCTATAGGGAAGTGTGTATGCTGAAGTGAGCTCATAAAACACCCCGGTCAATGGGGCTTGACCAGGGTGAGTTGTGGGCAGGGTACGTCTCTACCCAGGGGAAATATTTTCCTGAATGGCTCAGGAGGAGATTCTCCGCCCCTGGGTACGCTTTGCAGATACGCGAGGCTGGAAAGCGAGATGGAGGCGGGGCGGAGAACGTTCCTGTGTGTATCTTCAGCCCGCAGAGGGGTGCTGAGTGAAGAGTGTCATCACAGGTTCGCCATAAATTGCTGGTTCAGGTCGATTCCGTAGCCCGGTGCGGTTGGCTTTTCAAAGCCCCCATCCACCAACTCGGCTTCCGGCGTCACCAGATACTTGCGCAGCTCCCCGTCACAGAAGTCCGGATGCACATACTCAAAGTAAGGTGCGTTGCCGACTGCGAACTGATAATGGATCGCCGCTGCCGAGGTGATGCCTGTCTTCCAGTTGTGCGGCATTACCTGCACGTTGTGAGCAGTTGCCATCTCGGTGATCCGGCGCAGCTCTGTCAGGCCGCCGCAACGGTTATAGTCAGACTGCAGCAGATGCACCTTGCCTTTGGAGATCCATTCTTCGGCTTCAAAGCGGGTGGTGCTCATCTCCGCACCGCAAATGCGGGAGCGGGTGTTTTCTACCAGTTTGGCGTGGCCGCTCAGATCATCGTGCTGCAAAGTCGCTTCTGCGAAGTACAGCTCCAGATCCTCAATGGAATTGAGTAGGCGGGCAACGTCATACCAATCTGTAAAGCGGTAGAGGTAGTCGACCATCATATCGGTGTCGTAGCCCAAGATGCCGCGCAGCTCGCGTAGATAATAGCCGACTTCTTTGATGTTCCAGTCTGCTTTGATCGGCACGCACACTTTCACCGCGCGGATGTTGTGTGCCTTAGCTTTTTCAAGCAGTGGGGCGTAGCCCTTGATAGCAACGTCCAAAGACGCATCCACCGGAATGGCCGGATATAGCGTCAGATACGGATGGACCTTGTCTTTGTTGGTGCCGCCAAGTAGCTGGTAGGCAGGCACGCCGAGCTGTTTGCCCGCAAGGTCATAAAGCGCCATGTCGATGCCGGAGAGGGCGAACATGCCCAGGCCGCGCATGCCCTGCCACTGCGTGGCGTCATACATGGCATTCCAGATAGCATTGATTTCAATCGGCAAACGACCAATGACTCTTTCGGTCAGGTTCGTCAGCCACTTATGTTCTGTTTCAATATTGGAATAAGCGAGAATTGCGTCCGGAGAGCCGTCAGCTTCGCCGAGGCCGTAGACACCGTTTTCGTCTGTAATCTTGACGACAACCGTGTTCTGGCTCCAGTTGCTGGCTTTGTAATTGACCGGAATAAACTCGACGGACTTGATGGGTGCGACTGCTGGATTAAGTGCCAGTGACATGATGTGCTCCTAAGAGAAAGGCGCCAGTTTTTGCTGGCGCCCTCATGTGCTTTATTATTTTTTGCGCATTGGAAGTTCGACACCGTTGGCAATGTCGCGGTGCAGTTCTCTGAGGAACGAGACCGCAACAATGCCGAGGATGATGACCATCAGCAATCCGCCAACAACCGTTGAGATCTGGATAGTTCCCAAGTCTCCGCCGATCAGGTTGATCACCACCGGGATGATGCCCAGGAACAGGGCCCATACAAGGCGGTTCCAAAGTGCTGGATCCGCACCATCTGGCAGCTCTTTAGTGGTCATCGCTGCAAGAGAGAAGGATGCCGCATCAAAGGTGGTTGCCATAAACACGATCGCGGAAACACACAGGCCAATGATGAACAGAGTGCCCAGTGGCAGGTTCGCAAACATGTCGATGATCACGGTGAAGGAGCTCTGACCAGCTGCCAGTGCTGCAGGTGCATCAAAGATGCCTGCATCCAGAAGACCGATACCGTAGTTGCCGAAGATTGCGAAGAACACTGCAGTGCCCAGAGAACCGAACAACAGGGTGCCCAGAACCATCTCACGGATAGTACGGCCACGGGAGATCTTCGCGAAGAAGAGACCCTGGAACGGACCGTAGGAAACCCACCATGCCCAGTAGAAGATTGTCCAGTCAGACACAAAGGTGGAGTTCTCTGCGTATGGCTCCATGTAGGTGCTCAGACGGACGAAGTTTGTCACGAGCGCACCAACAGACGTGGTGAAGGACTTGATGGTGGTCAGGAAGTAGCCGCCGAAGAACAGCACGAAGATCAGCAGGCCAACCGCCAGGAAGATGTTGAAGTTGGACAGCTTCGCCATGCCTTTTTTCAGGCCAAGTGCGGAACTTGCAGCGAACAGCGCAACCACGATTGCAAGGGCTGCAAGGTTCATGGAAGTACCGTGCTCAATGCCAAGCACTTTAGAGAAGCCAGCGGCAACAACCGGAGTGCCCAGACCAAGGCTGGTTGCACTTGCAGTCACCAGACCGATCATGATGAAGATGTCGACCACGTTGCCCAGTGGGCCTTTTGCACGTGTACCCAAAACGCCCTTACAGGATTCTGAAACTTTCAGAACCGGGTCTTTGCGGACATAATAGTAGTAGCCGATGGTGATGGAGCACACGGAGTAGAGTGCCCATGCACTAGGACCCCAGTGGAACATGCCCGTGGTGATCGCCCATTCTTTGGCCAGCTCTGTGCCTGGCTCAAGACCCAGTGGCGGCGTGGACATGTAGTAGATCCACTCGCTGGCGCCACCCCAGAGGATGCCGGCGCCGATGCCTGCACTGAAGATCATCGCGACCCAGGAGATCGTGTTGTACTCAGGCTTTTCATCAGGCTCACCAAGTACGATGTTGCCGTACTTGCTGAAAGAAACGCTCAGGCAGAAGATCAGCGACAAGATCGCTGCCCACATGTAGAACGCGCCAAATTCGTTTGTCAGATAGCTCTTCAAAGAAGAGATAACTTCTTTACCGGAGCCCGGTGCAGCAATGTCTGCTGCCAGAATGCCCATTGTCGGTAGGAGTACCGCAATGCCCCCGACGAAGAAGTTCGTCTTATCCAGTTGTAGTTTAGCCATGGATGCCCCCATTTATTATTCGAAGACGAAAGAAGCGAAAGATGCTTCTTTCACTGCGTCCCAATCCATTTCCACGCCGAGCCCGTTGCCCGCCGGCGCGTGCACATATCCCTCTTTGTCTGTGCGGATTTGGGTTTTACTTGCCAGTTCAAACGCCTCGTAAGGGTAGAACTGCTCGAAGTAATTGCAGTTGTCGTGAGCCAGAGCGACGTGCAGGTTGGCAGCCTGTGTCAGGGTGTATCCCATGCTCTGGATTTCCAGGTTTTTGCTGTGGCCGGCCGCGATCGCGAAGCATTTGTTCAGCTGAGTAATGCCGCCGCAAACAGTCGCGTCCTGACGCACGTCTGACCACATCCCAGTGCTCAGCGCGTGCGTAACTTCCTGCAATGTGAGCAGGCAGTTGCCATGGCTGGAAATTTCAAGATCCGTATTGGCGACAAGGCGCTGATAGGTCTTGTAGTCGTAGTCGGAAACTGGCGCTTCAAGCCATTCCCAGTCATGACGTTCCATCCACTTGGCCATCTTCATGGCTTGTGCGGGTGTGTAGAACGTCGCTGTGTCCAGCATGAAACGGATGCCGGTAGAGCCGTATTTGGCCTGCACAGCTTCCACCAGCGCCACATCCTTTTCATAGATGCAGTAGCAGTGCAGTTTGATTGCTGTGAAGCCGTGCGCAATGCAATCGTCAATGTAAGGGAAGTATTCCTCTACAGTGTCGAACATTGGCGTGGAGGCGTAGGACTTGATTTTGGTCCGGGCGCCGCCAAGCAGCATGTAAAGCGGCATTCCTGCCTTTTTGGCCTTAATGTCCCATGCTGCAACGTCGATTGGAGACTTCGCTGGCAGTCCACCCCAGGTGCAGCGTGCTCCAAGCCAGTTGTTGAGTTCCTGAGTCATCAGCGGATTTTTGCCGATGAGGCCGGGAACGATGGTACGCAGAGATTCAATGATGCACCGATCAAAGAAGTTCTCTGTGTAGCTCATAGTTGCGCCAAGACCCTCGGTTCCATCCTCGGTGAACAGGCGTACAATGTTGTTGGTGTACAGCAGAGGTTCCTGATTATCCGCCCAGGGAATAGGGGGCGCATTCTCATCAGCCAAAGCATAAAGCTCGACCCGGCTAATTCTGCAGTCTTCCATTTTTAACTCCCAGTGTGCCTTGAGGCACCTTCCTTATTGCCCGACTTTTTACAGAGCGCTGCCAGCCGCACGCATCGCCTCGCGCAGCTCTTTTGTGTCGACATCTCTGTAGTTGATCGCTTTGTCGATTTTCTGTTTTGTCGCCACAGCCGCCGCATGTCCCAGCTCAAAGCACTGGGCAGTAACGCGGGCAGACGCGAGCGCTTCGTGTTCGGCACTCAGGCACCGTCCCGCGACAATCACGTTGTCCAGCTCCTTCGGCACCAGCGTGCCGTATGGAACCTCATAGTAATCTTCCATCAGCCAGTGCAGTTTGCTCTTCTCACCGGCGTGCATCTCAATCGGCCAGGAGGAGCGGACCACGCCGTCCTCAGGCTTGTCACAGTTTGCGACATGGTCGTTTGTCAGTGTGGTTTCGCCGCTGATGGTCCGTGTCTGGCGAATGCCCACTTCCGGTGGCATGTCAATCAGCTGGGATTCTTCAAAGCCTTTGATCTTGTCTTTGAAGAAGCGGTGATACTCGCGTGCCTGACGACGGCCATAGACTTCCGCGTATGTGAAGTCAGCAGGGTCCACCACGTTCAGCAACCGGTTGTCCTGACCTGCCAGACGGGTGCAGTTCATCAGGAACACGCCCTTTTGCGGGGTTGGGAACACCCAGACTTTGTTGCGGGGTGTGTCGTACTCTCTGCTCTCAAAAGCTGTTTTCAGCTGTTCGATCATGTCAGGCGGGCAGATGGTGTTCTTGCCGAAGTAATCGTAGAAATCGCTTTCCACCACGTCCGACAGACGGAAGATCATGGTCGGGTTCTGAATGGCACCCTTATCGCCGAAGCTGTACTCACACCCCGCTTTCGTCACGAGAGCCGCATCTCCTGACGTATCAATGAATGCTTTTGCTTTGAGGAAAGTGCTGCCTGCCTTGGAGTCTACACGGATCGCGGTGATCTCATCGCCATCGCGGACCACCTCGGTCATATAGGTGTGGTAGAGGCACTGAACGCCGGATTCCTCAAGCAGATCGTCCGCAGCTTCGCGCCAGATCAGCGGATCAAAGGTCACCACGTGGGTGTTGCCGTAGATTTGTGGGGTGGTGGCACCGCCTTTGGCCAGCAGGCGAGCACGAAACTCTTCTGCAAAACCGAAAACAATTTGCTTGGCGTCTTTGTTTTCGATGTCGTCCTGGGTGAGGAACAGACCGCAGATAGTACCTGACAGGCCGGCAACTGCACCGCCGCCACAAAACCCGTTTTTCTCGATGAGGATTGTCTTCAAACCGCTGCGGGCACTCATAACAGCCGCAGCAACACCAGATGGGCCACCACCGCAAACAACAACATCTGCTTCAGCAAGAACAGGAGATGCGGTTTCTGCTAGGGCAGTCTCTTTCCAGTTTTTCATGGGTGCTTACCTTGTATGCCACAATTTATGGCTGTTTGCTTTAGTTCTGAGTCCATGAGGACAGTTTTCGGAAACATATCCTCAAAACTGACATATTAGCAACCTTAAAAGCAAAAACTTGCAGCTAGAGCAATGGTAATAACCCTTAGAAATCGATAAATATCATGAAATATTGGCTCCTGGCATGCCAATAATGATGTGCTGACATGCCAGAGGGTTTCGGTGAATTTTAGAGTATCAGTTCATGATAAAGCCCTAATTACTTTAGCCTTTTTAGTTTATCTAAAATCTGCAAAGCACAGAGAACCCATGAAATCTAAGTGGTTTTTGCGTGACAGAATGACACAATGCCGAAGACTGATAGGTTACATTATCTAGGAGGGGCCCAGAACTGATATGGCAGCCGAGTGAAAAACCGCCAAACAAGATCCAATCGGCTGACATAGCAGCAAAAGAAAAGAAGAGACCGCTGGCAAATCGGGAATGCACTGTGCTACACTGTGATACAACTGACGCAGAAATAATGCTTTTAAAACAGGGGGTAACCGTGGCTCACCAGAAAACTCAGGCTGAGCTTGCGCGCACGGAAATTGAGAGAAAGTTGTTTTTCAACGAGCTTGATGTTTCAGCTCTGTACTCTGAAAACAAACTCGCCTCTCTGTTGGATCTGGGCCGAACGCCCGTTCGTGAGGCGCTTCAGGCGCTGGAGCAGGATGAGATGCTGGCCATCCATCCGCGCAAAGGGGTTCAATTCCTCTCCATCACCGCAGAGCAGCAATTGCAGCTGCTGGAAGTGCGCAAGCAGATTGAGCCGATCTGCCTGAGATTTGCAGCCATGCGCGCCTCAACTGACCAGCGCCGCGAGATGCTGGCGCTCGGGTCACTCATCGTGCAAAGCGCGAAGGATGAGGATGAGAAGTCGCTGCTGTCCAATCTGCAGGACATCCACCGCATCGTGACGGAAGCGACCAACAACCCATACTTCCATCATAGCCTCGCTCGCGTGCAGAGCCAGTCACGCCGGTTCTGGTTTGCCAACAAAGACAAATCAGACAACCTGTTATGCTCGTATCATCATGAAGCTATCATGCGCGCGGTTGCCATGGGCAATGAGGACGAAGCCGTCAAGCAATCTGGCTTGCTGCTGGAGCACTTGACCGAATCTGCTTTCAAGGCGCCAAAACTGGGCTGAGCAGACGCAATCTGAGCATTGAAATGAGAACGGGTGAGTCGCAAGACCTGCCCGTTTTTTCGTGCCAATATGCGGTTAGTCCACGCCTTCGACGATCACGGTTTCCACATCAGCGATGCCAATTCGAAACTCGCGGGCGGTTTGGTATTCGGGGGAGTTGTAGCAGTTCAACGCGTCTTCCATGCTGTCAAACTCCACGATGACATGACGATGGTATTCTTGACCCTCGAGTTGCTCCGCCCTTTCGCCGCGCGCAAGGATGCGGCCAGTGTGTTTTCGCAGAACACTCGGGGCGGCCTCGATATAGAACCGATAGATATCAGGATTTTTGATATTGACGCGGGCAATCCAATAGGCTTTTGGCATCTGTTTTTTGTTCCTGAATCAAAGGTTTCTGACCGGCGGCAGACCATAAACTTTGGGTGTCACGGGAGCCAGATCATTGTCGTTCGTGCATTATAGAGCGCTTGCCTGAAGGCGTTACTACCGGCTTTTGACCAACCAAAAATTCAAGTGAATCTGACGCAAGGGCCGTGTCTTAAAATGCGCTCAAAATCGGCAAAATAGAAAATTGTTCTTGATTAAACGGCGAGCTTTGCTAGTTTGCTAACACGAATTAGCAATGGATTGATGTTGCCTTTTCCGGGAAATCAAAGGGCTGGCCCTGAGAGCGTTTGTCGGAATGCGACGGCATCAGCCTGAAGACGGAATCACGAGGCGAACAGCCTCTCTGGTTCTTCATAGTACATTTATTCGCGGCGGACTTCTGAGCTTTCTTCAACCCTGCTGGAAGTCTGGGTGTTTGTTTGACCCGCCCGCGGTGGCGGGCACATGGTGTGAGTGGGGGCTTAAGTGCTTAAAGGGATCAACCTGATCATTTTCCCGGACCTGTTAAAGATCCTGCACGAGATGGGACATGGAGATGAGATCGTGTTCAGCGATGCGCATTTCCCGGCCTATTCCGTTTGCGACACCGTGCTGCGCGCTGATGGGTGCGAAGCGACAGATTTGCTCAAAGCCGTCATGCCGCTTTGGGAGCTGGACCAGTATGACCCCGAAAACGTGATGATGATGGCCGCCGTGGAAGGCGACCAACTGCCGGATGGACTGGTGGACGACTACCAGAGCGCTCTGCCTGCAGGAGCTGAAATCACCTTTGTTGAGCGGTTTGCGTTCTATGAAAAAGCAAAGAAAGCCACCTGCGTTGTGGTGACAGGCACGACACGCAAGTATGGCAACGTCATTATCAAGAAGGGCGTGATCCAGAGCTAAAGCGCTTCCCCGCCAAGTGGGTCCGGTTTTCGGATTGGGGGGAGGCGTGCAAATGAGGCAACGGGGGCTGCGGCAGAACTCTGGGAGGAGTGCTGCAAGCAGTCAGGTATCAACCGGATGCCTCAGCCATTTCAAATTGCTGATCTGCAGTCGCAGCACCAGTCGGGATCTGTGCGTTCTCACTGAGGTTTGCAGGCCAGTATTGGGGGGAGAAAAAAATGAATACCATCGTCAGGATGACGGGTATTGAAAAGACGTTTCCGGGTGTGCACGCCCTGAAGAATGTGCAGTTTGACTTGCGTGCCGGTGAAGTTCACGCCCTGATGGGAGAGAACGGTGCTGGCAAATCCACCTTGATGAAAGTTCTTTCCGGTGTTTACACCCGTGACGACGGCAAGATTGAAATCAACGGTACAGCGGCTGACCCAAAAGAGCCGCGAGAAGCGCAAGACCTCGGAATAGGCATCATCCATCAGGAACTCAGCCTGATGAACGATCTGACAGCAGCGCAGAACATCTTCATTGGCCGCGAGCCGCGCCTGAGATTTGGACGTCTCGATGAGGCTGCACTCAACCAGAAGACCCGCGACATCTTTCAGAGCATGGCGCTGGATTTGCAGCCTGACGTGCTGGTTGGCAACCTGACCATCGCCAAACAGCAGATGGTGGAGATCGCCAAGGCACTCTCCTATCGCTCGCAGGTGCTGATCATGGATGAGCCGACCGCCGCGCTGAACGATAAGGAAATCGCCGAGCTGTTCACCATCATCCGCCGTCTGAAAGCGGAAGGTGTGGGTATCATCTATATCAGCCACAAGATGGACGAGTTGAAACAGATCTCCGATCGCGTCACCGTCATGCGCGATGGTGAGTATGTGGGCACTGTCCCTGCCGCTGATACGCCGGTCAACGAGATCATCTCCATGATGGTTGGCCGCGAGGTGAAAGAGGAAGCTGTGGACGTGCCGGACCTTTCAGCGGCAGACGTTGCGCTGGAAGTGAAAGGCCTGAACCGCGGCACCGAAATCCGCGATGTCAGTTTCGCGCTCAAAAAAGGCGAGATCCTCGGCTTTGCTGGCCTGATGGGGGCAGGGCGCACAGAAGTGGCCCGTGCAATCTTTGGCGCTGATCCGCTGGATTCAGGTGAAGTCTGGGTTGATGGCCACAAATGCAAAATCAACAGCCCGTCGGACGCCGTGCAGGTTGGCATTGGTTATTTGTCAGAGGACCGCAAGCACTTCGGTCTGGCAACAGGCATGGATGTACGCGCCAATGTGGCTATGGCCAGTTTGGACCAGTTTTGCAATCGCCTTGGCGTGCTGAATGAAGCTGGCATGGCAGAGGTCGCGGCTAAGTACATCAAGCAGCTGGAAATCAGAACACCTTCTGACAAGCAGGAGCTTCAGTTCCTGTCTGGCGGCAACCAGCAAAAGGTGGTCATTGCCAAGTGGCTGTTACGCGACTGCGACATCCTCATTTTTGATGAGCCCACACGCGGCATTGATGTGGGGGCAAAATCCGAAATTTATAAGCTGTTGAACTCACTGGCAGAGCAGGGCTGCGCGATCATCGTCATCTCCTCCGAGCTGCCAGAGGTTATGCGCCTCAGCCATCGCATCGCGGTGATGTGCGAAGGCCGCCTGACAGGCATTTTGCCGGGTGGCAGTTCAACATCGCAAGAAGACATTATGCGCCTTGCAACACAACGCGACCCAGCTGCGCAAATTGTGAGTGAAGTACAATGACAGACACCACCTTAACCCCGCAAAAGAACCTCATCGGTCGTTTTGTAAGCTCCGGCGCACACCAGAAGCTGCTCGCCTTTGCCAGCTTGATTGTGCTGCTCATCGGCTTTGGTCTGGCCTCGCCAAACTTCATGCAGATGTCCAACATGATCGCCATTTTGCAGGCGACATCGGTCAACGGCGTTCTGGCCATTGCAGCAACGCTTATCATCATCACCGGCGGTATTGATCTGTCCATCGGCACCATGATGACCTTCTGTGCGGTGATCGCCGGAGTGGTGCTCACATACTGGGGCCTGCCCCTGCCGCTTGGCGTTGTCGCTGCCATTGGCGCTGGCGCACTCTGCGGTCTGTGTTCCGGCACATTCGTTGCCAAAATGAAGGTGCCACCCTTCATCGCAACGCTTGGCATGATGCTGATTTTGAAGGGCCTGTCCCTCGTCATCTCCGGCACACGCCCAATCTACTTCAACGACACGCCGGGGTTTGATCTCATTTCCCGTGGCTCCGTGATCGGGGCTGTCTTTCCGGGCTTTCAAATCCCGAATGGTGTGTTGATCCTGTTCCTTGTTGCGATTGCAGCTTCCTACGTTCTGGGAAGAACTGTTTTGGGCCGCTACACCTTCGCACTTGGGTCCAACGAGGAATCCGTGCGCCTGTCCGGCGTCAACACGGATGCCTGGAAAATGGGAATTTACGCGCTTACAGGTGGGATCTGCGGCATTGCGGGAATTCTCATCGCGTCCCGCCTCAATTCCGCTCAGCCAGCCCTTGGCCTTGGCTATGAGTTGGAAGCAATCGCTGCTGTGGTGATTGGCGGAACGTCTCTGGCCGGTGGTCGCGGCACCATCATGGGAACGCTGATCGGGGCACTGATCATGGCGGTGCTGACCAACGGTCTGCGTGTGCTTTCTGTTGCTCAGGAATGGCAGACCGTGGTGACCGGCGCGATCATCATTCTGGCCGTCTATGCGGATATGGCCCGCAAGAAAAAAGCTCATGCTTAAAAGCGGTTGGGGCGCTTTTGTCCCAGCATCTTTAGTGGAGCGAATTCTTATCGTTTGATTGAATCCAATCCAACGGAACACGCTCTAAATTATTTCATTGGGAGGAAATATTATGTTTACACGTCGTACTTTGATTGGGGCCTTGGCCTCAGCAACATTGCTTGCAACCAGCTCGCTTTCATTCGCAGCGGATAAGGTTTACATCCCGTTGATCTCCAAGGGCTTCCAGCACCAGTTCTGGCAAGCTGTGAAGGCAGGTGCGGATAATGCAGCCGCTGAGCTGAACGTTGAAATCACCTTTGAGGGCCCGGACAGTGAAGCTATGGTTGATCGCCAGATCGACATGCTGGCCGCAGCACTGGCCAAGAATCCGGCAGCAATCGGCTTTGCCGCGCTGGACAGTCAGGCCGCTATTCCACTGCTGCGTCAGGCCCAATCCGCTGGCATTCCGATCATCGCATTCGACAGCGGCGTGGAAAGCGAAATCCCTGTGGCGCTGGCCGCAACTGACAACGTGGCAGCAGCAAGCCTTGCAGCTGACAAAATGGCAGAGCTGATCGGCAAAAGCGGTAAGGTGGCCGTGGTTGCGCACGACCAGACCAGCCGCACCGGCATCGACCGCCGCGATGGCTTCCTCAACCAGATGAAGAACTATCCGGATATCGAAGTTGTCACCGTTCAATACGGCGGCGGCGACCAGCTCAAGTCCACCGAGCTGACCAAAGCGATCCTGACAGCCAACCCGGACATCAAAGGCGTCTTTGGCACCAACGAAGGGTCTGCCATCGGTGTTGCCAACGGCGTACGTGAAATGGGCAGCAAAGATGTTGTGATCATCGGCTACGATTCTGGCCGTGCCCAGAAAGACGCCGTCCGCAGCGGCCTGATGGCAGGTGCGATCACCCAGAACCCGGTCGGCATCGGATATGAAACCGTCAAAGCCGCCGTCATGGCCTCACAGGGCAAAGACGTCCCATCCAACATCGACACCGGCTTCTACTACTACGACGCCTCCAACATAGACGACCCAGAAATCGCAGCAGTCCTCTACGACTAGAGCGCGTTCCGTTTGATTGAATTCAATCAAACGACAAGAATTCGCTGAAAGTAAAGAAATTAGAGCGTGAGGCGTGAATGCAAATGAACGCAACACGCTCTAAGCGTTACTCGGTTATCTGAGACAAAAACCAAAAGGCCTCTCATCGCGAGAGGCCTTTTTTGCTTTTAGCTCTTTGCAATTGAAATTAGCTTCCTCAGATCCTGCCCAAACTCCAACCACGGTTTTGCCTTTGCGGTGGGGCGGTTCCATTTTCGTTCGGACTGGCGCATCAGGTTAGCGGCATAGGTGGCGGCGAGGATGTTGCCGACTGCGAGACCTGCGAGGATCCACCAGAGCCCGAGCTTTGAACCTATGAAGAGCAACGGGAAGACCAGCACGAAGGTGCGCACCAGCATAATCTTCAGTGCAATGCGCGGCATCTGCAGGCCGTTGAAGATGGCGACGGTGACTGCGATAAGACCCTGAAATGCGTAGGAGACTGCAACAATCTTGAAGTAGATGCTCACGAAATTGATGACTGCTGGATCATCAGAGAAAATGGCCGCGATGGAAGGGCCAAGCAGAGCGAGGACGGCGAACAGAAGGATGCCGAGATAAAACGAGGCTTTGCCTGCAAAGATGATCGCCTGGTCGATACGTTCATGTTCCTTCGCCCCAAAGTTTTGCGCAATGAACGGGGTGACGGCCATGGAAACGGCGAAGATGCCGATCAGGGCGAGAGATTCAATTCGCCCAACAATCCCAAAGGCAGCAACAGCCTGCGATCCATAATCAGCCAGCAGGAAGGTTGTAAAAATGCCGGTGGTTGGCACAAGCATCTGCATGGAGATTGTTGAAAGGGAGAACTTCAGGATTTCCGCAAGACCAGACAGCGCGCCGTCAAGTTTGCTCAAGCCAATCAGGTTTTGCCGGGTGAGGATGAACATCACACCCAGAAGAATGAAGCCAAAGGACAGCACCGTAGCCCAGGCCGCCCCTGCCAGACCCAGCTCAGGAAACGGGCCAATGCCAAAGATGAGTAGATAGTCAAAGACCAGATTGATCACACCGGCAATGCCAAAAACCACTTCCGTTTGCTTGGTGATGCCAACAGCCCGCGCTGCGCCACTGCCAACAATGCCAAGCATCAGCAGTGGGAGACCCAGATAAAGCGCGCCCATGTACGCATCAAGCAAAGGAAGGATGTCCTTTGAAGCACCAAGCGCGGAAAATGTCGGGCCAACAAACGCGCGCCCGGCCAAGCTGAGAGAGACGGCGACAAGGACCACAAGCGCCAGAGACACCATGGTCAGCATTTTGGCTTTCTGGCGTTCACCGGAACCCACCGCCCTGGCGATGACAGAGGAAACGCCAACTGAAAACCCCATGAACACTGCGGCAAACAGAAAGAAAGCACTGGAAGAGAATGCCAGAGCCGCCAGTTCATTGGACCCCAGCTTGCCGATAAAATAGCTGTCGACGATCTGGAACAGGAAGGTGGAAAGCTTGCCAAGGCTGATGGGGGCTGCCATGCGCAAAAGCATTGTGTTGACGGGTACTTCCATCATGGGGTTGGAATGCGTGTTCATGGGTTCACTCACTGGCTTGGGATGGCATGCAAGGTCGGATCAGACGCCCCCAGGTGGAGAAACTGTCACCACCCGAGGGCGCTTCGGCCCATATGTCGTTATTGGGGGGCCATCAGGCAGCAACAGGGACTTTTGGGGATGTCCCTTGTGCTGCGTGAACTTGTTGAACAGCGGGATCAGCGGCCAGTTTGCGCACCAGAGCATCGATGTTCTTGTACTCAGATGTTGGCTTTTCAAACCCATAGGCCCAGCTTGCCATGGCGTAGAGGAAGGCATCTGCAACGGATTTTGTCTCGCCAACCATCCAGTCCCGGCCTTCAAGGTGCTGGTCAATCTGCGTCAGAGCTTTGTCGACCAGCTGCTTTGCAGCGGCTTTCACGTCGTCATAGCCATTTGCATCTGTGGTAAAGCGCATTGGCATGAACACTGGCCAGAAATACGGGTGCAGCGTGCCGGAAAGGTAGGCAAGCCAACGGTGCAGATGCACTCTGTCTGTGGTGCCTGCGGCTGGTCCAATGTTCGCTTGCGGGTTCTGATCCACCAGATGCAGGAGGATTGCCATGCCTTCTGGCAGAGCAAGGTCACCATCCACCAGTGTTGGCACAACACCAGACGGGTTTAGTTTGAGATACTCTTCAGACTTCATGGTCGGGAAATCGACGTGCTCGACCTCATAAGGCTTGCCGATCCATTCAAGAGCGATGTGCATGGCGGTGGCGCAAGTGCCAGGGGCTGAATAGAGTTTCATGGGATCTCTCGCTTTAACTATGGGGTTGGAAGGGGAGCCTCTGCTCCCCAATACTGCCGGTCACCAGGTCTGATCAGGATCCACCTTGAACAGGTGCTCCATGAAAACGCGGGTGACAGCTTGCAGCTTGTCGGTGCGGGCATGGTCGCGCTGCAGTTCAGCAGGAACAACGTTCCAGGTGATTGGCTCAACGCCGGCTTCAATCATGCGGCGCATGCCGTTTTCGTGGCTGAGCTGGGTGATGGAACCGACGGCGTCTTCTGGCACATACACATCATAGCCAGCTGCTTCCGCTTCAATTGCCGGATAGGCGAGGCAGACATCCGTCCAGAGACCGCCCATGATGAGCTTTTTGCGTCCGGTTGATTTCACCGCTTCAATAAATTCTGGCTCTTCCCAGGCGTTGACGCTTGTGCGGTCAATAAAAACGGCATTCGGAGCAAGCTTCTGCAGCTCTTCAATCATCGGGTCATACCCGTTCAACCCCACGGCAACGTGGCTGAAGATGATCGGGATATCGTAAATGACGGCGGTTTTGATGAGGCCGGTTGTGTTGTTGATCAGCGTTTCATGATCAATGTTCTTTACCCCTGCCAGAATTGGCGGTTGGTAGTCGATGAGGATGAGTGCAGAGTTTGAGGGGGACAGAAATGGATCTTCATCCGCTGCCCGAACCGGAGTGCCCTGATACCCTTCCGGGTATGACGCGACGCCGTTGACGGTCTTGATCTTTGGTGCGTCGCCAAGGGCCGGCAAACTGGTTGAAAAGAGTGCGATCCCTACCGCTGCGATCACTGGCTTCAATGCTGAGAACATCTGGTGTTCCTCGTGGTTTGAGTTGTTCTTGTGTGATGAACTTGCTGTAGGGGAAAATTAGGCGGAAATTTATTGTTGCACAATCTGCACTAAATGCGTTTTACTGTTTCCTATATGAGTTAATGAGATGGAGCAGATATGGCTGATCTGAATGCAATCGCAGCCTTTGTAGCTGTCGCGGATGCGGGTACATTTTCCGGTGGGGCAGAGATCATTGGCATCCCCAAAGGCAGCATCAGTCGCAAGATCAGCATTCTGGAGGAAAGCCTCGGCGTGCGCTTGTTTCACCGGACAACGCGCAAAGTCACCCTTACGGACATCGGGCGATCCTTTTATGAGCGGTGCAAGCGCGGCGTGGATGAGCTTTCCGCAGCAACCCAGCTGGTGGATGAAAGCACGGCAACGCCCTCAGGCATCTTGCGCATCGCGGCCCCGGCTGCATTTGGGGAGGGAGCCTTTGGTGATGTGGTGGCGACGTATCTTGCCCGCTATCCCAAAACCAGAGTGGAGTTGTTGCTGAGCGATGAATATGTAGACCTGATTGAGGAGCGGATTGATCTGGCGCTGCGCTTCGGCGAGTTGCAGGATTCATCGTTGATAGCCCGCAAGCTTTCCTCCACCCACCGCATTCTCTGCGCCAGTCCAAAGCTTCTGGAGGTTTTAGGAGAGCCGAAAAAGCTGGAGGATCTGGCAGAGTTTCCTTCCATTGTTCACGGAGCCACATTGGGTCAGACCACATGGCGCATGGTGAACGGCAAAGGCACAGAGTTTTTCGCACGGCATAAACCAAGGCTGGCTGCCCAAAGCATCTCCATGGCATCCAGCGCTGCCGCTTTGGGAATTGGCGTTGCCTTGCTCCCGGAAAGAGCAGCCGAGGAGGCTCTGCAAACCGGAGCGCTGACACACATCCTGACAGGCTACACCACCCCAACACAAGGCCTTTACGCCATCTACCCCAGCAGCAAACAACTCTCCCTCAACGTCCGCACCTTCATGGACCTCCTAAGCACCTCCGACCTGCTGGCGAAGTAGGGGAGGTTTTGCAAAGGCTCATGTTCTCTACGTCTTCGCCTTGCGGAATACTGCGGGGGTGGCGCCGGTCCAGCGCTTGAAGGCGACGGAGAAGGCGGCTTGGTCGGCGAAGTCGAGCAGGAAGGCGACCTGTGCGATGCTGTCTGTTCCCACCAGCAAGCGTTTTGCCAGATCGCAACGGGCAGACTCCACCAGAGACTTAAAGTTTGTTCCTTCCTCGGAGAGTTTACGCGTCAGGGTCCGGCGGGTCATGCAGAGTTCTTTGGCAACCTCATCGCCGCTCGGCAGGCTGCCGGGTAAGCGGGAGCGCACCAGTTTGATGACTTTGGCAGACAAGCCGGTTCGGTTTTGCGGCAACTGGCTCAGTCGTTCCTCTCCATGTTTCAGCAAATGCTCTCGCAAAGCTGTGTCGGAAGTCGCGATCTGAAACTCGAACCCACCAGTGGGCAACCTCACGCCGTTGATTGATTGAACGCCTGTAACCTCGCAGTCTGCCAGCTCAGAAAGACGCGTGCAGTGCTCTGTGTCCTCACATTCCAACATGACGGACATTTTTCCAAAGCCATCACCTGCAATTTGCTCTGTGCGCTTGAGTAAGCCAAATACCAGAAACTCGCGATGTCTTGGGAATTGATGCGCGCTGAGAATGTCACTGCTCAGGCAAATGGTGGGCTCAGCTTCACTGCCATCCAGATCAAAGCGAAGATCCGGGTCTTCCAATGCGTAGTATTTTTGCGCGAAGCGAAACACCTGTCCGATGTTGTCACTTGCCTGAGCCAAATACGCCAGTAGTGTCTTCGCTCCCGGTGATGCGAGGCCAGCGCGAGCCGCGAAGGTTGGGTCCTCCAAAGCCTCGCAGGCTGTTTCCAGCGCGGCGGCTTCTCGTTGCAGATCTATTCTGGCTGTTGCGTTGCTCAGCTCTTCCACTGAAACACCGACAGCCTCCAGGATCTTGTCAAAGCCGAGAGCCGCGTTTGGCTCCCGCCCATATACTTGCGCTGCATGGCGCAATCGGTAGGCGCTTATGCGTGTCATGCTGACTTCCAATCTGTCTGAGAGGGGCGCCTCAACATTCTTTTGCGTCGATTAGCCTCTCAAATGTCCAGAAATCAAAAATCGATGGCCAGAACTCTAAAGAACGTCCTTTGCTCATACGTTAATTTACGAACATCAACAAACGGTGCTGCCTAGGACGGTAGCTTTCTAATCAAAGCAAAGGACATTCACCGTGAAGTCGATCATCCTTTCAAGCGTCATGGTAGTTGGCGCATTAACCACCGAAGCCTCAGCGGCAGGTGGTGAACCACGCTGGTGGGTTCCACCAGGAGAATCTGACAGTTACTCCATTGTCAGTATTGTTGTTTTCTTTCTGGCCTTTCTTTTGATTGTGCATCTTTATTCCCGCTTTGACCGCTATGCGGAACACAAGGCAAAGGGAACACCGCTTCGCACAACAGTGCCAGTGATGCTGACTGTAGCCCTTGCCTATGAAGTTATGCCGGCCCTGTCTCATTTCAGCATTTTGCTTCCGGCCTCCCTGATCCTCACAGCGATCGCTCGCGATTTTATGCTGTGGTGGACACCTAAAATGCAGGAGGCAAACAAATGATTGAGCTTCTTGTCACCTCTTTTCCTTTCGTGCTGCGGGTATGGTACCTGCGCTGGAAGGGCATGCCGATTACTCTCTACAACGTGCATTATGCCTTGGTTTTATGGGTGTTTATGGCTCTCGCCGTCTTCTTTGCGGTGTTCTATTACTACCCGAAGTCGTTTACAGGCATCGTTCCTTTTAAGACCGTTCCGGTTGTTGCCGAAAACGGTGGAACAGTCACAGAAGTCTTCGTCACTGGTGGCGACCGTGTCAAAGTTGGCGACCCGCTGTTCAGCACAGAAAGTGCAATGGAAAAGGCCAAAGTTGATCATGCAAACCGCAAGATTGACGAAATCAAAAGCGCTATCAAAACCGCACATCTGGAAGTGGAAACTGCAGATGCAGCGCTGGATGCAGCCAAAACAGGTCTGAATCAGGCTGAGATGACGTTGGCGGACCACGAAGAGCTTAAGATGAAAAACTCTGCAGCTTTCCAGCGAGCCCGATTGGAACGTGCGATTTCGCAGCGAGACACCAGTGTGGCAGATGTGAAAGCAGCGAAAGCAAAACTGGAAGCTGCAAAAGTGCAAGCGCACTCTACTCTTCCATCACAACTGGCAAGTGCCCAGTCCACACTTGAGCAGGCTGAAATAGAACTGAAAAAGACACGGGTTTACAGTCTGGTTGATGGTGTTGTTGAGCAAGTGACCCTGCATGTTGGGGCCCGAGCAGCACAGGCAGCAATGGCTCCGGCCATGGTGATCATCCCGGACCGAACCCAAAAGGAAGGTTCTCGTGTGGTTGCTGGTTTCTCTCAGGTTTCCCGCACTGAACTTTACGAAGGCATGGCAGCTGAGATCGCCTGTGAAAGTAACTTTAACATTGCGATGTTCCACACGGTTCTACCAGCACGGATCTCTCGCATTCAAAAGTCAATCTCCTCCGGCCAGATGGCACCATCCGGCAAGCTGATGGAACCAGGAGAACGCGCCAAACGTGGTCAGGTCGTTGCTCACCTCGATCTGGTCTACCCGGAACACCAGAAGTATCTGGTCCCAGGCAGTGGATGTGTTGTGCAGACCTATACAACAGACCTGAAAGGCGACATGTCAGGCGGTGTAACAGCCCACGTGATCTCAGCCCTCGGCGTCATCAAAGCAGTAGGCCTTCGAGTGAAAGCATGGCTTGGCCTTGCAATCGGAATTGGCCTTGCAGGATCCGCTCACTAAGAGCGATCAGATTAGAAAACCCAAAGAAAACAGGTTTCTCCCGAAGACGGAAAGTAAACCGATCAAGAACTCAAGGATCCGGACTGGTTCCGCTCGGGAGTACCACCGAAGAGAGCAGCCTAACTGGCAATCTGAGCACCTCGTTCTCTTCAAAGCAACCCAGTGGTCAGAGCAGTAAGGACCAGCGGCGAGAACCCTGAAAGCCGAAGCAAAACCTTACGACCACCAATAAAAAGAAGAAGAAAAATGTCTATCAAAGCCCTGACAATCGCAGCAGTTGCTCTCTCCGTTGGTTACACAGTGGATTATAACCCAAGACCTTCGCAGCCTGGCACCAAGTCCATCTCACCAATCTCCTTCAAAATCGGTGAGGCAAATGCCCAGACAGCAGAGCGCAATGCAGCTCGCCGGACCGCCCGCCGCACATCCCGCCGTGTAAACCGCCGCCAGAGCATCTCAGGCTGTACCCCATACAATGGCTACTACAACTGCGGCGGCACTTACTATCAGGCCACGACCGAAGATGGAAAAACAGTTTATGTGGTTGTAAATCCATAAGGGAGACTACCGTCCCTCCCAGATGTCCCACCGTCCTGGCATCATGGGTGACCAACCACAAAAGGCCTCTCATCGCGAGAGGCCTTTTTTCTGTTTGAGGAGCCGGCTCCTGCGTTTGTAATATGTGATCGGTTCTCTCACATTCCAGCTTTGACACCTTGGAATTGCTGGTTTTAGTATGGGTGGGGTGAATGGTTGGATGGAGCTCTGGGATGGTGGAACTGGGTGATCTTGCGGGGCTTTGGCAGCGGCTTGGGGGGGAGGAACTCCGGGGCATCTTTATTGGGCTCAATCGGGAGCAGGTTGAGGAGTTGGTTGCAGCGGCGGATGCGCGGCGCGTGGCAGGGCAGAAGCTGAGTGCTATTGATGGGCAGATTGTTGCGATCAAAGGGAATATTGCGCTGAAAGGGCGGGCAACGACGGCGGGCTCTGCTGTTTATGCCACCGAGATTGAAGCTGAGAATGCAGCGGTGGTGCAGCAGGTGATTGAGGCAGGGGGCATTCCCATCGGGCCTGCCAACATGACCGAGTTTGCGTTTTCTGGCATCGGGCTCAACCCCCATTATGGCAATGCACCCAACGGGTTGGATGCTGCGCTTATTCCGGGCGGCTCGTCCTCTGGCAGTGCGGCAGCGATCTCCAACGGCATTTGTGATCTGGCGATTGGCAGCGATACCTCCGGTTCTACACGGGTTCCTGCAGCCTTTCAGGGCATTTGCGGGTATCGGGCGACCATGGGGCGCTATCCCATGGAAGGCGTTGTGCCGCTTGGGGCGAGCCTTGATGTGCTGGGGCCGATGGCGCGAACGGTTGAGGGCATCTGCGCGCTTGATGCGGTGATGAGTGGTAAAACCTTGCCTGAAAACAAGGATGTAGAGGAACGGGCCTTCCGTCTTGTGGTGCCGGATCTGGAAGGGCTGGGCATCTCCGCTGAGATTATGGAGATGTTTGAGCATTGCATCGATACGCTCGTTGCCGCTGGCATCCATATTGTCCGCCGCGATTTGCGGCCAATTTTGAAGGCGCATCTGCTGTTTTCTGAGCATGGAACACTGGTCAGCGTGGAAGCGCGGGAGCAGATCTCTCAGTTTGTGGACCTGAGCAAAGACCAGATCGACCCGCAGATCAAAGCCCGTCTGGAACATGCCCTGCCCATAACGCCGAAGAAACTGGCCTATATCAGACGTCAGCGGGCGGTGCTTCAGTCTGAGGTGGAGGCGCAGCTGAAAGGGGACCTGGTCCTGATGCCGACGGTACCGGATGTACCGCCTCTAATCTCAGAGGTAGAGGAAAGCATCGAGGCGTTCCAGAAAGCCAACGCGCAGGCGTTGCGGCTGACCATGATCACCGCCTTCCTGAACATGCCATCGCTCACCCTGCCAGTTGATCCAGGCAAGCCATCGCACAGCATTTCCATCTGTGGGGCTGCTGTCCATGACGAGCAGGTGTTGGCAGCAGGACGAGCCGTGGAGCATGTGCTGCGATAGCATTCAATCTATGAACCTCCATGCTCAGGCAGGCTGCTTTCTCGCCTGAGCATGGAGGCCAACTCTATACCGTTGTTTTCTGGTGCGATGACTTCCAGACCTCGACGGGTTCTTCCGAGCCATCGGAGACTTCGTAGAAGCTCTCTTTAATCTGCCCATCAAGGCTCAACGTAATCAGGGCGAACCCGTTGCGAACCCGTGGCTCCTTATTTTTCAAGGGAGTATGCGAGTAGTAGTCGATGTGCGGTTTGTCCTCCAAACCAGAGGGAGCTCCATTCGGGATCGCAGCATTGCCGGAACATCTTACTTTCGCAAAACGCCCGTCAGTGCCTTTCGCGGTGGGCAGTTGGTCGCCATAGGCGACACCCAAATGCACATGACCCCAGTACCAGTAATCTGGGGTACCGCCCAGATCTGCAACAGCCTCATCCCATAGTGGTTCTCTTTTCAGGCCATCAAAACTGATTGGATTATGATGGGTCAGGAGAATAACATCCCTACCGTTTCTGTCCCCAACGACCTGCTGTATCCAGTCTCTTTGCACGCTTGATTTGCTACCGCCCAGAGTGCCGTCCATGAAGAGGGTTGAGGCGGACGAGTAGTAAGCGCTGTCCAGGCCCAGCATCATCCAGTCACCAAACTTCAGCGCAAAAAAGCTGGCTTTCTGCTGCTCGTTGAAAGGCGTGTTTGCAGGTGTCAAAGCGATCTTAAAGTAACCGTTCGCTCCATCATACATTTCGTGGTTGGAGTTTAGTGTGAAGGACGTCCCGGCCATTTTGCCACCAGCAAAGCGATCTGCGGGCCACATCTGAATGAGGTTGTCGTTCTCTTCACTGGATTCCGTGCCAGCGTAATAAACATCCCCGAGATGGATAATGTAGTCAGGATTATCAAGCGTAGCGCTCTCGCTGATCGCGTCCATGACAGCTTTAGCAGGGCCACCATCGCTGGTGTAATCACCTGTCCCCCAATCTCCAAGGATCGCGATGTTCACCTCGTTTTGAGAGGTCCCCGCCGCCAGATCGATGACGCCTGCTGGCGCGGTGTTGAAGGGCGCCTTTTTATTCGGGAAGAGACTGTAGTAAATCACATAGACGAGGCAGACGGCCCACCCAACATCGGCCATCTCATATTTGCCGAAGCCCAAAATTGAACCGTCTGCCATGACAATACCGCCAAGGTCGATTTGCTGTTTGATGGTGCTGTAATCATCCAGCAGAGGAGCCTGTAATCGTCCGCCTGTTTCCCACTCCAGAAACTCTTTTACGACTGCAAACACGTCCTCGTAATCTTCGGGTGGATTGAAGGTCCAGAAGAGGGACAGGCCGAACTCAATGTTTCCGCCTTCCAGATCGATTTGTGGTGGCGAAGACTTCAAAACACCCTGCTTGTTGAGCTCGCCAAACAACATTCGCTCGCTGGCTTGCAAGGCTTGGTTCAGACTAGGCCCTGCGACGGCTTTCGGCTTTGTATCGGTCGTTTTCAGATGTTGCAGTTGCTCTCTGATCTGGCTGATCTTGTTTTGCAGGTCGGCATTTGGCGTGTTCATATTGTCCCCCAACTGAAGCTGATAGGTGCAGCGATCTCACGTCGAAACCGCTGCACATGAGCATCATACCCGCAGGCATTAGGCGACCTATGTATCGAGGTTGCAATACCTGCATTCTCACAGCTCATCTGCACTTCTGGGGGATGAAGACAGACTGAGGTGTGGGCTGGGTGCTCAGCTCATTGCATCTGTGAAGAAGATGAGTTTGTTGTGGTCGAGATCTCTGACATAAGCTGAAATGTAAGGACCGCGCTGGTTTGGATCGCCTTCATTGGTACCACCCAGGTCGATCGCCAGTTTGTGGAGCCTCTTGACCTCATCGACAGAGTCGACGCCAAAGCCAACCATTGCACCATTTCCATGTGTTGCGGGCTTTCCATCAATGGGCAGAGCCGTCGCAAAGGCAAAATTCTCATTTTGCCAGTAGGTTAGCCTTTCATTGGCCGCAACTTGCTTTGGTCCGCCTTGCGCGAAGAGTGTGTCATAGAATTTGGCAGAGGCTTCTCTGTTGTTCGTTCCGACAGTGAAATAGCCAATTTTCATCGTGTGATCTCCATGTGTTGAACTCGGGTCACCTCGGTTGTATTGACAAATAAGACATTTAATGTCCTATTTTTTCGATGGCGCGCACAAATTCAAATGGCAGATTAAGACGGATGGAATTGCTGGCTGTTCAGCTGAAGCAGGAAGAGCTTTGCACGGTCAAAGATCTGGCCCTTCAGCATGATGTCAGCGAACGCACGATCACTCGGGACCTTCAGCTGATGCGTGAGCAGGGCTTGCCCATTGATGCGGATCGTGGTCGCGGCGGAGGTGTCCGCCTTGATCGCAACTGGGGCGTCGGGCGCATGAATCTGGCGTATCCGGAAGCTGTCGATTTGCTGATCAGCATCGCGGTTTCTGAGCAAATGGATTCGCCCATGTTTCTGGCGAGCCTTGGTTCCGTTCGCCGACAGCTGGTGGCGTCGTTCTCACCTGAAAAACGTCATAAGGTAAACCGCCTGAAATCCCGCATCCTGATCGGGTCGACAGCCTCCACCTATGTTCAGCGGACGATCAATGCCCCGCCCAAAGATGTCGTGCAGGCACTGCATCAGGCCTTCATCGATCAGGTGACGCTCACGATCGGATACAAGCGAGAGGATGGTGCATCTTCTGAACGGCGGATCGAACCTCACTACCTCATGTTAAATTATCCGGTTTGGTACGTGATCGCATTTGACCATCTGCGAAATGCGCCGCGCACATTTCGGTGTGATCGAATTCTGACGGCGGACATGACGGGGGATCATTTCCGGCTGTTGCCCAAGGAAGAGTTTCAGGAGACTTTAGACAAAAACGGCCTTCTGATATGATTGCGGTACAAACACTCATTTCAACGCAGGCAAAACGCGAGTAACGCAGATTTCACGTAAAAAACGCAAAATCGCGCAAGCTGTTCGTTCTGTCATGCATTCATGAGAAAATTTCCGCCTCAGATCAGCGGTAAGCTGATCCCCCTACTTGAAACACCTCACATACTCGATAAAATCTCTCAGCAATTTTAAGTATTTGTCGTTCCAGAGGATGATCCATGAAACTATTACACTCATGCGTGGCTGCTGCAGCACTTGTCGCGTTTTCGTTTAGCGCTCAGGCGGAAACCCGCGTCACTTATAAATCAGCGAAAACCTCATCCTCCTATTACCAGATGGCAGTACAGATTGCGGAAGCAATGAAGGAAGCCTCAGGTGGAGATATCATTGTAACCGTTGAAGAAAGTCAGGGTTCTGTTCAGAACGTGATGGAATCTGAGGTGCGCCCAGGCAACTACGTTTTCACCACACCGCCGGTACTGGTGAAGCTCGCCAAAGGTGGCAAGGCGATGTTCGAAGAACGGGCAAATCCCAAGTTCGGTGAAATCCGTGCACTGTTCCCGATCCCGTCTTTGACCATGCACTTTGTTGTTGGTGAAGACAGCGGTATTGAGAGCTTTGCGGACATGAAGGGTAAGAAAATCCTCATCGGCAAAGGTTCCTTTGGTGCGCGTGAAGGTGCTAAGTACCTGAAACTATTTGGCCTTGAAGGTGAAGTAGAGCTCGCGGATGTAGAGCTTTCCAACGCTGTGCCTGCGCTGAAGAACGGCCAGATTGATGGCTTTGTGACCGCAGGTTCCTACCCGGCGCCAAACGTGATTGAGGCTGCTGCTGGGACAGGTGTTGATGTTCTGTCTCTTTCTGATGACCAGATCGCTCAGACCAAGCGCACCAAACTGGTGATCCCGGCTGGAACCTATGCTGGTCAAGACGCTGACATCACAACAACTTCTCTGCCTGTTGTGGCTTACACAACAACACAGATGGATGATGCGACCGCATATGCGCTGACCAAAAGCTTCTGGGACCAGAAGGAAAAAATGGGCAAGGGCGCAGCATGGTGGAACGGTGTGGACAAGGATCTGCTCGGCAACATCAGCGGCAAAATCCATCCGGGTGCACTGAAGTTTTATGATGAAGTTGGGTACACAATCACCGACGCGCAGCGCTAAGCTCATTCATCTTATCAAAAATTCAGGCCCGGAGTATATTCTTCGGGCCTTACTCATTTTGGGTTATTTCGTTGAATATAATTCACCGTTCCGTCTGGCTGGTGCTCGGTCTGGCCACCGTGCTGTTTCATCTGGGTCTGATCTTTTCCGGTCTGGTTCCCAATCTGGTCAGTCGTCCTTTGCATATGGCACTGGCATTGCCTTGGGCGCTCATCCTGATGGCACGTAATCCCCTTGAGAAGGTGACGGGTTATGTGCTCACAGCCTTTGGTGTTTTCGCGGCTGGTTGGATTGCATGGAACCACTCGGACCTGTCGGATCAATACGGCTATCTTATTGATGATTATCAGCTTTATCTGGCATTTGGCCTGCTGATCACGGTGCTGGAAATGGCGCGTCGAGCCATTGGCTGGCCGCTGCCGCTGGTAGCTTTGATCGCGCTGGCCTATGGCATGTTTGGGCAACATATCCCCGGTGAGTTCGGTTATGCAGGTGTCCCGCTGGAAAGTTTTCTCGGTACCATGACCATTGCTGAAGGGGGATTATGGGGCAAGCTGACGGGAGTATCTGTTGGTGTTGTCGCGATCTTTGTGATCTTCGGCGCGTTTTTGAATGCCGGAGAAGCAGGCGCTGGTTTCATGAATGTGGCCGCCGCCGCTGCTGGTAAACTGAAAGGCGGAACGGCGAAAGTCTCAGTGATTTCGTCGGCTTTGTTCGGCTCCATCTCCGGCTCGGCTTCTGCGAACGTGGCGTCTACCGGCGCGATTACGCTGCCGGCCATGACCAAACTGGGTTACCCACGTGCACTTGCCGCTGCCGTGGAAGCTGTTGCCTCCTCAGGGGGACAAATCATGCCGCCGCTGATGGGAGCAGGTGCTTTTGTCATGGTGGAACTGACTGGCGTTCCGTACACCGGCATCATGGCAGCTGCGATTTTGCCCGCATTTCTATACTTTTTCGCGGTCTGGATGGGCATCAATGCCTTTGCCCGGCGCTATGAGCTGAAGGGATTGGCGGTGGAAGACCAGCCGGATACGCGCTCGGTTATCATCACCTCGCTGTTCTTCCTCGTGCCGTTCACGGTGCTGCTCTGGGCTATGTTCGTGCTGGGTTATACCCCTCAGTATGCCGCCTGTCTGGCGATTATGGCTGCGGTTGTGCTGCTGCTGATCGACAAGAACTTCAAGGTAGATCTGCGGAAAATCGGAGGGCGCTTCGAGCAAGCGCTGATGAACTCCGGCAAGCAGGTGGCGATGATCGCGTCGATTATCCTCTGTGCGTCCATCATCATCGGTACGCTTGGGGTGACTGGCCTTGGAGTGAAGATCACCTCACTTATCCTCTCCGGCTCCGGCGGCATGTTGTGGCCAGCTTTGCTGCTGACGGCACTCGCCTGCATGGTGTTAGGCATGGAAGTGCCAACAACAGCGGCCTATGTCATCTGCGTTTCTGTTGCTGGGCCAGCGCTTATTGATATCGGATTAGAACCGCTTCAGGCACACCTGTTCGTGTTCTGGTTCGCGCTGCTCTCCACCATTACTCCCCCTGTGTGCGGAGCGGTGTTTATTGCTGCGGGCATGGTCAATGAGAACTGGTTGAAGGTCGCGTTGTTCGCCATGGCGCTGGGGATTGGTCTTTACCTTATCCCGTTGGGAATGATAGCAAATCCGACGCTGATCACGCTTGTGAGCTCGCCAGTCTGGTCGCTGCTGGCAACGGTGAAGGTGGGGCTTGCGCTCTCTGCAATTTCCTACGGAGTCATCGCACCATTCTCACCACTTATCCGCGGTGGCCTGATCGCAGGTGGTGGCGTTTTGCTCTTCATCTGAGTGCATAAAAAAACAGGCGCTGCTCTGGGTGAACAGCGCCTGCAAGTGTGATCTAACCCGTTGTCTACTCGGGAGACTAGGCAAACTGGGTTAGATTTGTGAGGTCCAAAACCTCATCGAACACCTGCGGAGCAGCGCCCAAAACAGGATACGGGGCACTTGGGTTCTCAGCCATCGGAAATGGGAGAATTTTCCCGCCAGCTTCAGTGATAAGGCAGTATGCAGCCATGCAGTCCCAGGCAGACATGCGCGGCTCAACGTAGCCAACCAAGCGCCCCGCAGCGACCCATGCCAACATCAATGCACCGGAGCCATAACGAGTGTAGCTCACGCCTGCGGACATCAGGTCTTCGAACATTTTACCGACCTGCGCAGGAGCAACGCGGTCATTCGCGCCAACGCCCAACATGCCGGTCTGCAGGTTAAATCGATCAGTCACCCGAACTGGGGAACCGTTGAGAGTGGTGCCTTTGCCGCGCAGCGCCGCAAAGCGCTCCTTGAGGACCGGAACATCAATGATGCCGATGGCAGCGCCGTCTTTGTCGGTTACGGCGATGCACACGCACCACCCCGGTAAGCCATTGAGAAAAGGGGCAGTTCCGTCAATTGGGTCGATGACCCAGGTGTAACCGGTCGTCCCTTCCACAAAGCCAAATTCCTCACCAAGCAATGCATCCTCAGGGAAGTTTTTGGCGATTAGACTGCGGATTTTCTGCTCTACGGCTTTGTCAGCTTCAGAAACGACATCCTGCGGATGCCGTTTTGTGTCGATGTTCAGATCATCGCGATTGGCGAAGTGCTCAAGGGCAAGCGCTGCCGCTTCATCAGCCATCTTTTGGGCAACGTTGAAGCGTTGCTCTAACTCGGCAGCTTGGTCCAGAACTGTTTCAGTGGTCATTTTTTACCGCCAATCAGTGCAAGACCGCGTGCATCAAAGTCGATGCCAACAGAGGTGCCGTTTTCCAGCAATTCGTCTGTGTGGTTGTCGATGACAAACAGCAGACCAAGGTCGCTCATAACTTCGTACTGGAAATGATCACCCAGATAAGCCGCGGATTTGATCTTGCCGGTTGGACCGCCATTGACATCTCTGCTGAGCTTGATGGAGTTGGCACGAGCGGCCAGTTTGCCCTTGCCAATGCTGTGGTTACGGCTGCGCAGGTCAAAGCCCTTGCCGCCAATTTGAACGTTTGCAGTCTCTGCATTTACGTCGCTGATATCACAATCAAGGATGTTTGCTTCGCCGATGAAGTCCGCGATGAACTCGGAAGCCGGGCTCTCATAAAGCTCATAGGGCGTGCCATCCTGCTCAATGAGACCGTCACGCATCACAACAATGCGGTCGGAAACTGCGAGCGCTTCTTCCTGGTCGTGGGTGACGTAAACTGCAGTGAAATCAAGTCGTTGCTGGATTTCGCGGATTTCAGTACGCACCAAACGGCGCAAGCGGGCGTCCAGATTGGAGAGCGGCTCATCAAGCAGAAGAACCTGCGGCTCCAGAACCAGTGCACGGGCAACTGCCACACGCTGCTGCTGGCCACCGGACAGCTCGGAAGGAAGACGCGGTGCTTTTTCGCGCAGGCCGACAAGGTCGAGACCTTTCAGAGCCAGATCTTCTGCGTCTTTGAAGCCACTGGATTCTAAGCCGTATTTCACGTTCTCAAGCACGCTCATGTGCGGGAACAGAGCGTAGGACTGGAACACCATGGACACGTCACGTTCGTTCGGTGGAAGACGGGTGACGTCATCTCCACCAATCATGATGCGGCCAGATGTTGGGGTTTCCAACCCTGCGATCATGCGCAGGGTTGTTGTCTTGCCACACCCGGATGGCCCCAGCAGGGTAACCAGCTGACCCGGCTCAATCGTGAGATTGAGGTTCGGGATTGCGGTAAAGTCGCCGTAGTTTTTGCCGACATTTTCGAAGCGGACCTGACCAAATTTGGAATGTGTCATGCTGCGACTTCCTTCAGTTTACCCTGAGCAGGAGATTTTTGAGTGTTTTCCGGACGACGGAGTTTTCTTTCACCAACCAGCAGCTGGAAGATGAGAATGATGGTGACCATCACGAAGATGAGAACGGAGCTGTAGGCAATCGCCACGCCGTATTCGCCGTTCTCAACCAGACCGACCACATAGGCCGTCGCCATGTTGTATTTTGCGCTCACAAGGAAGATGACCGCAGAGATGGATGTGATCGCACGCACGAAGCTGTAGACCAGTGCCGCCTGAATGGCTGGACGCAGCAGCGGCAGGATCACTTTTTTCAGTGTACGCGCGCTGTTTGCACCCAGTGTCAGGGAAGCTTCATCCAGATTCTTGTCCAGCTGAGACATCGCCGCCACGCCGCCGCGCACACCCACTGGCATGTTACGGAACACGAAGCAGAAAATCAGGATCAGAGCGGTACCTGTCATCTGCAATGGTGGCAGGTTGAACGCCAGAATGTAGCTGATACCAATCACGGTGCCCGGAATTGCGAAGCTCATCATCAGGCCGAATTCAAAGGCGGATTTGCCCGGGAAGTCCTGACGAACGATGAGCCATGCGGATAGGATGCCAACTGCAGCAGTCAATGGGGCTGCGGCTAGAGCGATCCACATTGTGGTCCAGAAGCTGTTCCACGCAACGCCGGTAAAGGCAAAGCCGTTTTCAAACGAGATGGAGAACGCGGTGATGTAGTGCGCCAGCGTGACACTGTGGTCCAGACCCCAGACTTTCACGAAGCCACCGAACAGGATCAGGCCGTACACAGCAACGGTGAACAAGCTCCAGAGAGCAACAATAGTGCCGACCGGGATTGCAATACGCCGTGGCAGTTTTGAGTAACGGCCACCATCACCCTTACCAGTTACAGTCGCGAAGTTCCGCTTACCAAGCCACATCCGCTGCGCAAAGAAGGCAGAGAGTGTGAAGCCGAGGAGGATCATCGCCAGAACTGCTGCGCGGGACGGATCACTCTGTGCACCAACAACCGCGAAGAAGATCTCTGTTGAGAGCACGCCGCCGTTACCACCCAGAACCATCGGGTTGCCGAAGTCAGCCATGGACTCGATGAAGCCGATCAGAAAGGCGTTTGCCAGACCCGGTGCCATCAGAGGCAATGACACTTTGCGGAAGGTTCTCCAGCGGCCAGAACGCATGGTCTGGCTTGCTTCTTCCAGCGACGGGCTGATGCCTTCAACAACGCCAACCAGCACGAGGAAGGAGATTGGTGTGAAGCTGAGCATCTGTGCAATCCAGATCCCCGGAAGACCGTAGATCCAGCGGCCCAGCTCAAGACCTGTTGCAGCTTCAATGGCCTCGGTGACAAAGCCTGTACGGCCCAGCATCAGGGTCAGAGAAAGACCAATCACGAAGGGAGGCGTGATGATTGGCAGGATGCTCAAGGTGCGCAGACTTTTGCGGAATGGCATCTGCGTGCGGGTTACGATCAGTGCAAACGCAAGGCCCAGGAGGGTGGAGCCTGCCGCTGTTGCAATCGCGAGGAACATGGTGCGCCATGCAATGCCGCAACTTCCGCCAACCAGACAGTTCAGCTTCCAGATTTGCGGATCGGTGATGTTCCGCATGACACCTTCAGTGGTGAAGTTGCCACGGAAATCCTGAAACGCGCCAGCGAACATGGACAGAATTGGGTAGAATACGAAGGTCGCTACAAGCAGGATCAAAAGCGAGACGGCGGTGAGGACAATCGCGTCGCCTTTGAGAGCGCCCTTTTCAGCCAGGCCAAATGAAATGAAGGTGGTGAAGGTAAGTGCGAGCAACACGGCACCGGCGCCAAACGCAGGCTGACCATCGATACGGCCAAATGTTGCTTCCAGCAGGCTCCAGTTCCAGCCACGCAGGCCAATGGAAAGGCCTTCCAGCACCATCCAGAACAGGCCAAGAGCACCGATGATGGCAATCAGTTTGCCACGGTGGCCCGGCGCAGATTTCAGGCGCAGATATCCGGCAGCACCAACAAGAGCAAACACGGGGAGCAGTTGCAGCTTTCCTAGGAAGAGCTGGAAAAAGCCCGGCCAATAACGCTCTTTGCTCAGTAGATCCAAGACCCATTCGCCGCCAAAAAAGCCGCTGCGAATGTGGAACCAAGGCAATATAAACAACCCAAGGACGCCGCATATAAGTGCGAGGTCCAGCCGACGATTTTCATTTGTCATTTGGAAAAACCAGATTTTTTGGGGAAACGGGGCGAGCGTTAACTCGCCCCGATCTCAATCAGTTTGCAGCAGCGCCAACTTCCATGTCCCAGCGTGCCAGCAGGTTTCTGCGGCGGTCACTGCTTCCGTATTCCGCAAAATCGTAGTCGATCAGACGTACGTTCTCGAGCTTAGGAGCAGCTTCTGGCTGGGTAGAACCCTTGTTGGATGGAATCTGGTAGGAACCAGTTTCCGCCATCAGGTTCTGTGCTTCTGGAGTTAGCACCCAATCGTAGAACACTTTTGCAGTGTCTGGGTTTGGCGCACCGTCAATGAGAGACATTGAACCGATTTCGTAACCGGTGCCTTCACATGGAGCGACAACCTCAATTGGGAAGCCTGCTTCAGCCTGTTTCACTGCATCGTGCATAAACACGATACCGAGACCTGCTTCACCGCGGGCCGCTGCTTTAACAGGAGCGGAACCGGACTTGGTGTACTGCGATACGTTCTTGCCCATAGCCAACAGGTATTCGAAGGCTTCTTCTTCACCCATCAACTGAACGAGAGTAGCAAGTGCGGTGTATGCGGTGCCTGAAGAGTTTGGATCTGCAATAGAGATTTCGCCCTTCAACGCAGGATTTAGCAGGTCAGACCAGCATTTAGGACCTTCGATGCCCTTTTCCGCGAGGATCTCTTTGTTGTAGCCCCAGCCTAGTGCGCCAGAGTACACGCCTACTGTGCGGTAGCCGGAGGTTTCAGCCTGAGCAACAGCCCATGGCAGAAGTTCTTCCAGCATTGGCGATTTGTAAGCGACAGAGAGCTGATCGTTTGCTGCCTGCAGATGCGGATCTCCGGTTCCACCCCACCATACGTCCGTCTGCGGGTTGCGAGCTTCTGCACGGATCTTTGCATAAGCTTCGCCTGAAGAAAGACGGATCATGCTGACGTCAGCACCCGATTTTTCTTCAAACTTTGCTGCGAGCTTTTCGCACAGAGCGTTGTCAGCGGAGCAGATGACATTGAGTTCATCTGCAGACGCCGGGCTTGCACCAGCACCCACAATGAGGGTTGCACCCAACAAAGCTTTCTTAATAGATTTCATGTTTACTCCTCCCAAACACGTTGTGTACACGTGTACATAATATAGTCGGCTAAATTTTTGCAATGTCAACTTTATTCCAAGAAAGACTAATTTATTTTCTGGATATTTCCTGATATGCAGATGCAAACGTGTACAATAATCAGCGAAATTTGATGTCGGAAAAAGTGTCTTCAAGAAAGCAGCAGGTCAGGGCTGAGGACGTAGCGCGCCATGCTGGCGTGTCCCGTGTTTCTGTCTCCAGAACCTTTACTCCGGGGGCCAGTGTTTCTGACGCGACGCGCGCTAAAGTATTGAAATCAGCAGAAATACTAGGGTACCGCGTCAACCGCCTCGCGAGCAGTCTCAACCGCTCTGAAAGTGGTATCGTGGCGCTTGTTGCTGCTGAGATTGATACGCCGCACCGCGCTGCGATGATCGCTGAACTCTCCGAAAGGCTACAGGCTGCTGGTAAGGTAACAATGCTTATCAACACAAGTGGATATGAGGAGCGTGTGAAGGATGCACTGCTGCAGGCCATCAGTTTTCGCACAGAAGCAGCGATTATTTTGTCCGGTGCGCCCGATCCTTCCTTAGCCGACACATGTTTTAGCAATGGCATGAAGCTGGTTTTGATCAATCGTGAGGAAGATTTCCCGGGTTCTCTACAGATCGGGCCGGATAACAGGGCAGCAGGCAAGACCGCGCTGAAGGCTCTTTTGCGTGCAGGATGTAAGCGAATCGCCCTTGCAAACTCTGCAAATGCGACCTGGAGCATTGTGGAACGACAGAAGGGTTTCCTTGCCACTGCAGAAGAAGCCGGAGTTGATGTTCTGTGTGAGGTGGATGGTTTCACATCCTATCAGGCAGGTCTGGAGCTGGGAACGGCACTGCTTGATCGTGAAGACCGTCCGGATGGCATCTTCTGCACGACAGACCTGATTGCGTGCGGGGTCATTGATGCTGCGCGTCAACGATTTGGCTTGCGCACACCAGATGATCTTTCAGTGATTGGGTTTGACAATATTCAGCAGGCAGAATGGGAAGGATATGACCTGACCACCTTTGCGCAGCCGACGGATCAGATCATCGACAAGTGTCTTGAATGGTGCACCACGGAACAGCCATCCAGTGAAACGGTGAAGCTGCCCGCCAAGTTTGTGTGGCGTAACAGCGTGCAAAAAGCGCGTGTGCCTATGAAGTAGCAGAGTCTCAGGCTTGAGGAACGAGCCTGACCTGCTCATAGGCCTCATAGAACTCCGCAAACATCTCCTGAATGCCTCGTATGGGAACACCAAGGCTGTCGCGCTTGCTGAAGTCAAAGCGCGTTGGCGGTTCCGGGTCTTTGCCAAGTGGGGTTGGGAGCGCTTCTAGCGGCACATACTCAGCAATCTCCTGGTAAATCCGGCGCCAAGTCCAACTGCCGCTCACAGCAAAGTAGCGTCCGGAGGCCTCTGACTGCTCTAAAGCGGCCAATGCCATCCTTGCAAGATCCTGCGGGGAGGTGAGGGACATGGACCCTGCTGGAACTGTGCTGTGCCAGCCTGTTTTGCCGTGCCGTAGTTTTGCAAGAAAGCTGAGAACGTGACCTTTCAAGTGCGAAGGCAGGAGAGGGGCGCCCACCATCATGCTTGGCAAGAAGGTGCAAAGCTTCATGCCATGTTGCTCGGTGAACTCCTCTGCCGCTGCTTCCATTACAGTCTTTTGTGCCTGCGCATATTTCCTCTGCTGAATCTGCATCTCGGCATCTGAAATGTCCTTGTCCTCCTGCTTTTTAAAGGAGGGGGTGGCTGGTTCTGCGGAGGCTGTACTGGAACAGAGCACTGCTGTTTTAACACCTTGCCGATGTGCTGCTTTCAGGATGTTCAGACAAGCTTGTTCTGCAGGTTGAATGATCTCTTTCAAGCCGCGCTCGCGACCCAACTCCGCAGCAGGCGTCCCGTCTACACCGTGTTTGGTTGTTGGAATGCAGGCGATGAACACAGCCTTCGCTTGTGTCATTGGCGCATCGAACCTTTCAGAGTTGGATGTATCTGCTGAAAACAGGTGCAGTCGTTCCGCCGCGCCGGGCAAACGCATCAGGCCACTGACTTTATCAAGTTGGGAAATGTCGCGCATGGTGCCGTTGACGCGGTAACCGCGGGCCAGGGCTTCTTTGACCATGTAAGCCCCTGCCAGCCCGCTGGCTCCTGCAACGCAAATGGTTTTGATTTCAGTACCCCTCATCAATCCCTCCAGTTCCAGCAGCCTGATGGCTCATCTGAATGGAACCATGCCAGCAGTACATTCTCATTGCACATCGGAAGTTCTGAGGCAGGTCCTCAGAAAATTTGAGAGGTCGTCCTCAGCAAACCTGAGGAGAGCATTTCAAAGAAACAATTGGAATGTGGGGCATGATTTGAGGTCATCTGGCGACCAGAAAAAGACACCGCGCGATGAGCGGGCCAAGGTGCAGTCAACAACCTCCCCTAGGGTTCCGTCGCTCATCCAAAGGCGCCAATCGCGCGGCACCTCCATCATCTTGAAATGGATTTTACAGAGAGGATTTTTCCATGGTCACCAATGACACTCCCGACAAAGCCCGCATTCTGATTGGGGCGAGCGCATCTCTGGATGCGACTCTGCTACCCAGCTATCTGCGCGAGATCAAGAATTCGATTGATTGCACTCTCACCGCCATGTTCACACCCAATGCCATCAACTTTGTGAACATGGACAGCATCGCGCTGTTCGTAGACCGGGTGATCTGCGGAGATGACCCGAAGGACTGGCCCACCGACAAACCGGGACGTATCGCAGCCGAGCACGATATTCTCGCCGTGATGCCAGCAACGGCGAATACACTGTCTGGTGTTGCCAATGGATCTTCACTCAATCGACTGACCACCGTCATTCTTGCTGCTGAGTTTCCGGTGCTCTTCTTTCCGGTGATGGGCGGACCCATGTGGAAAAAAGCCTCCGTCAGACGCAATGTGGCGCAGATCCGCGAGGATGGTTACGAGGTTTGTGATCCGGTTTGGCGTGAGAATTTTGACCCGCATATGGGCAAGATCCACGGGCACCAATCCCTGCCAGACCCTGAGGTGGTGGTGGAGCAGATCAAGAAGCATCTGCCTCAATATCAGGTGCGCAGAGAGCTTGAGCTGAGCTAATTTAAGCAGCTTTCCCGACCGACAAAAAGCCCGCCGCTCAGGAGAACGGCGGGCTTTCTCGTGATCCTGAAACAATCAGGATGCGGAGGAAACCGGTGCTTCAATTGGTTTGAAGACCTTGGTCTGAACCCAAAGCGCGACATACATGCCCAGGCCAAATGAGAAGTGCGTCATGAGGCTTTTCAGGCGAGCGAAGTCCGGGTTCGGCCTGTTGGAGGCCATCACACCAGCGCCAAGAGATGGCTGCATGACAAAGAATGGGAACACGATCATCACAACACCAAACAAGATCGCAAGGATCAGGGATGGTTTTTGCAGCTGACGATTTCCAAAAATCATGACGAAGGCTGCAACGAAGACGATCCCGACCAGATAATGCACCGTCCAGCCAATGGTTGCTTCTCCTGCGATAGGTGCAGCGCGGCGGATGCTTTCGTGCGTGAATTGTCCGTCCAGCATATGACCCAGCCAGCGGCCAACCACTGAGAAGTTGCTCTGCGGAATGCCAAAGAGGCTATCTGCTGCGATGGCCCAGATATCCATGAAGAGCGTTGCGCCAATGCCAACAAAGAGAATGCGGAGTGCTAAACCAGTTCGATTTTCCATAGTACCTGTTCCTTTAGATCTGCGGGTGCTTTGCCGGAAGTGGCGCTTGCAAGTGCTCCCTTTTCTGGGGTGATAAAAAAAGCAGGCCGCGAGGGGATTGGAGTGCGGCCTGCAAGTGCAAGCTAAGTCAGGAGGAGCTGACCTAGCGGCTGCCTGCACATTTCTTGATGTCGCTGATTTGCTTCAGAGGCTGCAAAGAGGTCTCTGCTACGTAAGAGCCGATCTGGTAGCCCAACATGTCGCCAACAGCGTTAGAACGGCGGTAGTGAACGCCGCCAAGAACGCGGGATTCTGACTCTTCCTCAGCAAACTGCTGGAAGCTGACATATTCTTTGGAAAGACCGCCCTTGCCATTGAAGGTGAAGGCCATTTTGCCGTCGCCGAAGACGGACTCCATGACTTCCTGAGCCGCGCTGCCGCTGGTGCAATGCTGACATGGATATTCAGGATGCATTGGTGCTGGCACCAAAGAGCTCCACTCCATATCGGCCTTGAGGGTTGGGTGCTTATAGGTTTTGCCCAGAGCTTCCATTGCTGTTTGCGGACGCCACAACGCGTACTCATACTTTGCGTTGAAACCAGCAACCAGTGAGTCTGTCAGCGCAAGGTTGAGAAGCGCCAGTGTGCGGGCTTCTTCCAGCATGGACAGATCACAGGACGAGCTGCTTTTGCGGGCGATCTGGTTCCATGCACCGGAGCCGGAGCCTGCATGAAGCTTGGCGATGAAGACGTTGTTCTCATTAGTCTGCGTTTCTTTGCCGCCCAACTTTACGACTTCACTCAGACCACGCTGATACTGCATGCTCTCCAGTGCCGGAGGTGGCGGCACGCGGAAATGCGTTGCAGAGGACAGGACAAATGGTTTCATCTCACGAATTTTCGGCGCAACCATCTGGCGTTTAGACGTTGGCTGATACACACCCGCTTCTGCTGGACCCGGCGTGTAATCTACCGAGAAGTTAGCGTTGTCTGATGCGCGCGCTGCCAGAATTTGCTCCGCAACTGCCTGGCCCAGAGCAATGCCGGACTGAGGGCTCTTCAGGTTTGCAAGGCGCTCTTTTGCTGCAATTTCCAACTCCGCTTTACGCTCTGGCATAAGGGTCGACAGAACGTGCAGGGCCGCCTGAGTGACGGCTGCTTGCGCAGATGCATCCGGATTGGTTGAGCCAGTATATGCGTAAGGAGCGTAGGTGCCCTCGACTGCGTTTGCGGCATCGAACATTGCAGTATGCAAAATTGTCAGGGCGCGCTGGCGTTTGGCTCCAGGCCACTTTTCAGCGTTGAAAAGGCCCATGGCGGTGTCTTGCCAGTCAGCAGCCAATTCTGCTTTGGCGGCTCCACCAGTAATCACGAGCGCCAGAGCGCCGCTGTAAGCAATTGTCTTCAACCAAGTAAATCGGGTCGTCATACTAAAACCTCGCAATTTGAAAACGGCTATAGCTAGGAATGGAAATTCGCTTTGCACAAATCGAAAGAATGGAAGGCGGGCCTCAGTATTTGTGTGGGCCCGCCTGAGGGTGCTTAAAGAAATCCGAGTAGGTACCACCACAGCATGTCGATTGGGACAAGCAGGAACAGGCTGATCGCAAACAGCGTCAGGCACAGTTTGATCACGGCCTTCGGCGGCAGGTTTCCAACCTGAATGGCGGCGACCAGTGGCGGCGCCTGAAACGGCAGAAATACATTGGAAAACGCCATAACCTGCGTCATCAAAACAGTCTGCAAGGGCAGGCCAGTGGCATCTGCCAGATCCCCGGCAACAGGGGTCATCACCGCAGGCACACCCGGCAGGTTTGTTGCCATGGCAACCAGTGTCGACAGGCCAGTGAGGACGGACAGGTTCCAAATTGGTGTGTCCTCAGCAAACCCGGCTTTGCCGCCAACAGCCTGAACCAAAGCCTCACCCAGTCCGGCAACTGAGATAACCGCTCCCAGCCCCATGATGCCCGCGACGAACATCAGAGAGCCATAGCTCAGGTCCTGATTGATGCAGGTTTTGGAAGTCAGCTTGGCATTGGGCCAGAAGCAGGCGAGAGCCGCAGCAAGACCAACCCATGCAGGACCAATCGGATGCAGGCTGTCCGTCAGCCAGAAGATGAGGCACAGGGCCAGAATGATCATCAGGCGCCGTTCAGGAGCACTAACGGGTGGTACTTCCTCTGTGGTCTCATGCGCGTCCTGAGGAAGTTTGTCCGGGAACAGGACCAGCGTCAGACCGATAAGGATGAGTGATTTCAGGATGCCCAGAACCGGGAAGTTCAGACGCAGGTAATCCCAATAGGAAATGCTGAGGTCATACAGACTCTCGCTCATCCCCGCGAGGATCATGTTGGGGGCATTGGCAGGCAGAATGGTGAAGGCTGGAGCGAAGGTCGCAAAGGCCGCCGCACACAGCATACCTGTGCGCCCGTTGGAGCCGGGCTTGAAACCGATCTGTGCAGCAAGGGCGGAGATCACCGGCAGCAAAATCATGATACGGCCAATGGAAGACGGCACCACAAACGCCAGCGCCACACTGAAGGCAACAATGCTGGAGACCAAGCCGGCATAGCTGTTGAGCGGCAAACGCATCAACAGAACGGCAGCTCGTTTGTCCAGCTTGGTGTGCTTGATGGAGGCGCCAAGCACAAGGCCTGCAAACAGCAGCCAGAAGGTTGACGTCTGGAAGCCGGAGAACACCACGTCCGGCGGAGCAATGCCTATCACGATGGCAACGAAGAAGAAGGCGAGCGCGGTCCAGTATTCCGGCACCACACCTGTTGCCCACAAGCCGAGGCAACCAACGGATAAAACCGCAGCAACGGCCATGCCAGCAGGCAGATAAGCGGAAGCCAGAAGGCCCGCGATTGTGGCGGCAATAGCCACTCCAAGAAACTGCCAGGTCTGTTTGGTGTTAAACGAGGATTTTATTTTTTCGGGCGTGGGACTGAGCCCGGAGGCCGGAGCTGTGTCGTGCTGGGTGTGATCTGTCATAGCGACCTGTGATTCTGATTTTGAAAAATGAGGTGCCAGAACTATGATTTTCGCGCTTGCCAATAATCCAATCGATTTATCAGAGGCATAGCCTCAGCATTTTCGAATATGCTGATCAATGCGCCCTCAGAAAAGCTGAGGTAGCCTATCTGATAAATCGAATTTACTCGGATATCGTCTCCAAGTATCGATCTGTTGTTAAGGTAGGCTTTGGCTTTGGAGACGTTAAGTGTTTAATTTTGCAACCTATTACGGCTTCATAAATGAATAACCCGCAGGAAACCACGGTGTCTTCAGGCATCATCATGAACCCGATTGGCTTTGTGCGCTCAGGCTTCTCAGAAACGCGCGAATGCCCGAAATCCAGTCGTCGCAACCCTGCCCAGAGCCAACTGGAAATTGCTTCTCCTTATGCGGATGCGCTTTTGAACATCACGATGGCCTCTCATCTTTGGGTGATGTACTGGCTGCACCACTCTGACGGAACCGCGCTTGTTCGGCGCGCCCGCGGAGAGGAAGCAGCACGTGGTGTTTTTGCCAGCCGTTCACCCAACCGCCCGAACCCGATTGGTTTGAGCTCGGTTGAATTAATCAAACGGGACGGCAACGTTTTGACAGTGAGTGGATTGGATTGCATCGATGGCACGCCAATTCTGGATATCAAACCCTATGTCCCTATAGAAGACCACCAGCCAACTGCGCAAATTGCGTGGCAGCCATGATCCGGAACCTGAGGATGCGCATGTTGCCGTGCGTCCCGCTCAGAAAGTCTGAGACATGCACATCTTTCACCAACCCCTTGTGCGCGTTGTAATCGCAGCTGTCGCGGCTCTGCTGCTGACAATAGCTGCGGGGATTGCTGGTCCCATAAACCAGCTTGTTATAACCGATGCCCGCGGAGACCGCGGGATGTTGGCGCCTTATGTTCATGGCAGAAACGGCATTGGTTACCTCTACACCACATACGTTTTTGATAGCCTGTTGAGCCAGTCGAAAGACGGCGAACTGGTTCCTGCACTGGCGCGGCGCTGGACTGTTTCCAAGGATGGCTTGACCTGTGATCTGTATTTGGATTTGCGTGCGTCCTGGCATGATGGGCAGCAGGTTACAGCGGCGGATGCAGCTTTCACTTTCAGCTACATGAAGGAACATCCGTACGTTTTTGTTTCCGTCGAGAATGTGAGAGAAGCCGAGGTTATCTCTCCTGATCACCTCAAGATCTTTCTCAAAAAGCCAGATGCAGGGTTGCTGAACGGGCTCCTGCTTTCCATGCCAGTCCTGCCAAAACACGTTTATCAGGATGTGGTTGAACCACAGCGTTTTGCGGAACCGGATGCTGTTATTGGTAGCGGACCTTACCGCCTTGTTGAGTACAGCAAGGCACAAGGGCGCTATGTGCTGGAAGGCAATGCAGACTATTATCTGGGCAAGCCGAAATTCAAGCGTATTGCGATTGTGAAGATGGCAACAGACGCGGCGTTGCGGGCGGCTCATGCTGGGGAGATTGACGTGATTTCCTATCTGCCTCCGGACCGTTTGGAACAGGCCGAAGTGATAGGCATGAACGTTGCCAAGGCGTTTAGCCACCATTCCCTGCGCCTTGGATTCAACCATAGCGGACGCTTCAACGACAAGACGCTTCGCCACGCGATTGCCTATGCGATTGACCGGCCTGCCATCATCGAAACTGTTTTCCAAAAAACAGCGGATGTTGCAGATACCGGGTTCATTCAGGAAGAGTCGCCCTGGCATTCCCAAGACAAGCATCCTGAGTATTCCTTTAATTCTCGGCGGGCTACTGATCTGCTGTTCTCTAAAGGGTGGGACCGAGGAGAAGATGGGCTGTGGTATCGTGATGGAGAGCGGGTTGTTTTACGCCTTCTTGCCAGCAGGCGTGAAAGCAAAACAGCGAAAGTCCTTGCAGAACAACTGGAGACCTTTGGCATAGAGCTGGAGGTTCGCATTTTGGAGCGTGCCGCGCTTCAGGACACTCTGTCTGAGGGCAATTATGATCTGGCCCTCTATGCCTCCGGTACTCTTGGCGATCCGAATGGAATCATGCGCCGTGTCTTTGGGCGTAAATGGGCCAGCGATGGCTATCAGGGTGAGCATCTGCAATCGCTGGTGATTGCACAGTCTGTTGCAACCAATAAGACGGAGAGGCAGAAAATTCTGGGCGAATTTCAGAAGGCTTATTCTGAAGAACTACCAGCTTATGCCATCGCAAATCCTCACATGGTGACGGCTTACAACGATAAGCTTTCAGCCCTTCAGTTTATGCCCGGCGGTGTGGCGATCGGCGTCCCTTCAGCACTCCATAAATCCTATCTGGTTGACTGATCAGCTGGACACCCATTGTCAGCTGCCTTCGGGGGGCTGGCATAAGACAACCAACAACAGACAGGCCGTTCTTGTGGTACCTCCGATTATTTTAAACATGCTGTCTGGCCTTGGCATCCGCCTTCTGGTGTTTGCCCTGCTGGTTTTGCTGGTGTTCTTTTTACCGCGAATGCTTCCAGGGGATCCTGTTGAGGTGTTTCTTGCCTCTGATCTTTCTCGTAACCTCACTGGTGCGGAGAGTGCTGAACTCCGCGCTCAGTTCGGCCTGGCGGGAGATTGGCCGCAGCAGCTTGGCGTTTACCTTTGGGATCTTATCAGAGGCGATCTGGGGTACTCGGTTCCGCATGCTGCCCCTGTCTCGGAACTGCTCAGAGCATCTATTCCCTGGACCTTGCTTCTGATCACCTGCGCTGCGCCGATTTTTCTTCTGGCAGGGGCTGCTGGTGGCATTGAAGCTGGCAAGGCGCCTGGGGCTTTCTTTGACAGGATTGCGACTGGCGTTGTGACGGTTGTCGCCAGCATTCCGCCATTCACCTCTGCCGTGCTGTTGCTGCTTGCTTTCGGCATTGTGTGGCCCGTGTTGCCCTCCGGTGGATCTGAGCCGTTTTTTCCCAGCAGCAACCCGTTGCAGCGAGATTTTGATATCGCCCGTCACGCTGTGTTGCCTGTACTGGCCCTGTCACTGCACGAAATATCCCGGTTCTATTTTCTGGCACGGGGAGAGGCGATCACGCTGTCTCAGCGGCCTTTCATTCTCAATGCCTGCGGGCGTGGCATCAAAGGCTGGCGCTTGCGCACGGCTTATTACGGGAGAAGCCTGTTTCCGGTTTTTCTGGCACGAATGAGTGATGCGCTGACTGGCTTGTTTGGTGCTGTCCTGTTCGTTGAGATTGTCTTCTCCTATCCCGGAACAGGGCACTTGATTTATAACGCTATTTTGGATCGTGACTACGTTTTGTTGCAGGGTGCGGTTATCGTTATGGCTGGTTTGGTTCTGCTGCTGAACTGGGTCATTGATGCTGTCGCAACAAGCCTGGCGCGTAGAGGGTGATCTCATGCTTGGTTATTGGTCACCAATCACACAAAGTGCTGGTTTCATTTCACGAGGAGCGATTGCTGCCTCAGCTGTGCTGGTTATGGCAGGCTTTGCGCTGTCAGAAAGTTTGCCTCATTACAAAACCAGCCCGGATGTTTTGCAGGCCCCGAGCATGGACCACTGGCTTGGCACCAATGGGATTGGGCAGGATGTTTTTGTCGGTCTTGTAAGAGCTGCTCCAATCACGGTTTTTCTTGCACTCATCACAGCCACCGCGGCGCTCGCGCTGGCTTTGGCTGCGTCCAGTCTGGCTGCGTTTGGCGGGCCGCGCATTCGCAGTGCGGTCTTGCGATTGGTGGACGTGCTGCAGGTGATCCCGTCCATCCTGTTATTGCTGCTGCTGGCGGCCTGGATACAACCCGGTTTCCTTGGGCTTGTCGTGCTTTTGTCGCTGACTGGCTGGCATGAGGATGTACGCGTTGCTCTGCCGATTTTGCTGCGGGAGCTGACCCGCGAGAACGTGCATTTTGCGCGGCGGATGGGGGCCAGTCGTAGATACTGTCTGCGCCACCACATCCTACCCGCGATCTGGCCCGCAATCGTTGGTTTGTTTTTGCAAAATGTACGGCAGGCAGCCCTCAAAACTGCCGGTTTCGGGTTTTTAGGACTGACTGATCCAAGGCTGCTGACCTGGGGCAGTATGATACAGGATTCAATGGACTATCTTTATACGGATGCATGGCTCTGGCTCTTGCTTCCGCCAGCGGGTGCGCTTTCACTGTTTCTCGTTGGCATTTTGATTATTGGTGAAGGCTACATGTCAAACGGCAGCCTCAACGGAAGGGAACATCATGATCCGCGTTGAGCAGCTTAATCTTTACTATGGTCGCCAGTCTTTGCTTGAGGATGTCTCTTTTGAGATCCACAAAGGGCAAACTCTGGCGGTTATTGGAGAACCCGGCGGTGGCAAGACGAGCCTCGCCCGCTCTCTCATGGGTCTCATTCAAGGGCGCCGGTTGGCAGAAGATGAACAGCCCTTGGCTTCCAGTCATTTCAGCTGGAATGGAGAGGCCTGGCTGGGAGACATGAATGTCCTGCGCTCGTCACGCGCACAATTGCAAGGCATGCGGGGATGTTCTGCAGGCCTGATCGTGCAAGCGCTGTCGGATGCATTAAACCCTCATTTGACCGTTCTGCAACATGTGCAGGAGATGCTGCAGGCACATGGGCTTTATGAGCGGGATGCGCTTGAGGAATGTGCCAGAGGGAATATTCCGGAGCGTCTTTTACATCGTTATCCCTCGGCTCTGAGCGGCGGTGAAATTCAGCGCGTGCTGACGGTGCTTGCTCTGGCGAACTCGCCTGAATTTCTGATCATGGACGAGCCGACCGCCGCGCTGGATAGTTTCAATCGGGAAATCGCCATTCGCTCGTTTCAGGCTGGGAGTGAGGACCGCTGCCAGATGCTGATCACGCACGATATTGAACTGGCACGCCGTCTGGCAAGCCATGTGGCTGTTCTGCGCAAAGGCAGATTGACTGAGATCGGGACAGCTGAAGAGGTGCTCGACAGACCACGCAGCATCTACACCCAGCAACTGCTGAAACTGAGGCGAAACGCGCACAACTCAGCCCCGATCCTGGCAAGTGGAGAAGGGGGGTATCCGGAGTTGGAGGCGCGTAGTGGTCATGGATTGACCCTTGATAAACTGCATCACAGCTTTGATGGAAGAGCCTTGCTCTCCAACATTTCTGCATTTGTGCCGGCAGGCCGGTGTCTTGCGATTTTGGGGGGAAGTGGGAGCGGAAAAACCACGCTTGCGCGGTTGTTGAGCGGTTATGAAACTGTGCAGGACGGCTTTGTTTATTGGCAGAATGAGGAAGGGCGCGGCAAGTCCGTGGTGGCGTTGATACCACAGCACCCACACCGCGCTATGGCCTGTCATTTTACGGTCTATGAGGTCCTGAAAGAAGCGCTGATGTTGTCTGGCGGGGACCAGTCTGAGCTCACGCGGTTGCTGGAGCGGGTTGGCTTGCCGACGGATTCAGACTTCCTGCGCCGTAAAACCAGAAAGCTCTCCGGCGGTGAAGCGCAACGATTGGTGATTGCACGGGCACTGGCAATACGGCCTCAGTGTCTGGTAGCTGATGAACCGACCTCAGCTCTGGACATGCAGGCCCGCAGTCAGGTGCTGGAAATCCTGCGCAGTGTGATGCGCAACAAGAAGATGGCTCTGGTGCTCTTCACTCATGATCATGCCGCCGCCCGTTCGCTGGCAGACAAAGTCTGTCATTTGGAACAGGGCGAACTCATCTGCACCCAAGCACCGGAAACGAACGCTGCAAGCTGAAAAGAGGACCAGCACGTTTTGGCAACGTGCTGGTTTGCTTAGGCTGGGGCTACTGCAGCAGACCGTATCGAGCGCACGCGGTCTGAGAGCCAGTCCAGGTCGGGGTCTGCGATGCCGAGCTCTGTCAGGTGATCTGCTGTGTTCCAGAGGTAGTCACAGTTCGGGCCGCGTTCGCCAGCAGCTGTCGCGATGATCTGAGCTTGTTCTTCGGCGTTAAACTGGCCGTATTGCTCGTGCTCGCGGTTGACCACATAGGTGAGTGCCTCAACCTCGCGGCCATCCTGCAGTTTAAGCGTGGTGATGATTTCTCTATATGCCGGATTGAACAGCTCTCGTTTGCGCAGGTCTTCCAGCACCTTCTCCTGTCCATCGCGAGGAATACCCAAAGCCACACCGCTGCAATAAGCATCGGGTGCTGCATCCAGCGCCAGAACCAGGCCGTGTTTTTCAAATGTGCCGCGGTAGCGCAGCGAGCACAGGCAGAACCGGCGTTTCCAGCCATCAAGACGGGCGGGCACTTGCTCAACAGGTTCAAAGCCAGGGTGCCAGATGAGTGAGCCGTAGCCAAAGACCCAGAGAATATCTTCCATTTCTTTTCCCTTTTCAGGAGAACATTGAAAAGCACAAAGGGCACCGTGAAAGGCGCCCTTCGTGATCAAATCTCAGCTGATCAATCCATAATCAATTGATAGGATGCCACGAGACTGGTGTAAGGCGGCAGGAACACTGATTTCGGTTCCCCGTTCAGCAACACCGTGTCTTTTGCATCGAAATGCAGATGGATTGGTAGCGGCCCAAGCCAGTTGTTGGAGATCTTGCCAATGCGGTTGCCGCGGACAATCTTGTCCATTGGCTTCACCTGCAGAGTGGCCATGTCTAAATGCACATAACGATACAACGTGCCGGTGGCGCTCTGGATGGTCACACCAAAACGACCTACATGGGCAACAATGCCGTCTTCTGCTGCAACGGCCCAGTGCTTGCTGGCTTCACATGATGCCGGGCGAATGTCTTGCCCCTGATGGCCGCCTGACGCGCAAACTGGCAGATCGGCCCTGCGGAACTCGCAAAAGTTATCGCGCCATGGGTAGGAATAGTTCACCGGATCACACTCGGACCCGCCATCAGCCTTGAAGCCACCCGGTGCATAAGCGTGAGAGTTGGCATAGGCTGGGCCGGATTCCACCGGAAACCGCATGTTTGGGAAAAAGATGGCATGGCTTGCAACACCCTTGCCGGTGTCTGCAATCAGGTCACCCGGCTGCATAAAGCGGGAGCTGTCATCTGCGTGAGCGGAGAAGCCAAAGGTCAGGGCCAGACAGAGATAGATAAATCGCATCATTGGTTTGCTCCATTCACAACAAGGAGGGTCTGAACGACGCTTTGAAGAAAATCAGACTTACGGCAGCGCGTGTCTTTGATCGGGTTATCGCAGGTCAGGCGGATTGTGTAATGCGCCCCATAGCGGTTCAGATTGTAGTCTGCCCCGTTGCCGATGGATTCATGCGCTGTTGCCTTATGATGCTCGGTGAGATCTTCCGTTCCGGTCAGCACACTGTGAGAACCGAGAATGCTGATCTGCGCACCTTCCAGAGTGTAAAACGCAGCATAGGATGAGTTCTGGCTTCCGAACTGTGGTGTCTCCATCTTCGCATCACTGCCGAAAATCAAGACTGGCAGTTCAATGTAACTGAGCTTGCCAGTTGTAGCGGCGACGAACTTCTCCACGGCGGCTGGGTCCCTCGCGAGTGATCGCTTTGCAGCGGATTTGGCTGCTTGCCAATCGATCTTGGTTGGCACACGCTCAACACCATTCTTTGCCAGAGTGGGAGCGGCGGTTGTTGCTGCCAGAAGAGTGGCCGCTAATGCGACTTTGGCGAATTCCATAAAAGTCTCCTGTAAATGCAAAAGAGTGCAAAGCCCCGGCAATATCGGGGCCTGCATCAAATCATGCTGTTTCAAGTACGCGTTCTTCGCGCACGGGCGCTGCTTCTTTTGCCGCTTTCGCCTCCAGCCGTTTCATCTGGCTGATGATGTTGCGGCGGTGCATTTCTTCAGTGCCGCCCACAGCGCAAAACGCCAGTGCATCGCGCAGGAAGGTCGAAACCTCGCCCTGGTGATAGCCTTTGGTGCCGTAGAGCTTGAGCAGATCAATCGCACCACTGGTGATCGCTTCAGCCCCAACCAGCTTGGCAATAGAGCAGGTCATGCCGGCTTCCGGTGCGCCGGACAGAAGCTGTTGGAGCGCGCCATAGGCCGTCCACTTGGCGGATTCTGCGGAGATGCGCATGTCGGTGAGCTTCTTCTGCACGTACTGGAACTCAAGCACCGGCACTTCGAAGGTCTGACGCTCCTGAGCGTAGCGCATCGCTTCCTTCAGCATCGGTTCAATCATCCATGCCGAAACCAGACCGTAATACAGTCTGCCGAGGGAGACGAAGGTGATCAGGTTGCGCAGGCCCTTGCCGGGAACGCCAAGCAGATCACCGTAATGCAGCGGGATATTGGTGAACTTCATCGGCCCGGTTGGCAAATCCAGATTGCCGAGCTTCTGGTCGTAGTCGCCAACTTCAAGGCCCTTGGTGCCTGCATCCAGCAAAATGAGCGAGATACCGTCACGCGCATGACCATCCAGCTTGCACACCACAAGCGTGAAATCCGCCACAGGCGCATGGGCAATGTTGTACTTGGCACCATTGAGCATGAACGTCTCATTTGGTCCCGGTGTCAGCACAGAGGAGGTGGAGCGCACATCTGTGCCCGTATCAGGGTCTGCAATCGCAGTTGCGCTGAGCTTCCCTTTCAGGATACGGCCAAGATAATCCTTCTTCTGCGCTTCCGTGCCGAACAGGTTGAGTGCATGAACCATGCCTGCCTGTGCGATGATAGAAAGCAGGATACCCGGCGTACGCACAGAGCATGCAAGACCTTCCAGAGCAGCGGTAAAGTCCCACCAGTCCGTGCCTGCACCGCCATACTCAGCCGGGACGATGATCTTCCAGAGACCGGCTTCTAAAAGCCGGTCCCATGTGTTCTGATCAAATGCCTGCTTGCCAGCGTGAAGCTCTGAGTGGTCAATCTGGCTGCCAATTTGAGCATACTTTGCTCGCAGAGCCTGTTGACGTTCATTCCATTGTAGATCCATCAGAGATCTCCAGATTTCAAAAGTGACGGATCTTAAGCTGGCTGATGATGAGGGGCAGGTTCTTGCAGAGCTGCAACCGCAGTCTTGAACTCATCCGGCACCGGATAGGTTGCCTGCTTTTCGTAATCAAACATCACGTGAGTGGACGCTGCATTGGCAACCACGCGGCCATCTGCATCACCAAGACGCATTTCATGCTGCATCTCAAAGCTCTTGCCGCCAAACTTTGTCACACGGCTCAACACAACCAGATGGTCGCCGTAAAGAGCCTGAGAAACGTAGTCACAAGAGGTCTTCACCATGATGTGCGGCAGCTTTTCAGACTTAGGCAGCTTGAGCAGATCATGCATGTATTCAAGATAAGCGGACTGCATGTAATCGTAGTAGATCGGGCTGCTCACATGACCCATTGAATCTGTATCGCGGTAGCGGATATCGATTGGTGTTTCATAAGCTTTCTGTGTCATGAAATTCCCTCCTGTTGGGGTTTTGAAAATCATTGGTGAATGAAGGCTGGGTCTGTGTTGCGGCCTGCAACGGACCATGAATGGTGAAGCCCATAGGCACGGGGCCGTGCTTTGTCAGGACTGTCAGAGAAAACTCGTTGGCGGCGCACAGCGTGGTGATGCAGCCATCAGCCTCGCCTTTGGCGCACACAGCCGCGGCTTGCGCGTTGCTGGTGACGTACTTGCGCTCAATAGAGGCCGGGATCAGCTTTTCCGGTGCCGGATGCGTTGCGCAAAGGGCTGGTGTTTTGCCGGTAGAAGAGGCCAGCACCATGTTGTCGGTGTTCATGATGAACACGTCCATCAGTTTCAGCTGGCCGATGTGCTCGTAAATAATAGAATGAAGATGCGGGTAGGCGACGACACTCAGCAAAACGGACTTGCGGCATTGAGCAACGGCTTCCGCTGCAATTTCCATGGTCGGGTGAAGAAAGACTTCGGCGTTTTTGCAGTGACGCTGTACCCATGTCAGAGCTGCTCTCTCGCAGTTCGTACCAGTCGGCCCCAGAGTGTGAACTTGCCGGACCCAATCAAAGGACAGTGGGGCTGTTCCTTTGGCCAAATAGTCCGAGGCTTCAATATGTGCATCCATAAATTCTCTGATCCTTCACTTGGGAAGAAAGACTGAAAAATGCCGATGCAGGATTTGCGCGAGGCGCTCCCCTGACAAACTGCGTTGGCTTGTCGTTGTTCTTATGCATGTGCAGAGCGGTAGCACGCGCAGACTCCGATAAATCTCCGTTTGCTCTGCCGGTTTTGAGGTGAAATTTGTTCCTCGCGTCCAGTAATATTTTTTCGTGTGGCCCTATGGAGCCGGAAAGGTTTGCTTTGAACAAGCTGAAAAAACTGATGGCTTCCCTCAGGATAGATGAGGAATGCCTCAGCGGAAGTTGTCGCTTCTAAATTATTGATAATACAGGCGGTTGCATAAAAAGAAGGCACCGCAAAAAAATGCGATGCCTTCTGAAGGGCTTAGTAATTTGGAGTTGCGCGAAATATAGACAGCGCTAGGCGGCAACAGCTTCACTGAGAGCTTTGCGACCCATGTAATCATGAAGATCCAACATGCGTTCAAACCACAAATTGACAGGGTCGCTTGGCGCAAGAATTGGATCTGGGCAGCACACTTTGCACCACTGCAAGGTGCCGAACAGAACATAATCTGCATGCATAGCTCTCTCACCACCGAACCAATCCTGATTGGTGAGCAGGTCGCGCACAGGGTTCAACTTCTCCGGCAAAGTGCTCAGTTCAGCGTCTCTCCCTGCGTAGATCTCCTCGAGAGGTTTTCCGAACCGTTTTTCGCGTGCAGGCCGGAAGTAGGCGCGGTCGGCATCATTCATGATGTTGTACATATCCATCACAGCAATCACCGCCAATGTCGGGTGCAGGACGGTTTTGCAGTAGCTCTCCACAAAATGGGAAAGCTGGAGACCGCCAGCACCATCAAACAGGCTGGGTGCGTCCTGATAGGTGTCTTCCAGATACTCGGCGATCTCAAAACTATCACCTAAAAGCTTGCCTTGGTCGTTGAGCACCGGAACGCTGGTGAAGGATCCGTCTTCAATATTGGAAATGTCGCCAAAGAAAACCGGCTTCAGGTCAAAATCGAGGCCCTTGTGCTTCAGGGACATCATAATTTTCCAGACATGCGGGGAGTAATGTTGCCCGGAGGCTCCGCTGAGGCTGTAAAGAAGTCTTTGCATGTGGCTTCTCCCGATGAGAATTAAACAATGGGTTTGCGCTAAAAAATTCCTCAGTATTCCGGATTGTTTTTGTCTTTAACGCCAACTGAGCAGAGCAGCCATCCGCCCAACTGGAAAGCAGGGTGCAGCGACTTCAGCCCATTGCTGAGCTGAAGTCTTGCAAATCTGGTTCTTTTGAAAGTGTCAGGAGGCGATAAGCGCCGCCTCTAGTGTTCGGTCGTCCTGAAACGAAAGGCTCGTGCAATTGTCTGTCGCCAGAATGGAGCGAACTGCCGCAATCACCGGGTCTTCTTTCCGGCAGGAAAGGTGCGCAAACAACACGCGGGCTGATTTTTGCACCTGCGAGAGCAAGACGATGTCGCCCTGGTTCTCTTGAGGGTTTGTTGAGTTGGCATGAACGAGCCCGATACCAACACCGCTGGCAATCAAAGCACGTGTAACCCCCTCATCATCCACATTGATTACCCGCTTGGGCCTGATGCCATGCGTGTCCAGAAGGTCCCTTGCCACACGCCCACAACAGGAATTGCCGCTTGGGTAGATCCAGGGCACGTTTTCAAGCGCCTTCCAGTTCACCTCAGCCGCAACGGGCACAAGGTCCGCAGGGGCTGCGAGGTAAACGCAGAAATTGGAGATCTCCAAGGTAGACAGTCCCGCGTCATCCTCGCCCGTTTCCGTATAAAATCCGGCGTCGAGGCTGCCATTGCGAATGCCTTCCAACACCTTCACAGAGGGGCGGTGTTGCAGCTCAACTTCAACCTCGGGGAACTCCTGAGACATGGCCGCAAGCAGATTGCTCACAACGCCTGTGCTTGAGTTGCGGCCAGCGCCGAGGGTCAAATTGCCTGCAAGACTTCCGCGTAACCGCGATGCTTCCTCCAGAAACTTCTGGTGCCGGTCTAGCAACTGATGCGCTTCCGTGAGGAGGCGTTGTCCGTCGGGGGTGACCGCCATTCCACGGGGTGTCCGTTGGAAGAGCGTTAATCCCAATGTCTCTTCCATGTTTTTGATATGCGCACTGACAGCTGGCTGGCTGCGAAAGAGCAATTCTGAAGCTTTGGTTATGCTGCCTTCGCGCGCGACCGTCACGAAGGTTTTGAGTTGATGAATGTCCATCCTTTTCCTTCCAATAAGAAAAGAGTTTCTTGAACGTATTCGGCTCTGAAAAGGACAATAACTATGCTCAGCCGTTGGCTTTGGGCTAGTGTGCTGGCACCCGCTAAACGGGTATGCCCTGCTATCACCCTACGATATCTCTGCAGTCAGACCAAGCCTACTTTTGAAGGCCTGTCCTCCCGAGAGGTGTATGTCCGGTCATGTTGCCGGGCTGGACGCTGAGCTCCTGATCTCTTTCGTATAGCGAAGTTCGATTCCGCCGCAATAAGTAAATTAATTTGCGGTTTGGATGAATAATTTGATTGCTCATCATCATATAAGTAGTTTGTTTCCGTAATTTGATTTAGTGATTTTAATTTTGTTGTATTTATTGATGTGGAAATCTGTTTTTATGATTATATGGGTTTTATCTATTTAATATGACAATACATAACCAGTAAATATTGTATAGTGCTAAAGTGAATTATTGATAATCACTTAAATGAAGCCCTTTGTTTGCTTGATGGTTTTTTGGGCAGATGGAAGGTCAAGTGACTACTTCCTTGGCACTTTGACGGCAACGATGCGGGCAAACTGACAATATGTCGGGAGCATGAGTGTCAGCTTGACTATCTTATCCAGATGGTTTTGGGGGCAAGTTGCTTAGCGGATTTGCATCTTTGTCATCTCGTCACTCAGCCAGTTAATGAAATCCCAAACCGGGGCTGAGGGGATAGATGTTTCTGGCAAGACAAACTGAAAAGCACGCTGGCAAGGGAGCGTCTCAGCAAACGGTTCAACAAGCGTGCCTGCATTCAATGCATCTATGACATAGAGATCTCTGAGAATGGCAAAGCCACGTCCGGCAATAGCGCTTTGCAGGATTAAGTCCGTGTTGTTGAAGGTGAGCTGCTGCACCATCTGGCCGGAAAAGTCAGGCCAACTGGCTTCCAGATACTTCTGCCAGTGGAAGGCCTCGTCTTCATGAATGAAATCAGCTTTGGCAAAGAGCTCAACCGGCGCTGAATGCGGTGCCAGACGCTCTCCTGCGATGTTCTCCAGATAGTTTGGTGAGCACACCACACGCATCCGCTCTTGCGGCAGGGGAATAAGCGGCGATGCGCCGAGATCGCCCTCAGGCTTGGGCAGCAAGCGCAGCGCTACATCGAGCTTTTCCTCCGCAAAATCAACGAAGCGATTGGCTGCACTGATCCGGATCGCCACATGAGGATGCGAGGCGGAGAACTGGGCCAGACGTGGTACCAGCATGATGGAGGCGAGAGAGGGCGCAATGCCGATTGTGAGCTGCTTTCGTGCGGTCTGGCTGGCGAGGAGATATGAGAGGTTCTCTATACCATTGTTGATTGCTGAGACTTCCGAAAGGATATCCTGAACCAGTTCCGTCTGCTCCAGATTGCGCCCGTTCATACGGAACAGCTTAACGTCCCAACGCTCTTCTAACTGTTTGATATGATAGGATATCGTTGGTTGTGAGACGTTCAGTTCCCGCGCGGCAGCGGAGATGGATTTGTGCCGTGCAACTGCCGCGAGTGCGCGTAATTCCTGAAGGGTAGGGACGAAACGTCGAGAGATAGCCATGAGTGATGTATAGAGTTTTTCTATACGTGGATCAATCAGACTGATTTGTCTTGCTCTAACCCGCACTTATAAACTGCCCAAAACTTTGAGAAATATCCGTCATAATGACGAATTTGGGGGTTGGGATGTTTAAAAATACCGGAAAAGTCATTTTAGGGGCTGCACTATTTGTCTCTGCAAGCGCTGTTGGCATGAGCGCACAGGCGGGAGAGGCTCTGGATGCGATCATGAAGAGCAAGACGTTGCTCGTAGGCTCTAACTCTGATTATCGCCCGAACGCGTTTATGGGAGACGACAACCAACTGCAGGGCTTTGACATTGACGTATCCAAAGAGATCGCTAAGCGTCTTGGTGTTGAGGTGCAGTTTGTAACGCCGGGTTGGGAAATCATGACTGCGGGCCGCTGGTCTGGCAGATGGCATATGGTTGTCGGGTCCATGACCCCAACAAAAGCCCGCGCACAGGTGCTGGATTTCCCTGCCGTGTACTACTACACCCCGGCAGCTTTTGCGGTTCACAAAAACTCCAAGGCCACATCGCTTAAGGATCTGGACGGCAAGGTGATCGGCGTTGTGGGCTCGTCCACCTACCACAAGTACCTGGAGCACAAGCTTGAGATTGATGCGGTTGGCGCACCGGCGTTCGAATACGCTGTGACACCGGGTGAAATCAAACTTTACAGCGATATCAACGAGTTTGACGAGCTGTCTCTGGGCGATGGCGTGCGCCTTGACGCATTGGCGCAGTCCGTTCCTGTTATTCAGCAGGCGATGAAGAAGGGCCTGCCGATCAAACAGCTGGGTGATCCGATCTTTTATGAGCCGCTGGCGATTGCGATTGATAAAGGCGACAAAGAGCTCAGCGACAAGCTGGCTTCCATTGTTGAGGACATGAAGAGTGATGGCACTTTGACCAAGCTCTCCGTGAAATGGCACGGCGCGGACCTCGTGAGCGTTAAGTAAGATCATGGTCACACTCACCAATGGTGCTTTCAGGCAGGGTCCAGCCCGCCTGAAAGCTGCAGCAACGCTTGGTTCACTTGCCTTCGTGCTCGCGTTCTTTCTCGCGTTCAATCAAGGCCTGATCGGGTCATTCCTTCGCCCTGCGATGAGTGAGGAAACACTTGCCGGCTGGTGGGGGCGTTTTTCTGTATCCATGGTGATTTTCCTGCTGGTGTCAGGGCTGGGGTTTCTCGTCCTCAGCCTGTCCCGGCGGGCTCAGCTGATAACCGTGTGGCTTTTGCTTGCTGCAGGGGCTCTCGGGTTCTTTTTGAGCTTTGAGCTGAGTTTTGAGTTTATCGGTCGCAAATTGCCATTCCTGATTACAACAGGGGCGTTCACGACGCTTTATGTCTCTGCCATTGCGATCACACTGGCCTTCATCTTTGCCTTGCTGGGGGCGACGGCCAAGCTCTCGGGCATTGGTGTGGTTGAAGGTGTCGGGGCATTTTATACCTCGTATTTTCGCGGCGTGCCGCTGTTGGTGCAGCTCTTTTTGATCTATCTCGGCCTGCCGCAGATTGGCTACGTCATTTCGCCCGTTCCAGCAGCAATCATCGCGCTGTCGCTGGTGTATGGGGCGTACATGACCGAGATTTTCCGCTCCGGCATTCAGTCAATCTCACTTGGGCAATGGGAAGCTGCGGATGCGTTGGGCCTGCCGCGTTTGTTGACGTTTCGAAAAGTCATTCTGCCCCAAGCCATGCGGGTTATTGTGCCGCCAACGGGCAACCAGTTCATCGCGATGCTCAAGGATTCCTCGCTGGTTTCGGTCGTCGGCGTCTGGGACATCATGTTCATTGCACGAACGCAGGGACGATCTGACTTCAAGATTCTGGAGATGCTGATCACCGCCTCCATCATCTACTGGGTCATGTCGGTCATGCTGGAATTTGTGCAACAGCGCATTGAGACACATTACGCAAAATCGCTGAAGCGATAATTATTCTTCCATTGATTTTGAGCGCGTAGGTGCGCCACGAGTTTTCGTGCCCTGAAGGGATACGCTTATGACAAGCAACACTGGCAAAACCACGCCGCAGAGCGTGGCTGCTGATAAAAGAACCATTGTCGGAATTTTGGCGAATTCCTCAGAAGATGCGGGCCTTGGAACGCAAACCATTGATGATAAGTACCTGACAGCCGCATTGCAGGCTGTTGGGGCAATCCCTCTCATCATCCCAACGCTCCTGAAGGACGCGGAACTGGCTCATGTACTGTCGCTAGTGGACGGGCTTATTCTGACAGGGGACGCCTCCAACATTCAGCCTGCGTATTACAACAATGACGGCACCTTGGAGAGCCATGGCCCTTTTGATGACAAACGCGACACTTCCGCATTTGCGCTGATCCGTGCCGCTTTTGAAAATGACCTGCCACTGCTTGGAATTTGCCGCGGCATGCAGGAAATGAATGTGGCTTTCGGCGGCACCATCCGAAATGACCTTTATGCGAACCATGAGTTTTCGCTGCACCACCCCATCGACTACACGCTGCCACCAAAACAAAGATACGGGGCAGCTCATCAACTCATCCTTGAGGAGGATGGACTGCTGAACTCTATCCTTGGTGAAGGCGACCATCAGGTAAACTCTCTGCACGAACAGGCGGTTGAGACGCTTGGGGACGGGCTGGTGCTTGATGCTCTTTCCGAGGACGGCGTGATTGAAGCCTTTCATCATCCAGACAAAGCGTTCTTCCTTGGCATTCAGTGGCATGCGGAATTTGAAGCCGTGAGCAATCCCGTTTCCACCCGCATTTTTGCGGCCTTTTCTAAGGCCATGCAGAGCACAGAAGATGTGAAGGCGTTCCTGTAATTCTTCTCAATTCAAAACGGATTGCAGCTATTTACCTAGGAAAATTCGAACCAATCTCAACTAAGTGTCCTCTGATTATTCAATGGTTCCGCTGAGTGGTTGAGACAGGGTTGTATCATTGTGAAAAGGTTCATTGATGAATGGAAAGGCTATTTTGGAGACCTCCCTCCCTATAGCCATTACCTCCGTGATGTACTGCCCGAAAGGTGGGTCAGGTTCCATGCACTGCCGGATACAAGACGATACGCAGAAACGCCGGAAGAAGCTGCAATTGTCTTTAACAGAGGCAGGGTACTGGCCAATCGGATTTTAAAGGAGGGGCAGAATTGCCTCTTCATCTCGTATTTCCCCAATTTCGATAAGTATCCTCTCCCTTACAGTCACAAGCTTCTTGATCAGTTTCGTCTGAAGTACTGGTTCAAATGGAAGTATGAGGATGACCCATGGGGCGAAGAGGAAACCATAGGCTTTTACGGCAATGAGGTTCGCTGGTTTCCTGAGGTCTATCGCGAAGCCCTTAAAGATGCAGCACAGGATGAAGAGCGTTTTCTACTCATGAACCGGGAAACATCGCGCATATTTGCGCCCTATGACGGCGGCTTCGATTGCTTCATGCAAAATGCAGAAGAAGTTGCCCGCCTTAAATGTGAGTTTGCAGAATGGCTTCCTCCTTGCTGATGTTGCGAAGCCAAAAAATCTCACACTGAGTAATAAAGCGTCATCCTGAATTGACCATCTCCAACAACTGGTATGCTTGGGCAGGCGGAGCGTGGCTAAAGCGGAACTTGACGAACTGCCGTCAAGGTGTTCACAGTCCAGCTATGATTTCTGCAGTAATATTTGATCTTGATGAAACGCTTTTTGCTCGCACGTCTTCATTGAAGGCGTTCGCAGAAGACCAGTTAAACAACCAGTACCCGAACGTGTTCCCGACTCCTTCTCATGTCGTGGCTCGTTTGTTGGAGCTCGACAATCGCGGGAGGTCGTCAAAATATAAAGTGTACCAAACGCTATTCAAAGAGTTTGGAATAGACGACCAAAATCTCGCAGCTGAGTTATACGATCACTACATGCGAAACGCATGGCGATTTGCGATGCCGTTTGAGGGGCTTAACGAGGCGTTTAGTGAAATCAGGGCCTTGGGTGCAAAAATCGGAATTGTCACTAACGGAAGGACCGACATACAGTTGAGGTCTCTTCTGGCTCTAAATTTGGACCGGCTCGCCGACGACTACATTATCTCAGAGGCGGTTGGGTTGCGAAAACCAGATGCGAAGATTTTTCAACTTGCAGCTGGAAATCTATCAGTGCGGACCGAGGATTGCGTCTTTGTTGGCGACTCTCCAACGGCTGATGTTTCCGGGGCCCAAACAGTTGGAATGAAATCCGTTTGGTTTCCAAATGGGGCTATCTGGCCCACAGATCTTCCCACACGAGCTGATGCAGAAATTCAGTCTTTGTCAGAGTTAAGTGGAGTATTGAAGGCTTTTTGAATATCGGCTTGGGTCTTTCGGCATACCGAACAGGCGATTTTGGCTGTTCGGAGGCTTTTGAGTATGAAAGTTTATTACTTTCTCATAGCAGGCCTGATCTATAGTGTTGCGCAAGGGACCGCGCGATATAGGGGACTGGACATATGAAGTTTATTGAAGCCGGGGTGCTGAACGTCGCCTATATGGATGTTGGGCCGAAATCAGGTGTTCCAGCTGTTCTGCTTCATGGCTTTCCGTATGATGTGCGCAGCTATGACGAAGTCTCCGTTATTCTCGCCAATCGCGGTTTTCGATGCATCATCCCTTACTTGCGTGGCTACGGGCCAACCCAATATCTGTCTCCTCAAACGCCGCGCTCCGGTCAGCAAGGCGCATTGGCCTTTGATCTGCGGTCACTGATGGTGGCTTTGGAGCTGCCGCAGGCGATTGTTGCGGGCTATGACTGGGGTGGCCGTGCGGCTTGTATCGCCGCAGCCCTCTGGCCGGAAAAGGTGAGGGGGCTCGTGAGTGGCGGGGTGGCCTACAACATCCAGAACATCCCCGCAGCTTACCGACCTGCCTCGCCTGAGGAGGAACAGCTCTGGTGGTATCAGTACTATTTCCAGAGTGAACGTGGCCGGAATGGCCTGACTGAGAACCGCGAAGATCTGACAAAAATGCTCTGGCAGCAATGGTCACCCACCTGGGAGTTTTCTCGCCGAACCTTCCGCGAAAGCGCCGAGAGCTTTGACAATCCTGATTTCGTTGAGACTGTCATCCACTCCTATAGGCACCGTTTTGGGCTGGTTGAGGGAGATCCCGCTTTTGAGAAGATCGAGGTTCTGCTCACTGCGCAGCCGAAGATCAATGTGCCAGCCATTGCATTGCTTGGTGCCAATGATGGCGTAAGCCCACCGCGGCACAGCAAAGGGCACGAGACAAACTTCAACGGATATTATGAGGCGCGTCTCGTCGAGGGTACAGGACATAACCTGCCGCAAGAAAACCCTGAGGCCTTTGCCGCAGCGATTATTGAAATTGCTGACAAAACAGAATAGTCAGCCGCGTTCTCGTGGTGGGGAGAGAGGGATGGACCTCTCTCCAATCGCTGGATTAAGCGGCTGATAAAGTCAGCGCGTCCAGCTCTTCAAACGGTAAGCCAACATATTCTTCTGCCAGCGCTCTTTGCTGGGTCTCGTTTTGCAGCAGAAGCTCATAGCTGTTCTGCTGGATTTTGGCATCGAACCCGTTCATGTCCGGGAAGACGTGCATCAACTGCGTCATCCGCCACGAGAAATTCTCAGAGCTCCACACACGGCGCAACGCCAGCTCGGAATAACGCTCCAGATGAGCGGATTGATTGCTCTTGATCTGCTCAATCAATCCGCGTGAGAGATAGAACACGTCAGAGGCCGCCAGATTGAGCCCCTTCGCTCCGGTTGGTGGCACAATGTGAGCAGCATCGCCTGCGAGGAACATACGTCCGTATTGCATTGGCTCAGCCACGAAGCTGCGGAGTGGCGCGATAGATTTTTCAATAGAGGGTCCGGTGACGATATCTGACGCCACATCCGCAGGGAAGCGGGCGATCAGCTCTTCCCAGAACCGCTCATCGGACCAGTCCATAACACTGTCTGTCAACGGGCACTGAATGTAGTAGCGGCTCAGCAGGCGGTTTCGCTGCGAAGCAAGTGCAAAGCCACGCTCATGATAGGCATAAACCAAATCTGGCAGGGGTGGCACTTCCGCCATGATGCCAAGCCAACCAAACGGATAAGCCCGCTCGTAGGTACGCAAAATGTCGTCAGGAATGGTCTTGCGGCTGACACCATGGAAGCCATCGCAGCCAGCAATGTAGTCGCAGTCCAGATGACAGGTCTGCCCGTCCTTCATGTAGGTCACAGAAGGCTTGTCAGAGGTCACATCATGAAGGGTCACATCAGTGGCTTCGTTGATGATGTTGCCGCCAGCGCGTTCGCGGGCGTCATACAGGTCTTCGGTGATGTCGGTCTGGCCGTAGACCATCATCTCCTTGCCAGTCCATTTGTGCGTATCAATGAAATGACTTTCAAAGCCCTGCCGCGTAATCCATGAGCCTTTTTTGCTCTTACCATTCTTATCCATACGCTCCGCAAGGCCATAATCGCGGAGCAGTTGGACTGTGCCGGCCTCTAAAAGACCAGCACGAATGCGAGAGAGAACATAGTCTTTGCTGCGCTGTTCCAGGACAACGCTGTCCACGCCGTTTTCGCTCAGGATGTGAGAGAGTAATAAACCAGCAGGACCGCCGCCGATAATCGCAACCTGAGTACGATCTCTATGGTGGGTCATGAAAAATTCCTTAGGTTCAAAACATCTGGCAGATCGCGGCAATGGGGTATGCGCTAAGTCAGAAGTAAAATGGATTGCGAATACACGTTTGAATGGTGTTCAGTGTTGCTGTTTATGATTGATATGTAAAATTGATTTATAGGCAGAAATTATAGCGAAATTGCTATCAGAGCGCTTTGATCCATTCGGTTGTCTCAGCAATCAATGCTGCCAAGACAACCTGTCGTTTTGCGTTTAGGAAAGGACTCTGGGCAGCCAAAGGGTTAGCGCTGGGAAGCTCACCAGAATTGCGACACGCACCAGCTCGGCGCCAAAGAACGGCGCAACACCTTTGAAGGTCTGGATCATCGGCGTGTCTTTTGCCAAAGCTGAAATCACGAAGACATTCATGCCCACTGGCGGTGTAATCAACCCAAGCTCGACGACGATCAGCGCCAGAATTCCGAACCAGATTTTCAGGTCTTCAGTGCTCATGCCGTACCCAGCGTCGTCAGCGCCCTGATACATGCCACCGTTCAGCTCCATGAGCACAGGCCAGAAGAACGGGATGACCAGCAACATCATGGACATGCTGTCCATCAGGCAGCCAAGCGCGATCAGAGCCAGCAGGATCAGCAGCATCACCGTCATCGGTTCCAGGCCAGAGCCTGCTATCCACGCCGCCGTCTCCTGCGGCAATCCAATGCGGGACATGAATATCTTGAGCAGTTCCGCACCCAGCAGGATCAGGTAAATCATGCCGGAAGTCGCTGCTGTCTCCTTCAGCGCCTCGATCATATCGCTGAGGGACAGATTGCGTTGGAGCAGCCCAAACAACATGACGAGAAACACACCCACAGCAGCTGCTGGTGTTGGATTGTAGAAGCCGAAATAAATGCCGCCGATGACAAGTCCGAAAACGGTCAGTACAGGCAGCACGCCGAGAGAGGCTGCGAGGAACTCTTCTCGCGTTCCAGCGCCACCTGCAGGGCCAGATGAGGGACTGACGAAAACGTAGAGCGCGATCACCGCGAGGAACAAAAGAACGGCCAAAATACCCGGAATAAACGCAGCAACGAACATAGTAACGATGTTCGCCTCCACGATCACCGCATAGATGATCAAAACGACGCTTGGTGGGATGAGAATGCCCAGAACTCCGCCAGCTGCGAGCGTGCCGGTGGCCAAAGCGCCTGAATAATTATAACGCTTCAGCTCTGGCAGAGCGACTTTACCCATGGTTGAGGCGGTCGCGAGTGATGATCCGCAAACAGCGCCAAACCCGGCACAGGAGGCAATCGCTGCCATGGCTGTGCCGCCCTTCATCCAGCCAAGCCATGCATTGGCCGCTCTGAACAGGGATTGGCTCAAGCCGGTTTTCGAGGCGAGCGCACCCATCAGAATAAACAGCGGAATGACAGAGAGATCGTAAATGGCGAACTGGCCATATGCCAATGTTTTCAACTGACTAAGCAGCAGCATTGGGCCATTGACGAGCGCAATCCCAACGCCGCCGACAAGTATCATCGCGTAGGCAATCGGGATACGGATGACAATGAGGAACACCAAAATGGCGAGGGCTCCAAAGCCCATGATAAGACTTTCCGCCATCAGGTTCTCCGAGTCAGATCTCTGGTGTTTTCACTCAGCGTAATAATCGCCCCAATGCTCAACAGAAAAAGCGAAATCAAAACAGGGACATACGCATACCAAACAGGGATTTGCAAAATTGCGGTGGTGTAATCGTACTCTCTTTGATCAGACATACCATGGTACATCCGCCACAACAGCAGCAACCCAAACCCAAACGCTATCAGCGATGCGATCAACGCCAGAAACGCTTTCAAACGAGGACCAGCCTTACTGGTAAAAATGTCCGCTGTGACATTGGCATCAGTGATTTGACAGAAGGGCAGGAAGGAAAAAACTGCGATAGCAACGCCGATCTCAGTGAGCTCGAAATCCCCGGGAAAAGGAGCTGCCCACATGTTGCCAAGGGTGGAATAGATGTTTATCGCGACCACCGCCAGCAGAACTACACCGCCGGTAAGTGCCCATGCTACAATAAGTTTTTCGAATGCACCGGCAATGCCGGTGCGTCCGAGTTTTTGAAAGGCGCCCATAGCTACTCGCTGTGCTTGGAAATCAATGCCTGTGCTTTTGCAACAATCGCGTTGCCATCAATGCCTTTTTTGGCGACTTCTGAGGTCCATTTATCAACGACCGGAGCCAGAGCTTCTCTAAAGACAGCTGTTTCTTCTTCAGAAAGAGTGATGTGTTTGTTGCCTGACTTTACAGCGAGGCCGATGCCAAAGTCATCTGTCGCACGCCAAACTTCACCAACCTTTGCCCACCACTCAGGACCAGACGCATCACGGAAAGCCTTCTGAATGTCTTCAGGCAAGCCTTCCCAGCGCTCTTTGTTCATGGAAACCTGAAAGACAGAAGTACCAAAGCGCGCTTTGCCAGCACCTTCGATCTGATACTCGGTCTGTTCCTGAATTTTCAGCGGTGGAATGATTTCCCAAGGAATAAACGCCGCATCAATCACGCCTTTTTGCAGAGCAGTCGGCAGCTCGGGAACCGGCATAGCTGCAGGAGACGCGCCAAGTGCTTCAATCACCCATGCACCGGTGCGCGATGGCGTACGAATGCGCATACCTGCCATATCAGCTGGGCTGCGGACTTCCTTGTCACGTGTGTGAAGGCCTGCACCTGCATGCACGTGCAGGAACATGACTTCCAAGCCCTTGTATTCAACTTCAAGATCGCTCTTGAACATGTCGTAAAGTGCAAGGTTTGCCGCGCGTGGATCATCCAGGAACACGAACGGAAGTTCCATCACTTCGGTGCGCGGAAACAGGCCCGGTGTGTAACCGTTCAGGGTCCAGACAAGATCAACAACGCCGTCACGAACCTGGTTGACCAGCTCTGGCGGGCGACCGCCAAGTGACATGGACGGGTAAATCTCGATTTTGACCTGGCCGCCGGAATTCTCTTCAACGGCCTTTGCCCATGGTTCCAACATCTTGGTTTGCGCTGGCGCTTTGGGGCTTAGAAAGTGGTGGAGCTTAAATGTGTATTCTGCTGCCCCTGCCATGGAAACACTAGCAAGCAAAAGAGCTGTAGAAGCGCAGAAGCCTTTGAAATTACCAAACATAAGTATGTGACCCTCCTGAAGAATGGTCGAAACTAGACAAGCCTTCCTGATCCTGCTACTTGGGGCAGTCTCATCTCCCTAAGGCCGTCAAATTCTTAATCACGATCCGGATGATCCGCCAAGGGAATTCTTAGGAATCACCACTGTGAAATCGGAGAATTACATATACTTTTCAAAATGAATAATGAAAAATACCGTGCTTCTCATGCCGTATTGGGTATCAATGTGCACCCTGAATTTGCTCTGACTTAGTGAGCTGGAGCGCGAACTTCCTCCTGCTCGCTCAACCCCATAAGGATCTCGGCAAAGCATTGGGCCGCCGTATCCAGCGTTTCGCCAGCGCGCATGTTGAGGCCGACAGAGCCGACCGTCGCACGGGTATCAATCGGCAACTCCACGAACTGGCCGCTTTCAATCTCACGCGCAATCACACCGCGCGAAATGATCCAGATCGCGTTGTATTCCTGTGTGAAGGCTCTGCCGAATGAGTCCGAGACGGTTTCGATTGCCTGCTCTGGTTCAGGAATGCCGTGTTCAATGAAAAGCCGATCGACGAACGGGCGAATAATTGAGGCTGCAGAAGGGATTAGCACCGGATAAGCATCCAGCTCATTCACGCTGATCTGCGGTTTTCCTGCGAGGGGATGGTTCTTGTCGACGGCAAAAACGACACGCTCGCGATAATGCGGCTCGAACACCAATCCCTGCATATTCTCTGGTGCTGGCAGGCGGCCCATAACAAGATCCAGCTCACCATTTCTCAGTTGATCCAGCAAGACGTGGTTCTCTCCGGTTACGATATGAAGCCTGTTTCGCAACCCTGTATCAAGGAAAGCCTTAACAGCCTGCGGAATGAGCGATGCAGCCACTGTTGGCAGAGCGCCAATGCGGACCATCGGGCCATCGCTATAGTTGAGCTGAGATAATGCATTGATGCCGTTACGGGCAGCGGCCAGACTGGTGCCTGCATGACGCAGGAACACCTCACCGTAATGAGTGATGCGGATACCGCGTCCGTCTTTTTCAATCAGAGGCTGCCCGCATATTTCTTCCAGTTCGCGAATAGTACGGGTGACGGCTGGCTGGGTGAGATGAAGCACCTCCGCAGCGCGGCTCACGCTGTTTTGGCGAGACACTTCCACAAATGCTTCTAAATGCCTGAGCTTTAATCTGCGTAAGTTATTCATAACAATCTCAATATGATTAGTCTGGATAATATCATTATTCATTTTGAAACAGACATGCAATTGATCCGTTTAGGGGGATGCGCATGCACTTCATAGAATTAAACTCTACAACGCTTCACTTCAGTAAGACCAATTCAGAGTCAGCAGCACCAGCGCTTGTTCTGATTAATTCATTGGGAACGGACTTTCGCATTTGGGATGAATTTCTGGTTCATCTCGGGCATCAAGGCGAAGTTCTGACCTATGATAAACGTGGGCATGGTCTTTCTAGTGTTGGCGATGAGCGGTATTCGATTGACTTGCATATGCGTGACCTTGCTGCGCTCATGGACAGCCAGTCCATCAAGAATGCAGTGATTTGCGGTGTATCTGTAGGGGGCATGATCGCAATGGCGCTGCAGGCCGCCCGGCCTGATCTGGTGAGCGGGCTGATCCTGTGTGACACCGCACCGCGCATCGGTGACGCACAGACGTGGCAAGAGCGTATCAACGCAATTGAGGCCAACGGGATGGAGGGGATCGCTGATACAGTGATGTCTCGTTGGTTCTCAGCGGGCTTTCAGGCAAAATGGCCAGAAGCAGTTGCAGGATATCGGAATCTTTTGTGCCGAACACCTTTGGACGGATATATCGGCACATGTGCAGCCATTCGGGACGCTGATCTGACCTGTCAGGCCGCACAGATTGACGTGCCTGTTCTCTGCGTTGCTGGTGAGGACGACCAGTCTACACCGCCAGAACTGGTTGAGGAGATGGCAAGCCTCATTCCGAACGCTAAATATGAGCGGGTGGGAAACTGCGGACATCTGCCAAGTTTGGAGCAACCTGAGTATCTGGCGCATCTTGTTCGGCAGGCGATTTCTCGTTGGCCAAACAGGGTTGACCAGCGTGAACTGCGGCAAAGCGAAATTTACAAACAAGGCATGCAGACACGACGTAGAGTGTTGGGAGACACTCACGTGAATGCTGCTGAAGTTCAAAAGAGCAGTTTTGATGCGCCTTTTCAGGAGCTTATCACTGAAGCGGCTTGGGGGCATGTGTGGTCGCGGCACAACTGGACATTGCGAGAACGGTCCATTGTAACTATTGCGCTTCTCGCTGCGTTAGGGCACCTAGATGAGGTGGCCATGCATGTGCGGGCTGCAAGAAACACCGGGGCAACACGGGAAGATATAAGCGAAGCTCTGCTGCACACCGCAATTTATGCCGGTGTGCCAGCCGCAAACAGCGCCATCAAAGTCGTCAAAAATGTTTTCGCGCAGCTTGATGCGTCAGAGGAGTGAGATGAGCAAGCCAACGACCAATGCTGGTCCGTTCTTTCCGCGAGACCGGAACTGGCATCCTCCGGCATTGTCGCCTAACTACAAAACGAGCGTGTTGCGGTCTCCGCAAAAGGCGCTTTTGTCTCTCGGAAATACAATCAGCGAAACTACCGGACCAGTCTTCGGCCACAACATACTGGGTGAGCTGGATCACGATTTGGTGCAGAACTATGCCAAGCCTGGTGAAAGTGCGCAGGGAGAGCGCATCATCGTCCATGGTCATGTTCTGGATGAAGAAGCCAGACCAGTTCCGAATGCGCTGGTAGAAGTTTGGCAGGCCAACGCTGGTGGCCGCTACCGCCACAAGAAAGATGGCTATCTTGCGCCGCTTGACCCGAACTTCGGCGGATGTGGTCGCGTCATCACCGACGAGAATGGATACTATGCTTTTCGCACCGTTCGTCCCGGCCCGTATCCGTGGCCAAACGGGGTGAATGACTGGCGCCCGTCCCACATCCATTTTTCGCTTTTTGGCTCCGGTTTCGCACAGCGCCTGATCACGCAGATGTATTTTGAGGGCGATCCTCATATTCCGCTGTGTCCGATTGTGAGGACGATCAATGATCCGGCTGCGATTGAGATGCTGGTTGCTAAGCTGGACATGAACCATTGTGTGCCAATGGACGCCCGTGCTTACCGTTTTGATATCGTCCTGCGTGGCCGTCGCTCGACCATGTTTGAAAACCGTATGGAGGGCAATTGATATGACAAAGCTGGAGTATCTGAAAGAAAGCCCAAGCCAGACGGCTGGTCCGTACGTTCATATCGGCTGTACCCCGAATTTCATCGGGAACACAGGGGTCTTCAAAGAAGACCTTGGCGCGCGCATGGTGAATGTGCAAACCAAAGGCCAGCGCATTACCATCAAAGGTCGTGTGTTTGACGGAACAGGAACACCTTTGAAAGACGCCATGCTGGAAATCTGGCAGGCAGATAGTGAAGGTCTGTTCAACAGCCCGTCAGAAACACGTGGTGAAGCTGATCCCAACTTTACTGGATGGGGGCGCCAGCCGGTCAATCTGGAAAATGGTGAGTTCTGCTTTGAAACTGTGAAGCCGGGTTCTGTTCCGTTTCCTGATGGCAGGACACAGGCACCACATATCAACTTCTGGATCGTTGCGCGCGGAATAAACATTGGCCTCAATACGCGCATGTACTTCCCGGATGAGGAAGAAGCCAACGCAGTTGATCCGGTGCTGGGCCGTATTGAACATCGCATGCGCGTATCAACGCTGATCGCGAAGCAATCCGGCGACACCTACACCTTTGACATTTACATTCAAGGTGAAAACGAAACCGTCTTCTTTGATATCTGATTGATAAATATGGCTGAATTTCTGTCTTTAAAAGATGCGGTCACGAAATACCTCAAAAGCGGCGACACTGCCGCTTTTGAGGGTTTTACGCATCTCATTCCCCATGCCGCTGCCCACGAAGTTATCCGGCAGGGCATTGATGAACTCACGGTCATTCGCATGACGCCTGATCTTATCTATGATCAGCTCATCGGCATGGGGCTGGTCAGGAAATTGATCTTCTCCTACGCGGGTAATCCGGGTGTTGGGTTGTTGCGACGTGTGCGTGATTCAATCGAAAACGGCTGGCCGCGATCCATCGAGATTGAAGAGCATTCCCATGCCGCTCTTGCTAATGCATATGAAGCTGGGGCCGCTGGCCTACCATGCGCCGTGTTTCGTGGTTATATGGGTACAGAACTTCAGCGCGTAAATCCGAATATCAAAAAAATCAATTGCCCTTTCACGGGTGAGGAACTAGCTGCTGTTCCTTCCATTCGTCCTGATGTTGCTTTTATCCATGCTCTTAAAGCTGACCGCAAAGGCAACGTGCTGATTGAAGGAATTGTAGGTGTCCAAAAGGAAGCCGTGCTGGCTGCTACGCATTCCATAGTGACGGTTGAGGAAGTGGTTGATGAGCTGGATACGCATATGAACGCGTGCATCCTGCCACACTGGACCGTCTCCGCTATTTGCGAAGTGCGCGGCGGGGCGCATCCGTCTTATGCGCAAGGGTATTACGGCAGAGACAACAAGACGTATATCGACTGGGATCCGATCGCAGCAGATCGTGAGAGGTTTCAGGCATGGATGGAAGAACACGTGCTGAAGCAGGGACCAGAGGTGTTTGCTGACCGCATCAAAGGGCTGGAGGTAACTCCGTGACAGCACAAGACTTTACCCCGGACGAGATGATGGCCATCGCGGCATCCCGCGCCTTGAGCAACACGGATGTGTGCTTTGTGGGCATCGGCCCGCCATCGGCTGCCTGTAACATCGCCCGTCTAACTCACGCACCAGATATTACGCTGATTTATGAGAGTGGAACGATCGGCACAGCACCAGATGTTCTGCCGCTTTCCATTGGAGATGGTGAGCTTTGTGACACAGCGTTGACGACGGTTTCAGTAACCGAGATGTTCCGCTACTGGCTGCAAGGTGGCAAGATCACAGTCGGTTTTCTGGGGGCAGCGCAGATTGATCGTTTCGCCAACATCAACACCACCGTGGTGGGAGACTACGACCATCCAAGGGTTAGGTTGCCGGGTGGCGGCGGAGCGCCTGAGATCTCCTCCTCCTCTCAGGAAACTTACATCACCATGAAGCAAAGCAAGCGTGGTTTTGTAGAGAAACTGGACTTTTTCACCTCCTTTGGGCACGGAGAAGGAGGTGACCACCGCGCTCGTATGGGCATCACCACAAAAGGCCCAACCCTGTTGATTACCGACCTTGCCATCTGGAAACCTGATCCTGTTACCAAAGAGCTGACAGTGGTCTCGCTTCATCCGGGTACGACCAAAGAACGGGTGCAACAAACAGTGTCTTGGGCTGTACGGTTCTCGGATGATTTGCAGGAGACCCCTGTGCCGACTGAGGAGGAACTGTCTGTTCTGCGCGCATTAAAAGCGCGAACGGCGGCGGCACATGCGGGTAACAGAGTGGAGACGGCCTGATGTCTGAGGCATATATTTGCGATTATATTAGAACACCGATTGGTCGTTATGGGGGCGCGCTGTCTTCTGTTCGGGCGGACGATCTTGGCGCATTGCCAATTAAAGCATTGATGGAGCGGAACCCGTCAGTTGATTGGGAAGCCGTTGATGAAGTGTATTACGGCTGTGCCAATCAGGCTGGTGAAGACAACCGCAACGTAGCTCGCATGGTCGCGCTGCTGGCAGGTCTGCCAGAAGCCGTACCTGGTACAACGCTGAACCGTTTGTGCGGGTCTGGTATGGATGCTGTCATTGCGGCCTCTCGCGCCATCAAGACAGGTGAATGCGATCTTTTGATTGCTGGCGGTGTGGAATCCATGTCCCGTGCACCATTTGTGATGCCAAAGGCAACCTCACCGTTTTCTCGTGCCAACGAAGTGTTCGACACCACCATTGGCTGGCGGTTTGTGAATCCGAAGATGAAGAAGCAGTTCGGCATCGACAGCATGCCTGAAACTGGCGAAAACGTTGCTGAAGACTTTGGTGTCTCTCGTGCTGATCAGGACGCGTTTGCCGCGAGCTCACAGGCTAAAGCAGCGGCTGCACAAGAAAATGGCCGCCTTGCCAAGGAGATCATCGAGGTCACAATCCCTCAGCGCAAAGGTGATCCGATTATCGTGTCCGCTGATGAGCACCCACGTGCAGGGACAACTGCCGAGAAACTGGCAAAGCTGCCGACACCATTTCGTGAAAATGGCAGCGTGACTGCGGGCAATGCCTCAGGTGTCAACGATGGCGCTGCTGCGCTGATTGTTGCCTCTGCAGCAGCGGTCAAAAAATATGGTCTGACCCCAATTGCACGCGTGCTTGGCGGAGCAACAGCCGGCGTTGCGCCACGTATTATGGGCATTGGCCCTGCTCCTGCAGCGCAAAAACTATGCGCGCGGTTAAATTTGCAACCTTCTGATTTTGACGTCATTGAGCTCAATGAAGCCTTTGCAAGTCAGGGGATTGCAGTTCTGCGCGAACTGGGGTTGGATGCAGGTGCAGCTCATATCAACCCGAATGGCGGGGCGATTGCATTGGGCCACCCACTGGGCATGTCCGGCGCACGCATCACCGGAACCGCAGCGTTGGAACTGAGCCTGCAAGGCAAAAAACGCGCACTGGCCACTATGTGTATTGGAGTTGGTCAGGGCATCGCGATCGCGCTGGAAAGGGACTAATGTGAGTGTGAGCCTCTTCACCAATCCTATGTGGAGCGGATTGTTTGGAGATGAGGACGTGCAACGCGCCTTCGCTCTGGAAACAACTCTGGATCACTATCTGGCTTATGAAGTGGCTCTCACCAAGGCCTTGTTCGCACATTCTCTCGTTTCAGCCGAAGCAAAAGACGCTGTGCTTGCTGGCTGCAAAGGGTTTGCACCTGACATAACGCGGATCAAGGCAGGCGTCGCAAAAGATGGCCTGCCAATCCCGGCTTTCATCAAACAACTGCGCATGCGTGTTGGTGAGCCATATGCCGCTGAATGCCACAAAACATCCACCAGTCAGGATGTGATGGACACCGCGCTGGCGTTAGCTCTGCGAAAAACCTCTCTAATTCTGCAAAAGCGCTTGTCTGCGGTTATCGCTGCACTTGAGACTGTGAAATCGGCGAATAGCGATTATCCGCTGATGGGCAGAACGCGCATGCAAGCTGCGCTGCCAATAACGGCAGGTGACCGCATTTCCACATGGATTGAACCGCTGAAACGGCACTATCAACGGCTAGACGATGTCGCTGCGGAAGTTGCAGTGCTCCAGTTTGGCGGACCTGTAGGAACAAGCCATGCTCAGGGCGAACATGCAGTTGCGATCGCCGCGCACATGGCGGCAGAGCTGGACCTGAGAGTTCCGGAGCACTCATGGCACACGCAGCGGGACAATATGGTGGATTACGCCAACGTCCTTTCCATGATCTCCGGCAGCCTTGGCAAAATTGGTACGGACGTTGCCTTGATGGCACAACAGGGCCTTGAGGAAATTAAACTTTCCGGTGGTGGACGCTCCTCAGCCATGGCCCACAAACACAACCCGATCAACGCGGAATTACTGGTAACGCTTGCCCGTTACAACAGCACCCAGGTCTCTGCGATGCATAGCGCTTTGGTACATGAACAAGAGCGTTCTGGCTCAGCTTGGGCGTTGGAGTGGATGATCCTGCCCGGCATGTGCATTGCTACGGGTGCTGGTCTTCAGAGTGCATTAAAGCTGCTGAAACAAACAGAGTGGATTGGAACCCCCTTAAGTGATTAACTGCGCGCACCTAGTCTGAAAGGGAGAATGAGAATGTCCAGTCGCAATGAAGCCATCCAACGGGCGGAAACATATTTCGACAGCGGCGCATTCCTCACTGACCTGGCCCGATTAATCGCAATCCCGACGGAAAGCCAGGAACCCTACCAAAAACACCAATTGATGCGTTATCTGAAAGAGGAGATGCGACCTCTTCTCGAGCGTCTTGGCTTCAAAACGCACATCTTCGATAATCCGAACCCGATTGGTGGCCCTTTCCTGTTCGGTGAACGCATCGAAGATCCTAGTTTCCCGACAGTGCTGACTTACGGACACGGAGATGTTGTGCGCGGACAAGCTGGTAACTGGATGGGGGGAAGAGACCCGTTCGTTCTGGAAGAAGACGGCGAACGCATTTACGGGCGCGGTACAGCTGACAATAAATGCCAGCATCTCATTAACCTTCAGGCCTTGGGATGCCTTTTGCAGGAAAAGAAGCAACTTGGCTTCAATTGTAAGGTGATTATTGAGACTTCTGAAGAAACCGGCTCCGCTGGCCTGCAAGAGTTCTTCGATGAACACAAGCAGATGTTGGCAGCGGATGTGCTGATCGCCTCTGACGGGCCGCGCTTGCAATCGGATACACCAACAGTCTTCACCGGTGCGCGTGGTGCGCAAACATTCACACTACAAGTAAACTTGCGTGATGGTGCCAATCACTCAGGCAACTGGGGCGGGCTGCTTGCAGACCCCGCCATTATCCTTGCCAATGCAATCTCCTGCATCGCGGACAAACGCGGTCAAATCCAGATTCCTAGTTGGCGCCCAACCAGCCTGACACCAGACATTAGGGAAGCTCTGAGTGATCTTCCCGTTGGTGATAGTCAAGGCCCGACCATAAACGAGAATTGGGGAGAGGAGGGTCTCACCCCTGCCGAGCGTGTGTTTGGCTGGAACTCCTTTGCCGTGCTCGCAATGAAGAGCGGTGTGCCAGAAGCGCCAGTAAATGCGATTGATGGCTATGCCTTCGCAGTTTGTCAGCTGCGCTACGTCGTGGGAACAGATGTACAGGGTCTCGTCCCATCCTTGCGTGCGCATCTGGATGCCAATGGATTTAATAATGTCGAGATAAGGCAGGAAGATCGCGGGTTCTTTCATGCAACGCGCCTTTCGCCAGACAATGCTTGGGTGCGCATGGTGATGGCGTCTTTGGAAGAAACCAGTGGCAAGACACCCCACCTTTTGCCAAACCTTGCTGGCTCTTTGCCAAATGAGTGCTTTGCAGAAACATTGGGCCTGCCAACCGTTTGGGTTCCGCATTCTTATGCCGGGTGCTCGCAACATGCGCCCAATGAGCATATTCTCAAACCAGTTGCCCGCGATGCCATGCGGAATATGGTGGCGCTGTTTTGGGATATTTCGGAAAAAGGGGCACCTACTTAGGCTATTCAATGACGCCGCGAGGCTCATTTTGGGATAAAACCCTCATGATTTAAGGCGCTTAAGAGAAAAAGGTGAGCAGGCAGTGGAGAAAATAGATTTCTTTGTAAAAAATGCATTTGCCTGCTGGACAGGAGAAATTTGGCACCCTATAAGACGCTCACCTTCGCAGGACGGGAAACAAACCGCCCTAGCAGAATGTGCCCGGATAGCTCAGTTGGTAGAGCAGCGGATTGAAAATCCGCGTGTCGGTGGTTCGAATCCGCCTCCGGGCACCACTTATCTTGTTGAAATTACTAGATAATAAACTGAGTATTCGCTCAGCTTTCTCAAGGTTTGACACTTTTTTTTGGTGAG